>JBNKHC010000136.1:0-10517 GCA_050290145.1 Kiloniellaceae bacterium | reverse complement strand
CCCCGGCGGCTACCGCTTCGGCGACTACTGGCGGCTGGGCCTGCCGCTGGAAATCCTGGTCATCGCCGTGGCGGTGCCGGTGATCCTGGTGATCTGGCCGCTGTAGCGGCCGGCTGCTTTTGAGGTAGGCTTGGAAAGCGGGCGAGGCCGCTAGTGAACTCGGTGTTCTGGACATGCTGGCCCGTCGGGGTGTTTCGGCAGGGCCAGGTGGCAGATAGCCGGTTGTGAAACGCGTCTCGGGAGGATTGCCGGAAATGAAGATCGATGGTGCGTGCCATTGCGGGGAGATCGCCTATGAAGCCGAAGTTGACCTGGAAAAGGTAGGAATCTGCCATTGTTCGGACTGTCAGGCCTTGTCGGCCTCGGCATTCAGAACGGTCGCCATTGTTTCCGCGGAGTCCTTCCGGCTGACGCGGGGGACGCCCAAGGAATATGTGAAAGTGGGCGAAAGCGGGAACCGGCGCGTTCAGGCCTTTTGCCCCAATTGCGGCTCGGGCCTGTATGCGACGGATGTGGGGGAGAACCCGAAGGCCTACAACGTCAGGCTAGGCACCGCGCGGCAGCGCCGTGATCTCGCCCCCCAGTTCGAATGCTGGCGGCGATCCGCCTTGCCGTGGCTCCCCGAGAACACCCTGACGAAGAAGTTCGACAAGGCTCCGCAGTAGAAGCAGTCGGCGCGTGGGCGGAGAGGCGACGACAAGCCGGTGACCGCGGCCGAGGGAGCTTCCGACATCGGCCTGCCGGGCGCGCCTGCCGCAGCTGTGTAACTAGGGCGCGCACTGACAAGCACCGATCAACGACAGCGTGGCTCCTGCGCCGCTCTCAATGCAGGTTTGGACGTCACCTGGTCCTGCCGTATCTCATCGGCACGCCCGCTCTTACCACCTCTCTCTGTTTCGCCGATCGCAATGTCCCCTACGCTGTTACCAGGAAGTCGCTGACGTCGAGAGAGTAGGGCGCGACATTGAGCAGGTCGATTGCCATGTCACCGCTGAAGTCGGTCGTCAGGTTTCCGTCCCCGTTGCCATCGACGAAGATACGCGCGTCACCCCCCACATACTCGGCCACGACTGCGTAATCCTTCCCGCCCTGATCAAAGAAGTCCAGGACATCGACGGTCCCCGTGAAAGCCCCGGGGCTCCGCTCGATGATGTCGGAGGTATCCGTGAGCAGATCCCGCACGTTCAAGTCGATCAGGTCGTCGCCATCGCCAAAGTCTGTAATGACGTTGTTGGAATAGAGCGGCGAAAACCAATTCTGAAACCAATAAAAAGTGAAGGTGTCATTATCGGCGCCGCCGGTAAGATCACTGCTATAAGAGCCTTCATTGATACCGATGAGGATGTCATTGCCTGACCCACCGTCCTGATACTCTGCATATCCAAGGTGGTCATCACCCTCTTCGCCGAACAGGTAATCGCCTTCCCCGGCTTCGAGTATGTCGTTCCCCAAGCCGCCGTATATGGTGCTGGAATCGGAGCTGCCGCTCTCATAGATGATCAGCTCGTTGTCCTGATCGTTGCCGACAATGAGGCTGTCACCGAGCTCATCGCCGACAACAATCTCGATGTCCCGGATGACATCCGCGTCGCCGTGCCCGTCATTCGATGCGTATTCAGCGGAAAGGTCGATATTCACGCCCTGCACGGCGTCAAAAAACAGCAACGCATCCCGCCCGTCGCCGCCATTGATCAGGTCATTTCCTGCGCCGCCTGAGAGCCAGTCGTCGCCAGACTGGCCGGCTAGTATGTTAGCGCCGCTGTCGCCCGTAATCTGATCGTTATAGGCGGAGCCTTCGATGTTCTCAATTCCGTCCAGCCAGTCGAAACCACCATACCCGTCGTCGAATGCGAAGCCGGCACTCAGGTCAACAACAATGCCCGCTCCGGCGAAACTGTAGTCCGCCGTGTCGTTGTCCGCGCCGCCATACAGCGAATCGTTGCCCCAGCCGCCAATCATAACATCATTGCCGGCACCTCCTTCGAAGAAGTCGTCGCCGGCAAAACCGGAAAATAAATCGATTCCACTGCCCCCGTAGAAGGTATTGGCGTGAGTATCGCCGTTGAACGCATCATTGTAGGGGGTGCCGATTATGATTTCGATGTCGTCCAGCCAGTCGAAGCCGCCGTCCCCGTCGTCGGACACAAGGCTGACGTCTAGATTGACAAAAATACCCGCTCCGGCCGCGCTGTAGTCCGCCGTGTCGATGTCCGCACCGCCCAGGAGGTCGTCATTGCCCGGTCCGCCGATCAGCGTGTCGTCGCCCTCGTATCCTTCGAGCGTGTCGTTGCCGGCACCACCGTCGAGCACGTCGTTCCCGTCGAAAGCTCCGATTATATCATCGCCGCCATTGCCGATAAGGAAGTTGCCCCAGGGATCACCATACAGGAAGTCTTGATAATTTGATCCGAACACACCCTCTACGAGAACAGTATCGAGGTCACCACTGCCGGGGTCGTATGCAAGACCGTTATAGAGCTCAACATAAATACCGTTGGAGAGACCCCGGTAGTCCGCGTAGTCCACTCCAGGACCACCCCACAATTCGTCGCTGCCTGCGCCACCATCCAGCGTGTCATCGCCGTCCTCTCCCCAGAGCGTGTCATCGCCCTCCTCACCATAAAGACGGTCGTTATCCTCATTTCCGAAGAGCAGATCGGCGCCGGGACCGCCATAGAGCGTGTCCATTCCGGTTCCACCCGCCATGGAATCGTCGTCTCCCTCGCCGAACATGAGGTCGTTGCCGGCCTCGCCGTCCATGCGGTCGGCATCGTCGCCCAGCAAGCCGCCGAGCGGACCATTGCCGCCGAACATGGTGTCATCACCGTCGCCGCCGAACATCTGGTCTCCGTCGGATTCCCCAATAAGAAGGTCATCGCCAGATTCGCCGAACATGATGTCGGCATCGCTCGGCAGTACCAGGCTGCCGTCGCCATTGCCGCCGTAGAGGGTGTCGTTTCCGGCGCCGCCAAGGATTATGTCATCGCCGTCGGCGCTGTCCTTGCCGTCGCCCGTAAGGGTATCGTCGTCGTCACCCCCGTCGAGGTAGTCATCCCCCGTCCCGCCAACCAGCTCATCCGCACCTGCATAGCCATAGAGGCTGTCGTCGCCGGCACCGCCGGCCAGAAAGTTGCTGCTCGAGTTCCCCGGCAGGACGTCGTTGCCGGCGCCGCCGGTGAAATTCTCCATGCCGATCAGCACATCCGTACCGCTGTCGGATCCGGTGGCAGTGCCGTTGCCGTTCTCGTCGATGACGACAGTGACGCCCCCGCTGCTGTTCTCGAACACGGCGGTATCGGAGCCGCCTCCTCCGTCGAGAGTGTCGTCGCCCGCACCGCCGTTCAGCGTGTCGTCGCCGAGACCGCCGTAGAGCCTGTCGGCGCCTTCACCGCCGGACAGAGCGTCGTTGCTCTCCTCGCCGTGGAGAACGTCGTCCTCGCTGCCGCCCTCCAGCGTGTCCTCGCCGGTACCGCCGTACAGCGTATCGCGTCCTGCTTCGCCGAAGAGGTGGTCCTTGCCGTTGCCGCCATAGATCAGATCGTTTCCGCCCGCGCCATAGACCGTGTCCTGTCCTTCGAGAGCCTGAACCGTGTCGTCGCCCTCCGTCGTGTCCGCGTGCAGCGGGAAGGCCTTGTTTCCTTTATAGAAAAAGCTCTGCGATCCTTCCGGAGTGATCAGGTCGTCGAACCTGGTCCCACGAATGGCGCCGGGGATGGGAGGATCTTGAGGCTTCGGCATGTCTGGCATCTCCAGTTTCCAGGACTCTTCGACTCCGCTTCTTTCGTCACTACCCCGCCGCAAAAACCGGCGCCTGGTTCACCAGGCCAGGCGCCGACAGCTGCGTGGCTCTGAAGGTGGGGACTTGAGTGGATTGGGAGGCGACTTAATTCACCCACAAAGAGTGTTATATAAGTCACAGAATTGCCACACTGCGAGATCTGGGCATTGACCCACGTCAATCGGCCCGGCTGAAACCGGATGGAATGTCGTGGTCCACCGCTGCCGGTTATCCCGGCCGGTGGAGTCGTTCCATTTGAATGCCCGGCGTTGCTGCTCAGGCGCTCTGGCGGTCTTCTTCGGCCTTGTAGAGCTCCTCGACACCGACCCGCTCGGCGGGGAAGCGCACGGTGATCGAGGTGCCCTTGCCCACCTCGCTCTCGATCTCCAGGGAACCGCCGTGCATCTCGGCCAGGGAGCGGGTGATCGGCAGCCCCAGGCCGGTGCCGTCGTGGCTGCGCGTGTGGGCGCTTTCGACCTGGCCGAAGGGCTGCATCACGATCTCGATGTCGTCGGCCGACATGCCGATGCCGGTGTCGCGCACGATTAGGGCCAGCTGGCCGCCCAGCTCCTGCCGCGCCTCGACGATCACGCCGCCGCCGTTGGGCGTGAACTTGATGGCGTTGGACAGCAGGTTGAGCAGGATCTGGCGCACCGAACGCTTGTCGGCATAGAGCGACGGCAGGCCGTCGGGCAGCAGGGTGCGCAGCGCCAGGCCGGCGTTGGCGGCGGCTTCCTTGACGATGGTCTGGCAGGACTGCACCACCGAGGCGAGGTCGAAGAACTCCTCGTGCAGCTCCATGCGCCCGGCCTCGATCTTCGAAAGATCGAGGATGTCGCTGATGATGGACAGCAGGTGGCTGGCGCTGCGACGGATGTCCTCGGCGTACTCGCTGTACTGCGGATTGCCGAGGGGACCGAAGAGGCCCTGCTCCATGATCTCGGAAAAGCCGATGATGGCGTTCAAGGGCGTGCGCAGCTCGTGGCTCATGTTGGCCAGGAAGGCCGACTTGGCGTGGTTGGCGCGTTCGGCCTCGTCGCGGGCGACGCGCAGCTGCTGCTCCTTCTCCTTGATCTCGCTGATGTTCATGTGGATGCCGCCGATGCCGATGGCATTCCCGCTGGAGTCGAGCACCGGGAAGCGGGTGATCATGGCGAAAACCTTGCCGCCGCTGTGCCGCGTCACCTCCATCTCCGCCTCCATGGGGATCCCGGTACGCAGCACCGTACGGTCCTGGGCGTTGATCACCTCGGCCTCGGCTGCCGGGAAGTGGTCGTGGGCGGACTGGCCGATGATCTCGTTGCTCTGCAGCCCGTAGAGTTCACTGAACTGCTGGTTGGCGAGCAGGTAGGCGCCGTCCTTGTCCTTCAGCACCAGGCCGGCGGGCAGGTGGTCGATGACGGCGCGCAGGCGATCGCGAATCTCGCGCTCGGCCCGTTCGATGGTCTTGGTCTCGCTGACGTCGGTGGCGGTCAGGAAGATGCCGCCATTGCCGGTGCGCTCTTCCCGCAAGCGGAACCAGCGTCCGTCGGCGCGCTCCATCTCGAACTCTTCGACCGGGTTGCGGTGGCGATCGACGCGCTCTTGCACCCACAGCTCCTCGCGCCCGAAGGCGGCGGGGATCATGCCATGCTTCACCTGCAGGCGCACCAGCTCCTCGAAGGTCATGCCGGGGCCGATGTGATTGGCCGCCGGGCCGAAGATCTCGACGTAGCTGTCGTTGAACAGCAGCAGCCGGTCCTCGCTGTCGAACAGCGCCACCGCCGAGGTGAAATGTTCGATGGCCTGCAGCAGCAGGTCCTGCGCCTCGAAGGCCATGCGGCGGGCGCGGTATTCCTCGGTCAGGTTACGGCCGGTGCCGCGGTAGCCGAGGAAGGTGCCGTCGTCGTCGAACAGCGGCACACCGCTGATCGACCAGTACTGCCGGTCGCCGGCGTCGCTGATGTAGACGTAGCGGAAGTCGCGAAAAGGACGATGCGCCTGCAGGTCTTCGAGGTGGGCTTCCCACTTGTCGGCGTCGGTGTCGCCGGCGCCGATCTCCTGGCGCGTCTTGCCCAGGGTGCTGTTGGGATCGACGCCGGTGACCTCGCGCAGACGCTCCGACATGAAGGAGAAGCGCAGCTGGGCATCCATCTCCCAGAACCAGTCGGAGGCCGCGGCGGCGAAGTCGCGCAGGCGCGCCTCGCTCTCGCGCAGCGCAGCGTCGGCCTTGGAGCGCTCGGCTTCAAGCTGCTCAACCTCTTCCACGCGCCGCCGGAGCTTCTCGAGCTCCTCGGCCAACTGCGCTTTTGTCGGCAAAGGCCGAAAACCCCCTAAGCTTCTGGTGGCATGTATAAATTTCAACATATAAGCGTTAATAGACGTTGAAGATTCACCAGTCTCGGCAAGAGAACCCCTGGCGAATACACGGCATGGATGCACTACCTGCGCGCAGTGAGCGCAGGACCGATGAGTCATAAAACTGCCGCGTGAACGACATCGCCGACCCGCTGCGCTTCGCGAACAACAACCGGATCGAGCAGATCGTCTGGCTGAGCGCCGACGCACACTGCACGGCGGCAAGCCGAACCCGGCGCCCAGCGAAGGCCTGCAGTTCTTTGGCCAGCTGCGCAGCGACGGCGAGACCAGGGCCATGACGGTGACGCTGAAGGACCTCAATAACGTCGGGCTCTACTCGGTGACCCTGGAGGCGGCGACGCCTGACTGACCGCTTACGCAGCGGCGAGGCAAGGGGGCGCTCCCCAGGGAGCGCCCTTTTTTGCCCGGAATCCGGACTGGAGCAGGCGCAACCGACGGGCCTATGCAAGCCCGGGAGCGCCCGATATCCTGTCTATGCTCAAACATCGAAAGCTGACCCAAAAAACAAAAGGAAAGGGACGGCTTAGGGGATGATCAGGGGGCGGAAAAAGGCTCTGGTAGAGATACGCGGAGAACTTCGCGCCTTTGCCATTGCCATTACGCAGCAGCCCGATCAGGCAGACGACCTGGTGCAGGAAGCGATAGCGCGGGCTCTCTCCGCCCGGAGGCTGCCGCGCGACCGGCGTGCGCTTAGAGCCTGGCTGCTGAAGACCATACGCAACCTGCATATCGACCTGGCGAGAAAAAGGACCGTGCGGCGGGAATACGAAGGCGAGCTCGCACGTTTTGTACAAGGCGCTGCGACGCCGGGAATCAGCCCGATCGACCGTATTGTCGTCCGCCAGGCCCTTGACCGCTTGATGCCAGACCACCGGGAAATCCTCTGCATGGTGGATGTCCTGGGGATGCGCTATACGGAGGTCGCGACCGTGCTGGAAATCCCGGAAGGAACGGTCATGAGCCGCGTAAGTCGGGCGAGGGCCCGGCTGCTGCAGGAGTTGGACGCAGCCAAGGTGGTGCGTCTGCCAAGAACCGCAAAGGCGAAACGGGAATGAAGGACGACAAGCTCTGGCAGGAGCTCAACGCCTACGCCGACGGCGAGCTCCAGGGAGAGGCCCGCAGGAGGCTCGAGGCCAGAGTGGCGGAGGACCCCGCCCTGAAGGAATCGCTCGCGCGGATTACCGCCGTAAAGCGGGTGCTGGCCGCCGACCGCCCGAGCGTGGAGGAGGCCGCGAGCGGCTGGCGGCGCCCGGCCGTGGCCGTGGCGGCCTGCGTGGCGGCGGCCCTGATCGCCGTCTTCGCCTATCTGCCCCTGGAGCCGGACCTCAGCTGGCAGGAGAAGCTGGCCGCCGCCCATACGGCGCTTACCGAGGAAACCTTTGTCGTCGAGCAGAACCGGCCGCTGCCGGTGGTGTCGAGCCGGCGTCTGAACGATTTCGCGGTGCCCGATCTGCGCGCCTCACGGCTTTACCTGGTGACGGCGCGCACCCACCAGGACGAGGAAGGCGAGTCCCTGCTGATGCACTACCGCGGCATGCGCGGCTGCAGCCTGACTATCGCCGCCATCGCGCCGCTGGCCGCGGGCGGCGACGCCGCCGGCTGGGCGCCGCCTAAGGGCGAACTCTTCGTCGGCTGGCGGATCGGCAAGCTCGGCTTCGCAGTCATCGCTGATGGCATGGACGCGGCGCGCTTCCAGGCCATCGCCGACTACGCCAAGGCGGCGATCGACGACGGGCTGGTGCCCGACGATCCCCTGCGCACGGCCATGGCAGAGACCTACCGCGCCGCCAATCCCTGCGCCTAGATCGATCTTCGCGGAGAGCGCGGGGAACCTATCGGCGCGGAAAGTTCGGCCGGTCGGTGTTGTAGTTCTCGGCGAGGTAGTCGAGGACGATCGAACGATCCGGTTCCTCGATCTCCGCCATCCCCTGTTCCTCGACCATCCACTCCAGAAGCTCGTCCCAGTGCGCGCGCGTCAGCCCCTGCTGGGCCACCAGCATCTCCGAGTGGCAAGCGGCGCAGTAGGCGTAGGTCAGGTCCACGCCCGGTGCGTCGTGAAGCACCCCGTAGTCCGAATCCTGCGCCTCACTGGACATGGTGACGGCCGCAAGACCGGCGGCGACCATGCAGAAGAAAAGGGACAGACGAGCAATCAAGGCTGAGACTCCTTGTGGGGAAATTGGGGAATGGGGGGAAGAGACGGCGGGGCCCCTTCGCCCCGCCGTCAGCTGTCAATGAACACGCAGCATCAGGAAACGCGTACCGCAACCCGATGCATGGTGTTGTTGAGGTAACCCTTCGGGTTCCAGGCGATGGCGAAGGGCTGGGCCTCCCCGCCGCTGTCGGTCGCCCGGGCCCAGATCTCGTAGTAGCCCGCCTGGGGGAAGGCCACGCTGGCCCGCCAGTTCTGCCAGGCGCCCGGATTGACCGCAGCGTCCAGGTTGGCGGGAATCCAGGTGGCGCCGAAGTCGATCGACAGCTCCACCTTATCGATGCTGCGGTCGCCGGACCAGGCGTGGCCGCGCACCTCCATGCTGCGGTTGGCCGTGGAGGCCCCCGTCTCCGGCGAGGTGATCAGCGATTTCACCGGCATGCGCTCGATGATATCGAAGTCCTCCTTGGCTACATCCTCGCCGGGCGCGACGGGACGGTTCGGCACGCGGTAGGAAGTGCCGGTCATCTTCGGGCCGTCGTGCACGACGTCGCGCAGATAGATGCGCTTCAGCCACTTCTGGGAGCAGGAACCCGGCCAGCCCGGCACCACCAGCCGCATCGGCGCGCCGTTCATCGGATGCAGCGGTCCGCCGTTCATCTCGAAGGCGATCAGCACGTTGTCGGTCAGCGCCTTGGCGATCGGCATGCCGCGTGAGATCGGCAGCTTGTCCGGGTCGCCGGAGAGATGCCCGTCAGCGCCGACATGTGCGGTGTAAACCACGTTGCTCTTGACGCCGGCGGCCGTCAGCACGTCCTTCAGCCGCACACCGGTCCACTGCGAGCAGGCGACGGCGCCCAGGGTCCACTGGTTGCCGCTGGCCGGCGGATCGAAGAAGGCACGCCCGTTGCCGCCGCATTCCAGGGTCAGCGCCATGGTCACGACGTCGAACTTGCTGCGCAGGTCGGCGATGGAGAGCTCCATCGGGTTGTCGACCAGGCCGTCCACGGTCAGGCGCCAACTCGCCGCATCCATGTCGTCCGGCACGAGACCGTTGTTGCGGATAAAGTGGCGGTTGGTCGGCGTGATGGCATCGTCGAGCAGATGCGGCGGCGTCTCGGCGTTGACCGGACGGTCATTCAACAACGTCAGGCCGTCCTTGCCGACCAGCACGTCTTCATTGGCCAGCGCCACCGGAATGAACCCGGCCGGCATGTTCTCGGAAAAGGGGATGGCGCCACCCACCATGGCACCCATGGTCGCAAGGCCGGCACCCTTCAGGAAGCCGCGGCGGTTGCTGTTGGGCACGCGGCCAAAGAACTGCCGGTCGGCTTCCGCCGGATCCTGCTCGAAAAACTCAAAAAGACCCTTCCCCCGATGAGCCAGAGGTTTTTTCGGCTCCATATGTTCCTCCCGTCAGGTTTTCTTGTTGATTAGGGAGAAACGTCTAGGGACGCTTTTTCATTCCACCGCAATGCGCGCCAACCAGACCGCGCGTCACGAAAGCGGCGCGGCAAGACTACCCAGAGGTTGAAACTCAGGCCGTCTGAGCGGCGGCGCGGCGCGGCGTGACGCTGTCCGGCAACTGTTCCAGGATGACCCCGGCCAGGGCTTCCAGCAGGCGCGGCTGGGGAAAGGAGCGGCGGTACCAGAGGGCGACCGGGCCTCGCCCTGCGAAACGCCTGCTGGCGCAGGCTCCTCAGGGCGCGGCCCACCCCAATACCTCATCCTGAGGAGCCCCGAAGGGGCGTCTCGAAGGATGAATTTCCAGAAACATCCCGCCGCTCCCCCGGACCCCAACGAACGCCCCTCAGTTTACCGTGGGGACCGGTAACCTTCGGCCGGAGCCGTCGGGCGTTTGCTTTTCCCTCCTTGGGAGCGGCGCCCGGCGGTTTCCGGCCGGTTTTCTTTGCATCAGCGGCGCTTGCGCGCGCCGGTGGCAATATTGGCGAGCTCCCGCGCTGCCAAGTTCTTGAAGGCCTCGACCAAGGCGTCGCCCTGCCTGCGCTTTACCGAAACAGCCAGGCGCATGGTGGCCTCGCCCAGGTGCATGAGCAGGAAGGCGCGGGTTTCGACGTCGGCCTTGTCCGCCCTGGGAAAAAGCCGCAGCAGCGTGCCTGCCATCAACTCGCCGATCGCCCGGCTGTGGTCCAGCTCGATCTCGCGCAGCTGCTTGTCGGCCTGCGCGCCCGACCAGATGTCGCGCATCACCGGCTCGGCCAGGAAATA
>JBNKHC010000135.1:0-6970 GCA_050290145.1 Kiloniellaceae bacterium | reverse complement strand
CCCGGCACAAAGGAGAAAGCCATGAAGAGCTACGGCCAGTTCTGCCCCGTCGCCAAGGCCTCCGAGCTGTTCTGCGAACGCTGGACGCCGCTGATCGTGCGCGACCTGGCGGCGGGCGCGACACGCTTTTCCGAGCTGCAGCGCGGGGTGCCGCTGATGTCGCCGACCCTGCTGTCGAAACGCCTGAAGCAGCTGGAAGCCGAAGGCATCATCGAAACGCGCCCGCAGAAGGGTGCACGCGGCAGGACCTATCACCTGACCGAACCGGGGCGCGAGTTCATTCCCCTGGTGGTGGCGCTGGGCACCTGGGGCCAGCGCTGGTCGCGCCGCCAGCTGGTGGAAGGCGAGATCGACCTGGGCCTGCTGGTCTGGTCGCTGGAGCGCGGCGCCGACGCCACCGCCTTCGGCAAGCGCCAGTCCCTGGTGCAGGTGGAGTTCACCGACCAGCCCAAGGACAAGCGCCTCTGGTGGTTTATCAACCGGGAGGGCAAGTGCGAGCTCTGCCTGGAGGATCCGGGCTTCGAGGTCGACCTCTACCTGGCCTGCAGCCTGGCGGACATGATCTACATCGTGCGCGGCGACCTGCCGCTGCCCCAGGCGCTCTCCAGCGGGCGGCTGGAAGCCCTCGGCAGCACGCGGGCCCGCCGGGCGCTACGCGCCTGGCTGAACCTCAGCCCCCTCACGAAGATCAAGTCGCAGAACCGCCTCGAAGCCGTCGCTGCGCCCCCGCGCCGGTGACAGCAGTTCCAGCTTGCCGCCGGACTGGGCGAGGATGGTCTCGACGATGGCGAGACCCAGGCCAGCGCCCGGCGCCTCGGCCGCGCCGCGCTCGAAACGCCGGGTCAGGGTGGCGAGGCGCTGCGGCGGCACTACCGGACCGCCGTTGACCACGTGGATCGAGCCGTCGCTCTCTATGTGGACCACCACAGGCCCACCCCCACGGCCATGGTGCAGGGCATTGTCGATGAGGTTGCGCAGGGCGATGGCGAAGGCGTCCATGTCGATGCGCGCCACCAGCCGCGACCTGCCGCCGTCGTCGAAGTGCAGCCGCCCCGCGGTGTCGCCGCGCCGCATGAACTCCTGCGCCACCAGGCGCATGGCCGGCATGACGTCCACGGGATCGCGGCTGAGGGCGATGCCCGACTCGGCGCGGGCGAGTTGCAGCAGCTTTTCCACCAGATCGCCGAGGCGATGCAGGGTGGTGGCGATCTGGTCGATGCGGGCCTGCTGCGGCGTGCCGCGCAGCTCGACGGCCAGGCGCTGGGTCTGGGCCAGGGCGGCGGCCACCGGCGTGCGCAGCTCGTGGGCCGAGTTGGCGGCGAAGGCGCGCTCGCTCTCCAGCACGCTTTCCAGCCGCGCCAGCAGGCCGTTCACGTCCGCGATAATGGGCGCCAGTTCCTCCGGCATGGCCTCATAGGGAAGCGGCGAGAGGTCACCGCCGCCGCGGGCATCCAGGGCGGCGCGCACCTCGGCCACCGGCGCCAGGCTGCGGCGCACGGTCCAGAAGATCACAAAGCCGGCCAGGGGAATGAGCACGCCCAGCGGCGCGGCCACCCCGCCCAGGGTCTCGTAGACCGCCTCGCGGCGATGGGACAGCGGCTCGCCGACGGTGATGAAGATCCGGCCCGGGGGCACACGCTCGGTGAAGAAGCGCCAGTCGTCGGCCTCCGCATGGCCCCGCTTCAGCGCCACGGGAAAGGCTTTCGCCGGCGCATCGTGGGAGCGCAGCAGGACATGCCCGTTGGCGTCGCGCACCTGGTAGACGAGGTATTCCTCGTGCGCGGCGAACTCCAGGTTCTCCGAGATCACGCGGACTTCGTGCGGCTCCTCCCCGTCTTTCTCCTCATCGTCGTCCTCTTCTTCATCCTCCAAAACCGTGAAGCCGCTGACCACCAGCGGCGCCAGGCGCTGCGCGGTTTCCTGCAGGGCGCTGTCGAAAACCTCGTTGACCTCGTGTCTGACGATGCTGCCGGCGATCGCGGCGGCGACGAGCCACAGCAGGATCAGCGCCGCAGTGAGGCCGGAGATCAGCCGCCGCGAGATGCTCCAACTTCTGATGCCGCTCACGCCGCCCCCTAGTCCGCGCCCAGGCGATAGCCGACACCGCGCACCGTATGGATGGCGTCGCGGCCGAGCTTCTTGCGCAGGCGGCTGATGTGCACCTCCACGGTGTTGCTCTCGATCTCCGAGCCGAAGTCGTAGAGCGCCTCTTCCATCTGCTCCTTGGAGATCACCGCCGTCGCCCGCTGGGTCAGCAGATCGAGGATCGCCCACTCCCGCTTGGTGAGGTCGATGGCTTCCTCGCCGCGCCACACGCGCCGCGCCGTCTTGTCGATCTTCAGGTCGCCGGCGGTGATCACCGGATTGGGATTGCCGGCATAGCGCCGCGAAACCGCCATGACCCGGGCGCTGAGCTCGTCCAGGTCGAAGGGCTTCACCAGGTAGTCGTCGGCGCCGGCGTTCAGCCCGTCGATGCGGTCGCTGATCTGGTCGCGCGCGGTGAGGATGATGACCGGGCGCTGGTCGCCGCCGCGCCGCATGGTCTTCAGGAGGTCCAGGCCGCGGCCGTCGGGCAGATGCAGGTCCAGCAGCACCAGGCCGTAGTCGACCGCGCGCAGGGCGGCGTCCGCCTCGTCCAGGCGTGTCACCCAGTCGACGGCATGACCGTCGGCGGCAACCTGCTCCTGCACTGCCTGGCCGAGAACCGGCTCGTCTTCGATCAAGAGAACGCGCATGGACTGCCTGCTTTGCTGGGCCGGCCACCCCATGATGGGGCAAAAAGCGGCCAAAAAATGGGGCCGTGAAGAGGCCGAACTAAGGAGTCTGCGGACTTCCCATAGCAAGCTTACGCCAAGCTGAACAACTCTTTCTCGCCACTTCAGTTTCCTGTCAGCGCCCACGCGCAGAACTGTCGCCGTCCGAACCCCAACCTGAATCCATCAAGAGGTGTTTCAATGAAATCCATGGTTCTCTCTGCCGCCCTGGCCACCGCCGTCACCGCTGTCCTGGCCTCCGGCGCCGCTTTCGCCAGCGACAAGTGCAGCGTGCCGAAAGCCGAGTGGCAGCCCCAGGAAGCCCTGCAGCAGAAGCTGGAAGGCGAAGGCTGGAAGGTGAAGAAGCTGAAGATCGACGACGGCTGCTACGAGGTCTACGGCTTCGATGCCGAAGGCAAGCGCATGGAGGTCTACTTCGACCCCAAGACCTTCGCGGTCGTGCAGACGAAGAGCTGAGACCATGACGGCGACGGTTAAAGTGTGGGACCCCCTGGTCCGGATCTTCCACTGGTCCCTGGTCGCCTCCTTCACGGTGGCCTGGATCTCCGCCGACGAGTGGGACGACCTGCACATCTGGGCGGGCTACACGGCGGCGGCGCTCATCGCCTTCCGCCTGGTCTGGGGACTGCTCGGGCCGCGTTACGCCCGCTTCACCCAGTTCCTGCGCACACCCGGCTCCGTCGCCGCCTACCTCAAGGACCTGGTGAGCGGGCGGGAGCGCCGCTACCTCGGCCACAATCCGGCCGGCGGGGCGATGATCCTGGCGCTCATCCTCAGCCTGGCGGCGCTCTGCCTGACGGGCTGGATGACCACCCTGGACATGTTCTGGGGTGAAGACTGGGTCGAAGAGCTCCACGAAGCCCTGGCCAACCTCCTGCTGGTCCTCGTCGGCCTGCACCTGGCGGGCGTGGTCCTGGCCAGCCTGAAGCACCATGAAAACCTGGTGCGCGCCATGATCACGGGCCGCAAGAGAGCCCCAGCGGCAGGCGACGAAGCCTAGCGGCTGGCCGGGACGGGCCGGCGGGCGTCCCCCAACGTCCGCCGGCTCCCACGCCGCCCCCTAACCGATCCCCAGCCAGACGAAAAGCGCCGAGAGCGTAACCAGCGAAACAACTGTCGACAGCATGATCACGGCGGTCGAGCGCTGCACGTAGATGTCGTATTGCTGGGCCAGCACAAAGACGAGGGCGCCGGTCGGCAAGGCCGACAGAATCAGCGCCCCGGCGGCCCAGACCGGCTCCATGGTGAAAACGTGATAGGCCAGCCACCAGGTGACCAGCGGCTGGATCAGCAGCTTCAGGAAGACAAGCCAGGACACTTCGGTCATGCCGGCGGTGGGTGACTTGCCGACCATGAAGAGTCCAATGGCAAAGAGCGCACAGGGGCCCGCCGAGGCGCCGAGGATGTCGCAGAAGGCAGAGACCGCCTGGGGCAGCGGCAGCCCCGAGGCTGAGACCAGCAGCCCGCCGACAGCGGAGAGCACCAGCGGCGAGCGCGCAACACCGCGCAGCGCGCTCTTCACCACCACCAGGCTGCCCTTGCCCTGGTGCACGTCGAGCTCCAGCAGCACGATGCCGAAGGCCATGATGACGGCGCCGTTGAGGATGCTGGAGACGATCGCCGGCAGCATCCCGGCCTCGCCGAAGGCCAGCATGAGCAGCGGGATGCCCATGTAGCCGGTATTGGCGAAGTTGGCCGACAGCCCGGCCAGGCCCAGCGCGCCCAGGCGGTTGGGAAAGGCGAACTTTGCGACGACCACGGCGATGAGGAAGGCCGCCGCCGCGCCGCCGCCGTAGGCGCCCAGGAAGGGCAGGTTGAAAGCCTCGTCCAGTGAAACCCGCGCCATGGAGACGAAGAACAGTGCCGGCAGGGCGATGAAATAGACGAAGCGGTTCAGCGCCTCGCTGCTGGCCGAGCCGAGGATGCGGAAATGGCCCGCGGCGTAGCCCGCGGCCATGATGGCGAAGATCGGGAAGACGACGTTGAGGATCGGGCCCATGGCGCGGACAGTGCCCGCCACGCGCGTGGCTGTCGAGCGCAAAGACCGCAACCCCCTATGCTGTCCTTGCAGGGCGGGCCGGGGCGCCGCCGGGCCTTGACCTTGCGGGCGCGGCCTGACTAGTCTCTGCCGCCCCGCGAGGGCAAAGGGGCCCCGTGGGGGCCCGGTTCCATCAGCACAGCGAGAAGCGAGACGCATGTCCCAGCATCACACGGCCCTCGTCCACACCATGGTCCTGGTTTCCGCGGCCGACCGCGATATGACCGACGCCGAAATGAAGACCATCGGTGAGATCGTCTCGCACCTGCCGGTCTTTGCCGACTACGACCTGGAAAAGCTGCCCAAGGAGGCCCAGGCCTGCGCCGAGCTGCTTTCCGAGGATGACGGCCTGGAGAAGGTGTTGAGCCAGATCGTCGCCGGTCTCCCGGATAAGCTGAAGGAGACCGCCTACGCGGTCGCCCTGGACGTGGCCGCCGCCGATGGCAAGGCCAGCCAGGAAGAGCTGCGCCTGCTGGAGATGCTGCGCCACCGCCTGGCCGTCGGCCGCCTGCCGGCCGCCGCCATCGAACGCGGCGCCCGGGCCCGCTACACCCGGCTCTGAGCACCCCTGGCGGCCGTTCCAGGCCCCGCCCCTCCGACCTCTCCCAAGGCCCTTTCGGGGGCCTGCAAACATTGGCAGCACTCCCCGGAGGGGGCTGCTAAGTTATTGTTTTCTTAAGCTTATTCTGTTGAGATTTTTCCAACAGGTGGGCAAGCTTGGTCCCTGTCAGGGTCCTACGGGACGGATGGAGAGGAGGGACGATGAGCGATCTTGTTCGTCAGTTGAACGACTACCGGCTGACCACGGCCGAGATTCTCTACCACCTGCCGGACCACCCGGCTCTGCTGCAGAGCTACATCTGGCAGGAATACGACCTGGCCCCGCGCTATCCCGAGCTGCGCAAGTTCCTGGATTTCTGGGAAAGGAACCTGGACGGCGCCCTGCATTCGGTGACCGTGGCCAACATTCCCATCATCAAGCCCGCCGAGGCCCGCTTTGCCGACGTCTGCCTGACGCTGCACTGACGCAGGCTTTCCGCCCGCAAGGGCCGCGCGGCAGGTCCCGGACCGCCGCGAGCAGGGTTTTCCGCGCCAGGCTCCGGGGCTGAGGCGGCGGCGGACAAGACGCCGCAGGGGCTTGGCGGCCCCCTTTGCGCCCATTAGGTTGTCGGCAGACCCCCAATCGGGGCAACGACCGAAACCTGGGCTCCTTCATGTCCGCCACCACCACAGGAAGCTTCGGCACCGAGGCCGCCCCCGCCCCGCAGCGGGCCGTCGGCATCTGGCTGCTGGGCTGCGCGGCCATGGTCCTGGCCATGGCCGTCATCGGCGCCATCACGCGCCTCACCGAATCCGGCCTCTCGATCATGGAGTGGGCCCCGGTCACCGGCGCCCTGCCGCCGCTGAGCCAGGCCGAGTGGCAGCGCCTCTTCGAGCTCTACCAGCAGATTCCCGAGTACCAGCAGGTCAACGCCGGCATGAGCCTGGAGGAATTCAAGACCATCTTCTGGTGGGAGTACATCCACCGCCTCTGGGGCCGGCTCATCGGCGCGGTCTTCGCCTTGCCGCTGGCCTGGTTCTGGTGGCGCGGGAAGATCGACCGGCCGCTGGGCAAGAAGCTGCTGATCGCCCTGGCCCTCGGCGCGGCCCAGGGCGGGCTCGGCTGGTTCATGGTGGCCTCGGGCTTCGCCGAGCGCACCGACGTCAGCCAGTACCGCCTGACCGCCCACCTGGCCCTGGCGCTGATCATCTACGGCTATCTCTTCTGGCTGGCGCTCGGCGTGCTCTGGCCGCGCCCGGAGCGCAGCCACGACCCCGCCGTCGCCCCGCTGCGCCGCGCGCTGCTGGCGCTGCTGGCGCTGGTCGCCGTCACCATCGCCTCCGGCGGCTTCGTCGCCGGCCTCAATGCCGGGCTCAGCTACAACACCTTCCCGCTGATGGACGGGGAGCTGATTCCCCTGGGCTACAGCGACCTCTCGCCCTGGATCGTGAACCTCTTCGAGAACATCGCCGCGGTGCAGTTCAACCACCGCCTGCTGGCCGTGGCCACGGTGGCCTTGGCCCTGGTCCTGTGGTTCTGGTCGCTGAGCCGCGACATCGCGCCGGCCGCCCACGGCGGCTTCGCCGCCCTGGCCATCCTGGCCCTCATCCAGCTGGC
>JBNKHC010000134.1:0-15497 GCA_050290145.1 Kiloniellaceae bacterium | reverse complement strand
ATGGCGATGATGGCTTTCAGGCCGCTGGCAGGGTCGTGGCAGAAGACCACCTGCTCATGGGCGTCGAACTCGTGATGCTCGAAAACAGACATGAGAACCTCTTCATGTTGTGCCCCGTTCCCGATGCTTGCCCCGATGTTTGCTCCGGTGCTTTGCGGTCGCAGCAAGTTCTTAGTTACCTGTAAGCCTTGGCGCTCAAGCTTAAGTATTCAATAAGAAGATGCCGCCCCTGGTGAAATAGACGGATCAATAAACAAAGGGCGCCTGCTCCATATCGGAACAGGCGCCCTCCTGTGGTCTGAAGTAAGATTATTACCGGCGCAAAAGCCGCAAATTTCTTGTGCCCTGCGGAATCGGCACCGGTGGCGCCGAAAGGAATTTCAGAGCCGGCCTTCCAGGGCCATCTCGAACATCTGGCGCATCTCCGCCGCGCCCGCCGGGACAGGGTTGGTCGGCGCCGTGGGGTCCTCGGCGGCGGCCTCGGCGATCTCGTCGATGCGCTCGTCGCCGACGCCCAGTCCGTCCAGCTTCTGGGGGATCTTCAGTTCCTCGCGCAGCGCCAGCACCCAGTCCTGGAAGCCGGTGAAGGAGGCGTTCTTGAGGCCGAGAAAGGCGGCGAGGCGGCCCATCTTGTCCTCGATGGCCGGACGGTTGAAGGCCAGCACGTAGGGCATGAAGACGGCGTTGGTCAGGCCGTGGTGGGTGTCGTAGATCGCGCCCACCGGGTGGCTGAGCGAGTGAATGGCGCCCAGGCCCTTCTGGAAGGCGGTGGCCCCCATGGAGGCCGCGGCCAGCATGTGGGCGCGGGCGGCCAGGTTCTTGCCGTCGTGCACCGCCGCCGGCAGCCACTCCTTGACCAGGCGGATGCCCTCCACGGCGATGCCCTCGGCCATGGGGTGATAGCCCGGCGCGCAGTAGGCCTCGATGCAGTGGGCCAGCGCGTCCATGCCGGTGGCCGCGGTGATGTTGGGCGGCAGGCCGACCGTCAGTTCAGGGTCGGAGATGACGGTGGCGGGCAGCATCTTCGGATGGAAGATGATCTTCTTGGTGTGGCTCGCCTCGTCGACGATGACCGAGGCGCGGCCGACCTCCGAGCCGGTGCCGGCGGTGGTCGGCACGGCGACGATGGGGGCGACGCCCTCGGGGTCGACGCGCTTCCAGTTGTCCCCCTTGTCCTCGAAGTCCCACAGCGGGCGGCTCTGGCCGACCATCAGGGCGACGGCCTTGGCGCAGTCCAGGCCGGAGCCGCCGCCAAAGGCGATGACGCCGTCGTGGCCGCCGTCCTTATAGGCCTTCACGCCTTCCTCGACGTTGTGGCCCACCGGGTTGGGCTTCACGGCATCGAAGAGGCCGGTCGGCAGGCCCTCGGCCTCGTTGGCGGCGATGGCTTCCTTCACCATGGGCAGGCCGGCCAGGCCCGGGTCGGTGACCAGCAGCGGCCGCGTCATGCCCAGCATCTTGCAGGCCTGGCCCAGGTTCTTGATGCGGCCGGGGCCGAAGAGCATCTGGGTCGGGTAGTTCCAGTTGCCTTTCAGGTTCTGGGGATTGTCGAGAGCGGTGTCGGACGGCATGAGCGCAAAACCTCGGTAGATGGCCGGCTGCCGGATTTGAAGTGTGCCCGGGCGGCCGGAGAAGGAAGAACGAAGGCCGCAGTGAGGCAAAAAACCCCGGGCCGGTCAATGGGACTCAGCGCTGCCGGCCCGGATGGCTGGGTTGCGCTGGCGGCATTGGGATGCTGCCCGCGCTTCCCGGCGTCGCCCTGCGGGCGCGCCGGGGAGGGGCATCAACGCAAGGTTTGAGGGTAGGCCCGCAATCCGCCCCGCGGCCCCTACCCCTGCAGCCTGTAGATGTGCGGCAGCCAGAGGGCGATCTGCGGGAAGGACATGACGATGATCAGCCCGAAGATCATCACCGCCACGAAGGGAATGATCGAGCGGTAGATGTCGGTCAGCGTCACCTCCTTGGGCGCCATGGCGCGCATGAGGAAGAGGTTGTAGCCGAAGGGCGGGGTCATGTAGGCGATCTGGCAGGTGATGGTGTAGAGCACGCCGTACCAGATGAGATCGAAACCCAGCAGCTTGACCAGCGGGATGTAGAGCGGCGCCACGATGACCAGCATGGCGGTGTCGTCCAGGAAGGTGCCCATCAGCAGGTAGGAGAGCTGCATGATGATGAGGATCTCCCAGGGCGTCAGGCCCAGGCGATCGACGAAGAAGCCCTCGATGGCCTTCACCGCGCCCAGGCCGTCGAAGACGGCGCCGAAGCAGAGCGCAGCCAGGATGATCCACATGAACATGCAGGTGATGCCCAACGTCTTGCGCAGGGTCTCCTCCATCACCTTCATGGTCAGCCGGCGCTTCCAGATCGCGGCCAGGGTGGCCGCCAGAGCACCGACCGCCGAGCTCTCGGTCAGGTTGGTGTAGCCCAGCAGGAAGAGGCCGGTCATGGAGAAGAAGATGAACAGCGGCAGCAGGCCGGAGCGCAGCAGGGCCAGCTTCTCCGCCCACGGCAGGTCGCGGTCCTCCTTCGGCAGCACCGGGCCGAGCTGCGGCTGGATCCAGCAGCGGATGACGATGTAGACGATGAACAGGCCGGCCATCATCAGGCCGGGGAAGACGCCGGCCAGCCACAGCTGGCCTACCGGCTGGCGCGCGATCATGCCGTAGAGCACCAGCACCACGCTGGGTGGCACCAGGATGCCCAGTGACGATCCGGCCTGGATCACGCCGGTCACCATGATCTTGTCGTAACCGCGGCGCAGCAGTTCCGGCAGGGCGATGGAGGCGCCGATCGCCATGCCGGCGACGGAGAGGCCGTTCATGGCGGAGATGGCCACCATCAGGCCGATGGTGCCGACGGCCAGGCCGCCTCTCAAGCCGCCGAACCAGACGTGGAACATGCGATAGAGGTCGCTGGCGATACCGGACTCCGACAGCATGTAGCCCATGTAGATGAACAGCGGCAGCGTCAGCAGCGGATACCATTTCATCAGCTTCATGGCAGCGGCGAAGGCCAACTCGGAGCCGCCGGTGCCCCAGAGGGCGAGGGCGGCCACCACGGCGACGAAACCAATTGCGCCGAAGACCCGCTGCCCGGTGAGCAGCATCAGCATCATCGACGAGAACATCAGAATGGCGATGAGTTCGTAGCTCATGCGCGCTGCTCCCCCTTGTCGTTGCCGTTCCCGTTGCCATTCAGGTTCACGGCGTCGCTGCTGGGCGTCTCCTGCCGGCCCCAGTGCTCGCCCTTCATACGGGCGATGTCCTTGATCAGGGTGGAGGTGGCCTGCAGCAGCATGAGGAAGATGCCAACGCACATGATGATCTTGATCGGCGCCATCTTGGGGCGCCAAAGCGACGGACTGATCTCGTTGTACTGCAGTGCATACTCGGTGCTGGAGATGCCGCCGCTGAGCAGGACGAGGAGATAGAAGATCAGGAAGCAGATGGTCACCGTATCGATCAGCGCCTTGGTGCGGTCCGACCAGGTGCCGTAGAGCAGGTCCATGCGCACGTGGTCGCCGAGCTGCATGGAATAGGCGCCCCCCAGCAGGAAGTAGGCGACCATCAGGAACTCCGACATCTCGTTCGGCCACCAGGAAGGGGCGAAGAGGATGCCGGTGAGGGACTTGTTGATGGAGGACCACAGCAGCACGCCCATCATGGCGAAGACCATGAGCATGGTGATCCGGCCGACGACGCGGTTAAATTCGTCGACGACGGTGACGTAGGTTTTCAGAAGGTTTCGCACTGTCTTCTTCCTGTTCGCTCGCCTGTCTTTCGGGCCGTCGCCGGGGCCGCCAGGGCCGGAAGGTCATAGGGGCCGTAAGGTTAGAGTTGTTCGGCGGGGCGGTCGAGATGGACGAAAGCGATTATCGGATTGGCGGGCAGGGCCCCGCCTGGTTCAACGCGACGGTAATCTGCCCTGGGCTTCAGCCCGCCGGCAGCTGCGCGCCGGCGGTCAGCGGCGCGGCGTTTCGGGGCTGTTCTTGGCCCCGGCGAAGCGTTTCAGGCCCTGCCGCTCGAGATAGAGGGCGCCCAGGTCCAGGCTGTCACCGCCGGCCTGCCTCTCTTCCTGGTTCATGGTCTCGTTGGTCCCCCGATCGCCGATCCCTGTACGCAAAAAAAACCGGCCCCGGCCAAGCTCTGCCGGGGCGGCGGGTTTCCCCCTTTTCCGCGGCTCTGGCGGCCGCGGTGCCGGCTATCTTAGGGCCCCTGCGAAGACCGATCAATTTCCGTGATCGCGGCTTTCCGCGGCCTCCGGCCTGTTGCGCGAGTCGGATCCGCGAGCGGCAGCCTGGGGTTGTCTTCTGCCGGGTTGGCGAAAGCGGCGGGATTCCGAGCTATCCGGCGGGCGGGAATGCCCCATGCAGGTTACAGGAATCCAGTCCCGGGCTAAGGATTCCTTCACCTTCGATTGCATAAAATCCAAGATAACTTGGATCACCCAATCGGCGTCGTTCAGCGCAGCGGAGGGCAGGAAGGCCCTTCCGGTCCGGTCCCGGGAAAGGGCTCCGGCGCGCCGCCTCAGGAGGAGGACACCATGCTTCCCTCACTGCAAGATCTCCCCGGCTTCTTCCCCGGGATTTTCAATCGTGGCGAAGGCGCCGCGGCGGCCGAGCAGGCCGGGCGCGGGCAGGGCCAGCGCCACAATGTCGGGCACAGCCACCACCATCACAACGACCTGGGCCGCGACAGCTTGCGGCTCTCGCCGGAAGCCCAGGCCGTGGAGGATGCGGCCGAGGACACGGAAGGCACTGGCGACGCCGTTGCGGAGGCCGAAGGCAAGTCCGTGCTGGGCCAGGCCGGCGGTTTCGTGCGCAAGGCGCTGGAAACCCTGCGCCACGACCTCGGCAAGGCGCTGAAGGCCTTCGGCTTCGACAGCGCCGCCGTGGAGAACTTCACCAAGGCTTTCGTCGAGCCGGTGCTCGATGCCCTGAAGGACGGGGTGAACTTCACCGCCGAACTGTCCTTCGCCGCCTTCAGCCAGGTGACCACCGTTTCCGGCGGCAACGTCAGCCAGTCCACCTCGCTGGTCGCCCAGTCGCTGGAGATCGAGGTCAACCGGGACACGGGCGAGGTTTCCGTCTCGGTCGCCAAGCTCAGCTTCGAGCAGCAGATCCAGGCGACCGGCGTCGAAGGTGCCGGAAGTGCCGGGGGCCAGGTGCCGCTGCTGGTGATCGACCCCGACGATCTCGCCACGCCGCAGGAACTGGCCCAGAAAATCCTGGACGGCGCTGCGCAGCCGGTCGAGACCGCCTCTGCCGAGGCGGGCGAAGCCGCGCCGGCCGAGGGCGAGGAGACCGCACCGGTCGAGGGCGAGGAGACGGAAGTCCCCGCCAGCGAGCTGGAAGAGACTCTGGCCGAGGTGCGCAAGCAGCTCGCCGAGGACGCGGTCGACCTGCAGACCCGCCTGACCATCTACTCGGTCAGCACCTACAAGAACGACAAGGGCGAATCGATCACCAAGCTGCTGCTCGATGCGCAGCTCAAGATCACCGCCCTGGAAAACGATGCAACGGCTCAGGAGGAGGCGGAAAGCCTCAATCTCGTGGCCTAAAGGCCGCGGGGGTCGGATGCTCGCAAAAAGGGGCCCTCCGGGGCTCCTTTTTCTTTTTGCCAGCGGTTCCGGTTTCTCCTCCTGTCACCCTCGGGCTTGTCCCGAGGGTCCAAGGGCTATCACCCCTCGCCGAGCGCCCGGTCGAGGAAGTCGAGGCGGTCCTGGCCCCAGAAGATCTCGTCCTTGTAGACGTAAGTCGGCGCGCCGAAGACGCCGCGGGCGATCGCTTCCTCGGTCAGCTTGTCGTAGCGCTTCTGGGTGGCCTCGTCCTGGGCCTTGGCCAGCAGGGCCTCGGCGTCGTGGCCGGTCTCCGCGGCGATGGCCTTGCAGGTGTCTTCATCGGCGATGTTGCGCTCCTGCTCCCAGACCGCCCTGCCGAAGGCCTGGGCCAGCTCCAGGGGCTTGCCGCCGGTCTCGCCGGCGGCCAGGACCATGCAGGCGGCCAGGCGGTCGTTGGCGGGGAAGAACGTGGGCTCCAGATTGATCGGGATGCCCAGGTGCTTGCGCCAGCGCTCCAACTCCATCATGCGGTAGGCCTGGCGCTCCGGCGCGCGCTTGGCCAGCGGCAGGCCGCCGGTGCGCGGGAAGACCTCGCCGAAGTTCACCGGCGTCACCCGGACCTCGGCGCCGTGGCGCGCGGCGATCTCGGCGAAGCGCTGGCTGCCCAGGTAGGTCCAGGGCGAAATCAGGGTCAGGTAGTAGTCGATCACTTTGCTCATGGCGGCCTGCGGGTCCTTGGAGATTGATTGCCGGAAGCGCTGCGGGGCGCCCTGTGTCCAGTGACTAGCGCGCAATGCGCCGCCGGTCCAGTCCCCGGGGACTGGGGGGCAAGGGGGCTCGCCCCCGCCGGCCCGACCTGCTAGGGTCGCGGCCCTGTGAAACCTTGGAGAAGACGGCAGCAAATCATGCGGATCACGATCGCGAGAGCGGGCATGGTGCTGGGCCTGCTGCTGGCCCTGACGGCCCAACCGGTCCAGGCGGCGGACCAGGCGCGCGAGGCGGTGGGACTCTTCGTGCAGTCCTGCCTGAAACATGTCGAAGACCCGCGCGACCTGCGCGCCTGGATCAAGGCCACGCCACAGCTGCGTCAGTTTCCGCCGCAGCAGGCCCAGGCCTTCCTGGAGGGCAAGCGCGGCGAGGTCTGGTCGGCGGAGAACGACGCCGGCCTCTTCGCCCTGGTGCTCTTCTCCGACAACACCTGCAGCGTGATCGCCCAGCAGGCCAGCGCCGACCAGGTCTCGCTGGTGTTTTCCGAGTACGTGCGCCGCAAGGGCCTGCCGCTCGACAAGATCGGCGACCGGCGCGAGTACATCCGCAGCATCGACCAGCGCGAGGAGCTCTACCGTTCGAATGCGGGGCGCATCCTCTACGAGGTGGTGCTGATCACCTCCAAGTCGCCGCGCGCCGACGCCCAGGCCATCCTCACCACGCGGCCCAACCGCTAGGCGCTGCGTCCGGGCCGGAGCCAGGCCGCCACGCGCTTTTCCAGTTCGACGATCAGCAAGAGCGCCACGCCCACGGCGAAGATCGGCAGGCACTGGTCGAGGGACAGCGCCTCGCTGTCGAACAGCGCCTGCATCGGCGGCAGGTAGGTGAAGGCGACCTGAGCGACCACCACCGTAGCGACGCCGATCAGCACGGCACGCGTGCCGAGCAGGCCCTGCCAGGTCAGCGAGGAGCCGTGCACGTAGCGCACGCTGAAGAGATAAAAGATCTCCATGATCACTAGGGCATTCACGACCATGGTCCGTGCCGTCTCCGGCGACAGGCCGCGCCCGGTCGCCCATAAGTAGACGCCGAAGGTGCCGGCGACCATAAGCGCCGAGACGAAGGCGATACGCCACAGCAGCCGTCCCGACAGCAGGCGCTGGCCGGCCGGGCGCGCCGGACGGAGCATGGCATTGGCCTCAGTCGGCTCAAAGGCCAGCGTCAGTCCGAGGGCGACGGCGGTGATCATGTTGATCCAGAGGATCTGTACCGGAGTTACCGGCAGGGCGAGGCCGAGGAGGATCGCCAGGACGATGGTGAAGGCCTCGCCGCCGTTGGTCGGCAGCGTCCAGGCGATCACCTTCGTGAGGTTGTCGTAAACGGTGCGCCCCTCACGCACCGCCGCAACGATGGAGGCGAAGTTGTCGTCGGCCAGAACCATTTCGCTGGCTTCCTTGGCCGCCTCGGTGCCCTTGCCGCCCATGGCGACGCCGACGTCTGCGCGCTTGAGCGCTGGTGCGTCATTCACCCCGTCGCCGGTCATCGCGATGATCGAGCCGTCGGCCTGAAGCGATTCGACCAGTCGCAGCTTGTGCTCCGGACTGGTGCGGGCGAAGACCGTGGCGTGGCGGGCGTGGGCGTGGAAATCGTCGCCGTCGGCGCTGTCCAGATCGTGGCCGGTCACTGCCTTGGGGTCGTCGTCCAGACCCAGCTGCAGGGCGATGGTCCGGGCAGTGGCGGCGTGGTCGCCGGTGATCATCTTCACCCGGATTCCCGCCGCCCGGCATTCCGCCACAGCGGCAATGGCTTCCGGGCGCGGTGGATCGATCAGACCGACTAGTCCGAGCAGACAGAGGCCGCTTTCGACGTCGCCGGGGGCGATCGTCTCGCTGCCCGTGGGAAGACTGTGCCGGGCCAGAGCGATGACCCGCTGGCCGGCCGCCGCCAAGGTCTCGATCTCGCGGTGCCAGCGCGCCGCATCGAGTGGCCGGTCGCCGTCGGGCGTGGCTTCTTCGGTGCACATGTCCACAAGGCGCTCCGGCGCGCCCTTGACGTATACCACCGGCGGACGGCCCTGCCGCGCGTGCAGGGTTGCCATGTAGCGGTGGCGGGAGTCGAAGGGGATTTCGTCCAGCCGCGAAAATCGCGCGCGGGCACTGCCGGGATCGTGCCTGGCCTTCAGCGCCAGCGACACCAGGGCCCCCTCCATCGGATCGCCGTCGACGATCCAGGTGCCGTCGAGCTGGCGCAGGTGGGCGTCGTTGCACAGCAGCCCAGCCAAGCTCAGCTCCTCCAACACCGGATAGGCGGGCGGATCGATCAGCCCGCCGGCGACACGGAAGACGCCTTCCGGCTGGTAGCCTGCGCCCTCGACCTCGAATGTGGCCAGCGCGGTGACGACGTTGCCGGCCGTCATCTCGTTGCGGGTCAGCGTGCCGGTCTTGTCGGAGCAGATGATCGAGACCGAGCCGAGAGTCTCCACGGCCGGCAGGCGCCGGATGATCGCATTGCGGCTGGCCATGCGCTGCACGCCGACGGCCAAGGTGATGGTCATCACCGCAGGCAGGCCCTCCGGGATCGCCGCGACGGCGAGGCCGACCACGGCCATGAAGGCCTCGTCCAACGCGTAGGCCTGTACAAGGGTGGCATAGCCGAAGACCAGCACCGAGATCGAGAGCACTGCGAAGGTGATCTGCCTGGCGAAGTGGTCCATCTGGCGCACCAGCGGTGTCGTCAGGCGCTCGACCGCGCCGATCATGCGGCTGATGCGACCCAGTTCGGTGGCCGCCCCGGTGGCGACGGCCACGCCGCTGCCCTGGCCGGCGGTGACGAATGTCCCGGAGAATGCCATGGAGAAGCGGTCGCCCAGGGCGGCTTCGGCATCCACCGCTGCGGTCGACTTGTCGACGGGCACTGATTCGCCGGTGAGGATTGCTTCGTCGATGCGCAGGTTGCGCGCCCGGATAAGGCGCAGGTCGGCGGGGACCCGGTCGCCCGCCTCCAGCAGCACGACGTCCCCGGGCACCAGGCTGTCGGCGCGGACCGTCACCCGGCGGCCGCCACGCAGGACCGAGGCATGCGGGTCGATCATGGCGCGGATCGCCTCCAGCGCCCTCTCGGCGCGGCCTTCCTGGACGAAACCGATCACGGCATTGACCAGGACGACGGCGAGGATCACCAGGGCGTCGGTGCCGTGGCCGATTGCCGCCGCCAGCATGCCGGCCGCGATCAGGACATAGATCAACAGATTGTGGAACTGCACCAGGAAACGCATGGCGGCGCCGCGCGGCCGCTTTTGCGGCAGGCGGTTAGGACCGAAGGCCTCCAGGCGCCTGGCGGCTTCATCCTCCGCCAGGCCGCCCGACGCACTTTGCAGCGCCTCAAGAGCGGCTGCCTGATCCAAGGTGTGCCAGTCCTGTTGCATGGCCGCGGGCAGCGGCGAAGCCCGCGCTTGCTTCTGTTCAGGCGTAGTTGGCGAAACCGGCATGCTGCAAGTTGCTCCCTCCTGACTAGCAGGACGAGGTTTTTCGCCCGGACTCTTCCCGCAGCGCCTTGCGGATGATCTTGCCGGTGGCGGTCATCGGCAGGGACTCCACGAAGGCGACCTCGCGCGGGTACTCGTGGGCGGCCAGGCGCGTCTTCACATAGTCCTGGATCTCGCGCACCAGCGCGTCGTCGCCGCTGCGCCCTTCCTTCAGCACGATGAAGGCCTTCACCCGCTCAGTGCGCACGGGATCGGGCACGCCGACCGCCGCTGCCAGGGCCACGGCGGGGTGCTTGAGAAGACAATCCTCGATCTCGCCGGGGCCGATGCGGTAGCCGCCGGAGGTGATGACGTCGTCGTCGCGCCCGACGAAGCGCAGGTAGCCTTCCTCGTCCATCGCGCCCTGGTCGCCGGTCATCAGCCAGTCGCCGCGGAACTTGGCCGCCGTTGCCTCCGGATTCTGCCAGTACTCCAGGAACATCACCGGGTCGGGGCGATGAACCGCGATGGTGCCGGCCTCGCCTCTCGCTACCTCTTTGCCCTCGTCGTCAATGATCGCGACCCGGTGGCCGGGGACGGGGCGGCCCATGGAGCCCGGCTTGACCGGCATGATCTCGGCGCAGTTGGAGACCACCAGGTTGCACTCGGTCTGGCCGTAGAACTCGTTCACGGTGACGCCGAAGACCTCCTTCGACCATTCCAGCATCTCGGCGCCCAGGGTTTCGCCGCCGCTGCCGATGGAGCGCAGCTTCATGTCCCAGCGCCCGGCGGGGTTCTCCACCGTGCGCATGATCTTCAGCGCCGTCGGCGGCAGGAAGGAGTTGCGCACGCCGAAGTCGGCCAGCAGCTTGAAGGCCTTCTCCGGGTCGAACTTGGCGAAGCGGTGCGCCAGCACCGGCACGCCGTGGTGCCAGGCCGGCAGCAGCACATCCAAGAGGCCGCCGATCCAGGCCCAGTCCGCCGGGGTCCAGAACAGGTCGCCGGGCTGCGGCAGGAAGTTCTGCGGCAGCTCCACCCCCGGCAGGTGGCCGAGCAGCACGCGCTGGGCGTGCAACGCGCCCTTGGGCGGCCCGGTGGTGCCGGAGGTATAGATGATGAGGGCGGGATCGTTGGCCAGGGTGTCGACCGGCAGGAAGCCGTCGGAGGCGCGCTCCAGCAGGCGGTGCCAGTCGAGGGCGTCTCCACCGTCGATGGAAATGATTGTCTCCAGCGCCGGCAGCGCGTCGCGAATCGCCGCCAGCTTGGCGAGGCCCGCCTGGTCGGTGATCACCACCTTGGCGCCGGAGTTGGCGAGGCGGTACTCCAGCGCCTCCTCGCCGAAAAGGGTGAAGAGCGGCACCGCGATGGCGCCCAGCTTGTAGGTCGCGAGATGCGCGATGGCGGTCTCCGGCCCCTGGGCCAGCAGGATGGCCACGCGATCGCCTTCCTCCACGCCCTGGGTTTCCAGCACGTTGGCGCAGCGGTTGGAGAGGCGCTTCAGGTCCTTGAAGCTGTAGCGGGTTTCCCGGCCATCGTCGTGCAGGTGGATGAGCGCCAGGCGGTCGCTTCCCCCGTTGCTGTCCTGGGCCCACCTGTCGCAGGCGTCGACGCCGATGTTGTAGTGCTCGGGGATCTGCCAGCGGAACTTCGCCGTCAGCTCTTCGTAGCTTGCCGCCGCCGGCAGCATGGGCCCTCCCTCGTCGTATTGTTGTTTTCTTGGCCGCCACCATAGCCAAAGCGGGGCGGGAGCGGTACTACAGTCATCAGCGACCAAACGCAACGGCGGGGCTTTTCGCATGTTCCAGAGCGACCTTCTGCAAGACAAGTGCATCCTCATCACCGGCGGCGGCACCGGCCTCGGCAAGTCCATGGGCCGGCGGGTCCTGGAGCTGGGCGCGCGCCTGGTGATCTGCGGGCGCCGCCAGGGCGTGCTGGAGGAAACCCGTGAGGAGTTCGACGAGGCCTTCCCAAACCGCACCCGTGCCATCCCCTGCGACCTGCGCGACCCGGCCCAGGTCGAGGCCATGGTCAACCGCATCTGGGACGAGGGCTCGCTCGACGCCCTGGTGAACAACGCCGCCGGCAACTTCCTGGCCCGCAGCGAGAGCCTCTCGCCGCGCGCCCTCGACGCGGTGCTGGCCATCGTCATGCACGGCACCGCCTATGTGACCCTGGCCTGCGGCAAGCGCTGGCTGGCCGAGGGGCATCCCGGCAACGTGCTTTCCATCATCGCCACCTATGCCGAGACCGGCTCGCCCTACGTGGTGCCCTCGGCCATGGCCAAGGCGGGGGTGCTGGCCATGACCCGCTCCCTGGCGGTGGAGTGGGGCGGGCGCGGCATCCGCCTCAACGCCATCGCGCCGGGGCCCTTCCCGACCGAGGGCGCCTGGTCGCGCCTGGTGCCCAACGAGGCCATGAACCGGGCCTGGATGAACAAGATCCCGCTGGGCCGCGTCGGCGAGCACCGCGAGCTGGCCGACCTCGCCGCCTTCCTGCTGGCCGAGGGCTCGGCCTACATCAACGGCGAGGTGGTGACCATCGACGGCGGCGAATGGCTGAAAGGGGCCGGGCAGTTCTCCCTCATGGAGAGCTTGAGCGCCGAGGACTGGGCGGCCATGAAGTCGCGCTAGCGGTCTTCTGAGGCCGTTCCCCGCAATTCTTCATAATTTGTTTAGGCTGAGGTTTTCTTTACTCCTTCAACGGCATCATGGCCTCCAGGATGCTGATGTGGGAGTGCAAGATGCCTGCGACGGCGGAAACGGCTGACCAGCCGCTGCCGGGCGGCGCCTCTGTGGCCGAGCGCCAGGGGGGCGGTCGCCCCTGGGCGCTGATCCTCAAACTCGCGGTCTCCCTGGGTCTGCTGGCCCTGCTGGCGCGCGCGGTCGACCTGCGGGCGGTCGCGGGGCTGCTGCTCGACCTGCCGCTCTGGGCCGGGCTCGGAGCGGTCGCCGGCATGCTGGGCGTCACCCTGGCCTCGGCGCTGCGCTGGTGGCTGATCCTGCGGGCGCTGGGCACGCCGCTGCCGCTGGCCCGCGCCACCGAATTGATGTTCATCGGCACTTTCTTCACCCAGGTGCTGCCGACCTCGGTCGGCGGCGACGCCGTGCGCATCTGGCAGGTCACCCGCCTGGGGGTTCCCTTCAAGCGCGCCTTCTCGGGCGTGACGCTGGAGCGGGTCTCCGGCCTGCTGGCCCTGGTGCTCATGGTCGCCGGCGGCGTCCTGTGGCTGGGCGACAGCCTCGGCCCGCCGGCCCTGCGCTGGCTGCTGCTCGCCGCCCTGCCGGGCTTGCTGGCCGGGCTTGCCTTGCTGTGCCTGCTGGACCGCCTGCCGGCGGGCCTGCGCCGGCGCCTGGAGGCGCTGCCGCTGCTGGGCCCCCACCTGAATCGTCTGACCGGCCTGACGGACGTGCTGGCGGCGGACAGCCGCCGGGTGCTGCTGAGCCAGCCGCTGTCGCTCTACCTGCTGCTGCTCTCGGCGGCGGCCCAGGTCTGCTCGGTGCTGACGGTGCTGGCCCTGGGGCGCGGTTTGGGGCTGGAACTGGGCTGGGCCGAGGCGCTGGCCGCGGTGCCCGCCGTCATTCTCATCACCTTTATTCCGCTGTCCTTCGCCGGTTGGGGCGTGCGCGAGGGCGCCAGCGTCATCATGCTCGGCGTTGCCGGTATCGGCGCCGGCCATGCCCTGGCGATCTCGGTGCTCTTCGGTCTGGCGCTGCTGGCCGCCGTGCTGCCCGGCTGCGTGCTGTGGCTCAAGGGGGGGGGGCGCCGGCTGCCGGCGGCGCCGGCGGCGCCATGAGCCGCGTCGACGCCGCTCCGGCCCTGGTCCATCCCACCGCCCACCTGGGCGGCGCCGGCGTCGTGCGCCTGGCCAGGGGCCTGGTCTTCGTGGCGGCCATGCTGGTTGCCATCGCCGTGCTGCAGCACTTCCACGACCGCTTCTGGTCGGCGCCGGACGAGGGAGCCTATGCTCACGTCGCCGAGCGGCTGCTGAACGGAGAGTCGCTGAATGGCACCGTGCAGGCCATCCATATGGGCTATGTCAGCTTCGCCAACGCCCTGGCCTTTAAGGTTCTCGGTGTAGATCTGCTGAGCCTGCGCTATCCCCTGGTGGTGATGACGCTGATCCAATGCGCCCTGGCCTTCTGGCTGCTCGCCGAGCGCGGGGCCTTCCCGGCTTTCGCCGGTGCCGTGGCCATGAGCTGCCTGACCTTCGTGCAATTCCTGAGCCCGACGGCGCAGTGGCACGCCCTCTTCCTCTGTGTTCTCGTCGTCGCTCTGTTGTCCGTCCGGCCGGTCGAGCGGCGCGGTACCCTGGAGCTGACCGGCTTCCTGCTGGTGCTGCTGTTCCTCTTCCGGCCGCTCAGCGGCATCTTCGCTGCCATGGGCGTTTTCACCTACCTGCTGCTGCAGGAGCAGCGCCATCCCGGCCATACGAAGTCGCGGCTGGCGCGCGGGCTGGCGTTGCTGATGCTGGTCGGCCTGGTGCTCTATCTGCGCGCCATGACCGACATCGCCGCCGCGCTGCTGTTCGGCGCCGCGCCGGCACTGTTGCTGGGCTTCACCTTCATGACCACGCGGCTCAGCGAGCGCTGCGTCCTGCGCTTGCTGGTGCGCATGGTGCCGGGCGGCTTGCTGGCCGCCGCGCCGCTGCTGGCCTACCACTTCGCCGACGGATCGCTGGCGAGCTGGTGGCAGGACACCCTGGCTTCGATCGTGTCGGTGGCCCTTGCCGGGCCGGTCGCCACGCCGGGCTTCGGCGCGCTGATGCTGCGCAGCATCGAGCAGATGCTGGGCGGTGGCGGTGCGGCCATGCTGAACGGTTTCTTCTGGCTCTCCCTGGCGCTGCTGCCGGTCTCGCTCGGCACCCTGCTGCTGCGCGTCCTGTGGCGCGGCGAGCCCGCGGGCCAGGCGGCCCTGCCCATCGTGGCCTGCTTCTTTGCCCTGGTCTCGGTGCACACCCAGGAGCCGCTCTATCTCTTTTTCAGCGCGGCGCTGACGCTGGTGGCGCTGCTGCACCAGAGTACCCGGGCCGGGCGGCGCCGCAGCCTGGTGCCCGCCGTCTTCTGCCTGACGCTGGCCATGATCGGCCTGACCTATCAGGCCGGCCAGCCGCTGACCCGCGGCTGGGACGGCATCGTCGCCGGCCAGACCAAGACCGTGGTGGCGCCGACCGGCCTGCCGCGCGCCGGGCTGATCGTGGCGGCCGAGGAAACCGCGCTCTACAGCCTGCTGCTGAACTTCATCGAGAAGCACAGCGCGCCCGAGGACACGATCCTGGCGCTGCCGGCCAACCCGGAGCTCTACTTCCTGGCCCAGCGGCGCAACCCGCTGCGCTTCTTCAACGCGGCGCGCGGCCTGCAGAGCGTGGAAGATCTGCAGGCGGTCGAAGCCGCGCTGGACGAGAACCCGCCGCGGCTCGTCTTCTACCGGCCGGATGACATCCACAACTTGCCGCCGGTGCGCCGCCTGATGGCGGACCTGCGCGAACGCTACAGCCTGCTGGAGACGGCCGGCGGCTTCGAGATCTACCTGCTGGATGATCCGGCAGGGAGCACGGCGGGAGCCTCGGAGCCGGGGGCATGACGACGGAGCGGCTCTTCGCGCCGGCCGCGGCCAGCCGCGGCTGGCCGCTGGCGGTCGCCTTCGCGGCCTACGTCTGCGCCATCGTCGGCGCGCAGCTGTGGTTCGCCGTCGATCCCGACAATTTTCACGAGGAGATGCGGGCGCTCTTCCGCTTCCATCCCTGGGGCGATCCGGCGCTCTTCGCCGG
>JBNKHC010000133.1:0-2749 GCA_050290145.1 Kiloniellaceae bacterium | reverse complement strand
TCCAGCCGGGCGTTCTGCTTTTCCAACAACGTCTGCGAGGCGACGAGGTCGGCGTAGACCTCGTCCATCTTCTGGACCACCTCGATCCAGGCCTCCTCGCCGGCCCCGATGGGCAGGTCGGGGTCGTGCGGCGCTGCCTTGTGGCGCTTCACGGCGTGAGGATCGGACCAGGCCATCGGCGGAAATCCTCAGGAAGTCGCCGCGCGGCGGGCCGGCAGGGGTTTGACGTTGGCGAGGCCATAACGCTCTATCTTGCTGCGCAGCCCGACCCGTGACAAGCCGAGCTCCCGCGCCGCCTTGGACTTGTTCCAGCGGTGGCGGATCAGGGTTTCCTTGATGATGCGCGCTTCCAGCAGGCCGATGCGGTCCTTCAGGGTGCCGTCCAGCCCGGCGATGACGTCCTCGGCGGCTTCCTCCTCCTCGGCCGGGGCGGCGCGCAGGATGTGGCGCGACAGCAGGTCGGCGCCCAGCTCCTTGCCTTCCTCGCCGACCACCAGCAGGTGCTGGATCTCGTTCTGCAGCTCGCGCACGTTGCCCGGCCAGTGGTAGGCCTTCAGGCATTCGACGGCCTCGGCGCTGATGCCCGTGACCTGCTTGCCCAGCTTGGCCTCGGCGCGCTGCATCAGCTCCTCGACCAGCACCGGGATATCGTCGCGGCGGTCCTTCAACGCCGGCAGGCGGATGACCATGCCGGCCAGGCGGTAGTAGAGGTCGGCGCGGAAGCGCCCGGCGCGCACCTCCTCCTCCAGGTCGCGGTTGGTGGCGGCGATGACGCGCACGTCGACCTTGCGCGTTTTGGCGCTGCCCACCGGGCGGATCTCGCCTTCCTGCAGCACGCGCAGCAGCTTCACCTGGAAGGCGGGCGAGACCTCGCTGATCTCGTCCAGGAAGACGGTGCCGCCGTCGGCGCGCTCGAAGAGGCCGGTGTAGTCCTCCACCGCGCCGGTGAAGGCGCCGCGCTTGTGGCCGAAGAGCTCGCTTTCCAGGAGCTGGTCCGGCAGGGCGCCGCAGTTCTCCACCACGAAGGGCTTGTTCCAGCGCAGGCTGCCGTAGTGCAGGGCGCGGGCGGCCAGTTCCTTGCCGGTGCCCGAGGCGCCGGTCAGCACCACCGGCACGTCGTAGGGCGCGACCTGGCGCAGGGTCTCGCAGACCTTGTTCATGGGGCTGTCCAGGCCGCGCACGATGCCGTCGTCGAAGTCGTAGTCGCGGCGTAGCGCCTCGCGGCGGTTCACCACCACCTTCTTGGCGACCGAGGGCGACATCTTCATCTCGACGGCCAGCAGCTCGTTCTCGCGCTGCAGGGCGTAGAGGCGCGCCGCGTTCTTCAGCGTCAGGATCAGGCTGTCGGGGTGCCAGGGCTTGGTGATGTACTGGTAGATGCCGGCCTCGTTGATGCCGTCGATGATGTCGTGGGCGTCGGTATAGCCGGAGACGATCATGCGGATGACGTCGGGCCAGCGCTCGCGCACCGTCTTCAGAAACTCGACACCGGTCTGCTCCGGCATGCGCTGGTCGCAGAGCACCACCTGGGCCCATTCGTTCTCCAGCACCTCGGTGGCCGCGCCGATGGTGGCCGCCGTCTTCACGTCGAAATCGTCGGAGAGGATGCGCTCCAGGGATTCCAATGAGCGCACCTCGTCGTCGATGACCAGGATGGTGGGCAGGTCGTTCATGGCTCAGCAGATCCTCGGAAGCTGTTCGCCGGCCAGCCAGTCGACGACGCGCCCGCCGCCAAAGAAGGTGCGCATCTGCACCATGGCGTGCGGGTCCTCGGTGACCTGGCCGATGAGGGCGGCCTCCCGCCCCAGGGGATGGGCACGCATGACCTCCAGCAGGCGCTCGGCATCCTCGGCCTCGCAGAGGCAGATCAGCTTGCCTTCGTTGGCGACGTAGAGCGGATCGAGGCCCAGCAGCTCGCAGGCCGCCGTGACCTCCGGCTTCACCGGGATGGCTTCCTCTTCCAGGGACATCCCGACGCCGGCCTGGCGGGCGATCTCGTTCAGCGTGGCCGCCAGGCCGCCGCGGGTCGGATCGCGCAGCACCGCGATCTCCGGCACGGCGGCCACCATCTCGGCCACCAGCCCGTGCAGGGCGGCGCTGTCGGAGCGGATCTCGGTCTCGAAGGCCAGGTTCTCGCGCTGGGAAAGGATGGCGATGCCGTGGTCGCCGATCGAGCCCGACAGCAGGATGGCCTGCCCGGGCCGGGCACGCTGGGCGGAAATTTCCACGCCTTCCGGCACCACGCCGATGCCGGTGGTGGTGATGAAGACGCCGTCGCCGTTGCCTTTCTCGACCACCTTGGTGTCGCCGGTGACGACCGGCACGCCGGCCGCGCGCGCCGCCGCGGCCATGGAGGCGACGATGCGCTCCAGGTCGGCCAGGGGAAAGCCCTCCTCCAGGATGAAGCCCGCCGTGAGATACAGCGGTGTCGCCCCGGCCATGGCCACGTCGTTCAGGGTGCCGTGCACCGCCAGGGAGCCGATGTCGCCGCCGGGGAAGAACAGCGGCGAGATGACGTGGCCGTCGGTGGAGATGGCGAGACGGCCCGGCGGCACGCGGCACAGCGCCGCGTCGTGACCCTGGCGCAGCAGCTCGTTGTCCAGGTGGCGCAGGAAGAGATCGCTGATCAGTTCGGCCATGCTCCGGCCGCCACCACCGTGGGTCATGTTGACGGTGCCGCGCAATGCCGGCGCCTTGCGTTTTGTCACCTTGGGGGCCATCACGTTCATGCCGCCGCTCCCTTCTTCTG
>JBNKHC010000132.1:0-2856 GCA_050290145.1 Kiloniellaceae bacterium | reverse complement strand
GCACTACGCGACGCTGGCCCTTCCCCTCGTCGACGATAAGGGCCAGACCTGCATGAACCTCTACTGCATGTCTTTTTTCTGAAGCGGATTGTGGCCCTAAGGAGCCAGCGACTGTCCGAACAGTCGCGGTCCTTTACCCCCTCACCCGCTCCCCCGCCGGGTCATACATCGGCCGCAAGCTGGCTTCTGAGGCGAACCTCTCCCCCGCCACCTCGATCTCGTAGGCTGAGCCCAGCACCTCCGCCGCGCTCTCGCCCGGCTCACAGTGCACGTAGCCCAGGCCGATGGCGGCGCCCAGGTGGTGGCCGTAGGCGCCGCTGGTGAGGTGCCCGGCGAGGACGCCGTCGCGCCAGATGGGCTCGTTGTGGTAGAGCAGAGGCTCGGGGTCTTTGAGCCTGAACTGCACCAGGCGGCGGGTCAGGCCCTCTTCTTTCTTTTTCAGCACCGCATCGCGGCCGAGGAAGTCGCCGTACCTGCCGGCCGGCTTCTCCGTCTTCACCGCGAAGCCGAGGCCGGCCTCCAGCACGTGGTCCTCGTCGGAGATGTCGTGGCCGAAGTGGCGGAAGGCCTTTTCGATGCGGCAGGAGTCCAGCACGTGCATGCCGCAGAGCTTCAGTCCCTGCGGCAGCCCGGCCTCGAGGAGCCTATCGGAGACGTGGCGCGCGGTGTCGGTGGGCACGTAAAGCTCCCAGCCCAGCTCGCCGACGTAGGAGACGCGGTGGGCGCGGGCCAGCGCCAGGCCGATCTCGATCGCCTGTGCCGTGCCGAAGGGAAAGGCGTCGTTGTCGAGGCGCGCCGGGGTCAGGGGCTGGAGCAGGTCGCGCGCCTTGGGACCCATGACGCAGAGCACCGCCTCGCCCGCCGTCACCTCGGTGGCGACGCAGTGCGCGTCCTCGGGGATGTGGCGCTTCAGCCAGGCGAGGTCGCGCCGCCCCACCGCCGCGCCGGTGACGACGAGGAACTCGGTCTCGCTGAGGCGGGTGACGGTGAGATCGGCCTCGATGCCGCCGCGCGCGTTCAGCCACTGGGTATAGACGATGCGCCCCGGTTCCACGGCGATGTCGTTGGCGCAGATCTTCTGCAGCACCGCCTCGGCGTCGCGCCCCTCGACGCGGATCTTGGCGAAGGAGGTCATGTCGAAGAGGCCGACGCCCTCGCGCACCGCCCTGTGCTCGGCCGCGGCATAGTCGAACCAGTTCTGCCGCCCCCAGGAATAGCGGTAGGCCGCGGCCTCGCCTTTCGCGCGCGCTTCCGGCGGCAGGAACCAGTTGGCGCGCTCCCAGCCCGCGGTCTCGCCGAAGCAGGCGCCGTGCTGGGCCAGGCGCTCGTGCAGCGGGCTCTGCCGCACCCCGCGCGCGGTCTCGAACTGGCGGTAGGGGAAGTGGTCGGCGTAGAGCAGGCCCAGCGCCTCCTTGGCGCGCGCCACCAGATAGGTCTTGTTGTTCTGGAAGGGCTGCATGCGCCGGATGTCGACGTCCCAGAGGTCGAAGGGCGGCGACCCCGCGTCCATCCATTCGGCCAGCGCCTTGCCGGCGCCGCCCGCCGACTGGATGCCGATGGAGTTGAAGCCGGCGGCGACGTAGAAGTTCGCCAACTCCGGCGCCTCGCCCAGCAGGTAGCGGTCGTCCGGCGTGAAGCTCTCCGGCCCGTTGAAGAAGGTGTGGATGCCGGCGGTCTCCAGGATCGGCAGGCGCGCGACGGCGGCCTCCAGGATCGGCGCGAAGTGGTCGAAGTCCTCCGGCAGCTGGTCGAAGCAGAAGTCCTCGGGGATGCCGTCCATGCCCCAGGGCTTGGCCTTGGGCTCGAAGGCGCCCAGCAGGATCTTGCCCGCGTCCTCCTTGTAGTAGGCGCACTCGTCGGGCACGCGCAGCACCGGCAGGTTGCGCGGCAGTTCCGGGATGTCCTCGGTGACGATGTAGAAGTGCTCGCAGGCCTGCAAGGGCACGGCGACGCCGGCCATCAAACCGACTTCCCGCCCCCACATGCCGGCGCAGTTCACCACGTAATCCGCCGCGATGGTTCCCCTGCCCCCATCGCGTTCCGTCTCGACGCCGGTGACGCGCCTTGATCCTCGGGGGCCGTCCTTCTGCGTAATGCCGGTGACCTTGGTCTGCTCGAAGACCTGCACGCCCTTCTGGCGCGCGCCCTTGGCCAGCGCGTGGGCGATGTTGGCCGGGTCGGCCTGGCCGTCCTTGGGCAGGAAGACGCCGCCCGTCGCGCCCTCCAGGTTCAACAGCGGATACTTCGCCTTCACGTCGTCGGGCGTCAGCACCTCCACCTCCAGGCCGAAGGTCTTGGCCATGGAGGCGCCGCGCTTCAGCTCCTCCAGGCGCTCGGCCGTCAGCGCGACGGAGAGCGAGCCGTTCTGCCGGAAGCCGGTGGCGACGCCGGTCTCCGCCTCCAGCGTGGCGTAGAGCTCGGCCGAGTATTTGGCGAGCTGGGTCATGTTGGAGGTGGCGCGCAGCTGGCCGATCAGGCCCGCCGCGTGCCAAGTGGTGCCGCAGGTCAGCTGCTTGCGCTCCAGCAGCACCACGTCGGACCAGCCGAGCTTGGCCAGGTGGTAGGCGACGGAGCAGCCGATGACGCCACCGCCGATGATGACGGCCCTTGCGTGCTTGGGGGCGTGTTGGGGGAGGTCGGACATGGCTTTTCTCTCAGACAGAGCGGATCAGTAGACAGGCGGCGAGATGACCCAGATCACCTCGCAGGGAATCTTGCCGGGATTGCGCCAGCGCGTCGGCTCGCGCGCGCTGCGGAAGGAGTCGCCGGCCTGCAGGTGGAAATGCCGCCCGCCGATCCACAGCTCCAGCTCGCCGGCCACCAGGTAGCCGGTCTCCTCGGTGTCGCGGGTGATGA
>JBNKHC010000131.1:0-2456 GCA_050290145.1 Kiloniellaceae bacterium | reverse complement strand
CGCCAGCACCGCCCCCAGGGAGCCGTCGCGCCGGCTGCCGCCCACCAGGGCGATGGAGCGCGGCTTGAAGAGGGCGTCGAGATTGCGGATCGTCACCGGGGGCTGCCCCTCAAAACCGTTCTAGAACAAACTATTACAACGGCCCTCAGCCTACCACGCCAGGATGACGGCACGATGATGTGGATCAGCCGGGCCGCCGTTCAACGACCGAGCGCTTTGCGGTAGGTGGCCTCGGCCTCCGCGCCGAAGGTGCAGAATATCACCTTGTCGATGGAGTCGTCATTGGCGAGATACTCGCGCACCGTGGCCACCGCGATTTGCGTCGCCCGTTCCAGCGGGAAGGCGTAGACGCCGGTGGAGATGGCCGGGAAGGCGATCGAGCGCGCGCCGATCTGTTTCGCGATCTTCAGGGAGGTGCGGTAGCAGGAGGCGAGCAGCGCCTCCTCGTTGCGGTCGCCGCCGTGCCACACGGGGCCGACGGTGTGGATCACGTAGTTCGCTTTCAGGTCATAGCCGTCGGTCGCGACCGCGTCGCCGGTGTCGCAGTGGCCGATCTTGGCGCAGGCCTCGCGCAGGTTGCGGCCCGCCGCGCGGTGGATCGCGCCGCAGACGCCACCGCCGGGCCTCAATTGCGCATTGGCGGCGTTCACGATGGCGTCGACATCCAGCCTGGTGATGTCGCCGGGCTGGATTTCGATGCGGTCTTCAGTCGCTTTGCTCATGTACCGCCTCGCGGACTGCCGAAGGGAAACGTTCCTTCTGCCGCTCATGGTACATGAGATAGAGTACCAGCAAAATGGCCGGTATGCCGAGGATCGAGGCGTAGATGAAGAAGAAGACGTAACCTTCGGCATCGACGACAGCGCCTGAGAAGCCTGCGACCAACTTGCCGAAGAGCGTGAAGAGCGAGGAGAAGAGGGCGTACTGCGTTGCAGAGTAGTTCCGGTTGGTCAGGCTCGACAAATAGGCGATGAAGGCCGTGCCGGCGATGCCGGCCGAGAGGTTGTCCGCCGATATGGTCCAGGCAAGCATCCAGATGTCCTTGCCATGGACCGCCAGGTAGGCAAAGAGCAGGTTCGTGCTCGCCACCAGGATCGCGCCGAGCAGGAGGATTCGCATGATGCCGTAGCGGGCCACCAGGACCCCGCCAACCAGAACGCCGCCGATGCTGACGAAGAAGCCGAAGGTCTTGCTGATGTTGGCGATATCAAAATAGGTGAATCCCAAGTCGTCATAGAAGACATTCGCCATCACGCCCATGGTGATGTCACTCAGCCGGTAGACGGAGATGAAGGCCAGGATAGTCAGGGCGAACTTGCCGTTGCGCTCGAAGAAGTCCTGAAAAGGGCAAATCACAGCGCCATAGAACCAGCCCAAGAGGCGGCGCTGGCGCTCGGGCAGATGCTGCCGACCTGTCATGAAGGCCACCACGTGCTCTTCCTGCAGGATAGACCCCGCGGGCCGGCTTGATTCAGGTTCGCGAATGATCAGAACCGTTGCCATGCCGACCAGCATCAGTGCCGCCATGACCGTGTAGGAAACCTGCCAGGACCAGATCCCCGCGACGTAGAGCGCGCCGGCGCCGGCGGCGAGGAGGCCGATGCGATAGCCGAGCTGATAGGTCGCGGCCATGCCGCCCTGCAGGTCATCCGGCGCCGCTTCGATACGGTAGGCGTCGAGCGCCACGTCCTGTGTCGCCGAGCAGAAAGCGACCCAGAGTGCGGCGAGGGCAACGCAGACGACCCAGACGCGGTCCGGCGAGACCACGTTTATGAACTCGGTGTCCGGCATCACGATCGCGATTGCCTGCAGATTGATGAGGGTAATGGCGAGCAGACCGATCATGATGCCCAGCTGTCCGGCCAGCATCCAGCTGCGCCGCTTGCCGAGCAGCCGCGTCAGCACCGGAACGGGCAGGTGGTCGATCACCGGTGCCCAAAGCACCTTGATAGAGAAAGTAATGCCCACCCAGGCGAAGAAACCGACAGTGGTTCGGCTCACGCCGGCATCACGCAGCCACAGCGACAAGGTGGTGAAAAGCAGCAGGAAGGGCAGACCGGCGGAGAAGCCGAGAAACAGCATCCCGATGATGCGCGGGTGCCGGTAGATCGCAAAGGCTTCCGCCCAGGAACGCCGGGCAGCCTTTACGCCTCGATCTGCTACCTCAGACGGCATCCTTCAGCCGGCTCTCCTTCTTGCGCGCGTGCGGGTCGAGCAGGCGCTTGCGCAGGCGGATCGACTTGGGCGTCACCTCCACCAGCTCATCGTCGGCGATGTAGGCCAAAGCCTGTTCCAGCGACATGACGCGCGGCGGGGTGAGGCGCACGGCCTCGTCCTTGCCGGAGGCGCGCATGTTGGTGAGCTGCTTGGCCTTCATCGGGTTCACTTCCAGGTCGTTGCCCCGGCTGTGCTCGCCGATCACCATGCCCTCGTAGACCGGCTTGCCCGGATCGATG
>JBNKHC010000130.1:0-9595 GCA_050290145.1 Kiloniellaceae bacterium | reverse complement strand
CCATGCGACTGCCCCCGCTCAACGCCCTGCGCGCCTTCGAGGCGGCCGCCCGGCACGGCGGCTTCGCCGGCGCCGCGGACGAGCTCTGCGTCACCCGCGGCGCCGTCAGCCGCCATGTGAAGCTGCTGGAAGAGCATCTCGGGGTCGCCCTGTTCCGCCGCCTGCCCAAGGGCATCGAGCTGACCGAGGCGGGCCGCCGCTTCCTGCCGGTGTTGACCGGCGCCTTCGAGACCATCCAGCACGGCGCCCAGCGCATCGCCGCCGAGCGCACCGACCTGCACATCATCTGCCCGCCGACCACCTCGATCCGCTGGCTGATCCCCCGCCTGCCGAAATTCCGGGCCCGCTGCCCCGACATCCGCGTCCGGCTGACGACCGAGTTCTTCAACATCAATGATTTCCGAAGCGCCGACTTCGACCTCGGCTTCGGCCTCTCGACCTACCGGAAACAACGGCCCGGCATGGAAGTTCTCACCTTCCTGCCCATGCGCATCGTGCCGGCCTGCGCACCGCAGCTGCTGGAAGGCGGCACCCCCCTCAAGGAACCGGCCGACCTCGCCAACTTCACCCTGCTGCACGAGACCGCCAGCCGCCATGACTGGAAAAGCTGGCTGGAGACCTTCGAGGTCGCGGGCGTCGATCCGGAAACCGGCGATGTCTTTCCCAACCTGGACATGGCGGTGACGGCCGCCGTCATGGGCGCGGGCGTGGTCATGGGCGACCTGCTGCTCACCCACCAGGAATTCCAGACCGGCCAGCTCGTGATGCCCTTCCCGGACCTGCGCTGCGGCACCGACTGGGGCGACTTCTGCCTGATGGGCGCCGAGGAAAAATGGCACGAACCGAAGGTCGAAGCCTTCAAGGCCTGGGTCCTGGAGGTCGCCGCGGAGGACCGCCGGACAATGTCGCTCTAGAGCGCCCGGCGGCGGTCACGCCGCCGCGGGGCGCGGCGCCTTGGCGCCGAGGCCGTCGTAGAGATTGAGCATCCGGTCGAACCAGGCGGCGACGGGATCGTCGTCGGGCAGCAGGTCCTGCGGCGAGGAGCAGCGCGCCCACTGCAGGGCGCCGAAGACGATGTAGTCGGCATAGGACGGCACCTCGCCGCCCAGGAAGGCGAAGTCCTTCACGCTGAGGCGCAGCGGCAGCAGCGCAGCGTGGAGCGCCTTCAGATGCGCGTCGCGATCGGCCACGTAGTCCTCCAGCCTGGCGCCCAGGGCCTTCTCGCGGCTGCCGCGGAAGTAGTCGACGTCCTTGGGATCGACGATCTTCACGATGTCGGCGACGATGAGCCGCACCAGGGCGGGGTGCACCACCGCCTCCGTCCAGCGCTTGATGAAGAAGGCCGCGCCCCTGGCATCGGCGCTGCCGAACAGCGCCGGGCGGTCGGCATAGGCCTGGTCCAGGTAGCAGGCGATCTCCCAGGAGTCCGAAACCACCTTGTCGCCGTCGATCAGCACCGGCACCCGCCCCTGCTCGGAAAATCCGATGGCATCCTTCTCGGTGAAGCGCCAGGGAATGGTCTCCACTTCCAGGCCTTTATGGGCCAGCGCCATCTTGGTGCGCCAGCAGTAGGGACTGAACCGCAGCAGCGGGTCGGCGCCCGCCAGGTCGTACATCTTCAAAGTCATCGCCTGCCCATGAGTTCGTTGCTGTCAGGTATTGTCCCCCGCCTTGCCGCAGACCAGCAGGGCAAAGGCGTAGGACAGCGCCACTTCGTGCAGCTTGTCGAAGCGCCCCGAGGAACCGCCGTGGCCGCCGGTCATGATGGTGTTGAGCAGCAGCAGGTTGCCGTCGGTCTTGGTGGCGCGCAGTTTGGCCACCCACTTGGCCGGCTCCCAGTAGGTGACGCGGGGGTCGGTGAGGCCCGCGGTCGCGAGGATCGCCGGGTAGTCCCTGGCCTCGACATTGTCGTAGGGCGAATAGGCGGCGATGGTCTGGTAGGCCTCGACGCTTTCCAGGGGATTGCCCCACTCCGGCCATTCCGGCGGGGTCAGCGGCAGGTCCTTGTCGCACATGGTGGTCAGCACATCGACGAAGGGCACCTCGGCGACGATGCCGCGGAAGAGGTCCGGGCGCATGTTGGCGACGGCCCCCATCAGCATGCCCCCGGCCGAGCCGCCGTGGCCGACGATCTGTCCCGCCCGGGTCAAGCCCGCATCGATCAGCCCCTCGGCGGCGGAGATGAAGTCGTGGAAGGTGTTGACCTTCTTCTCCCGCTTGCCGTGCAGGTACCAGCCGTAGCCCTTGTCGGTGCCGCCGCGGATGTGGGCGATGGCGTAGATGAAGCCGCGGTCGATGAGGCTGAAGCGGTTGGTCGAGAAGCCGGCCGGGGTGCTCATGCCGTAGGAGCCATAGCCGTAAAGCAGCAGCGGCGCCGAGCCGTCCAGCGGCGTCGTCTTGCTGTAAACCAGCGAGACCGGCACCTCCTCGCCGTCGTGGCCGCGCGCCAGGATGCGCCGCGCCTCGTAGTCGCCCGGGTTGTGGCCGCTGGGCACCTCCTGCTCCTTCAACAGCTCGCGCGTCCGCCCGGCCATATCGTAGTCGAAGACCTGCTGCGGCGTGGTCAGCGAGGAATAGGCAAAGCGCAGGGTCGCGGTGTCGTGGAGGTAGCCCGGCACCAGGGCCAGGGAGTAGGCCTCCTCGTCGAAGGCGATGGCGTGCTCCTCGCCGGAGCCGGCTCCCGGGGGCAGAGCGGTGACGATGATCCGCGGCAGGCTGTTCTCACGCTCCAGGCGGACCATGTAGTTCCTGAAGACCAGCAGGCTGAGGATCAGGCGCCCCTCCTTGTGGGGCACCAGGTCGCGCCAGTTCTCCCGCCCCGGCGCGTCGAGGGGCGCCTCGGCGATCTTGAAGTCGATGGCGTCCCCGGCGTTGGTGAGGATGAGGAAGCGTTCGCCGTGGTCGGTGACCTCGTATTCGATGTCGCGCTCGCGCGGGGCGATGAGGAGGGGCGCGCTCTCCGGCTGCCCCGCGTCGATCACCCGCACCTCCGAGGTGGTGTGGTCGTGCGCCGAGATGATGATGAAGCGGTCGCTCTCGGTCTTGTCCAGGCCGACGAAAAATCCCGGGTCCTGCTCCTCATAGACCAGGGTATCGGCGGCCGGATCGTCGCCCAGGCGGTGGCGGTAGACCTTGCAGGGCCGGTGCTCGGCATCCAGGGTGACGTAGAACAGGCTGCGCCCGTCGTTGGCCCAGACCAGACTGCCCTGCGCCTCCTCGATCTCGTCGGGCAGCAGCTCGCCCGAAACCAGGTCCTTCACGTTGATGCGGCAGCGCTCCGAGCCGTTGCGGTCGACCGCGTAGGCCAGCAGGCGATGGTCCCGGCTATGCGCGCAGGCGTGCACGCGGAAGAAGGACGTGCCCTCGGCCTCGCGGTTGCCGTCGAGCAGCACCTCCTCCTGCGCCCGCTTCTCCCAGTCCCGGGCCAGCGCCGCCGGGCAGCGGCAGAACACCGGGTGCTGCCCGCCGGTCTCATAGCGCTCGTAGTAGGCCCAGGGGCCGTCCGGGCTGGGCACCGAGCTCTCGTCTTCCTTGATGCGCCCCTTCATCTCCTCGAAGAGCTGCTTCTGCAGCGCGTCGGTGGAGGCCATGGCCGCCTTGGTATAGGCGTTCTCCGCCTCCAGGTAGGCGCGGATCTCCGGGTCCAGGACGGCCGGGTCGCGCATGACCTCCCGCCAGTTGTCGTCGCGCAGCCAGGCGTAGGGGTCCTCGCGGACGATGCCGTGCAGCTCGATTCGCTTGGGTTTGCGGGGGGCGACGGGCGGTTCGGCGGAAGTGATCGGGGTGGGTCTGTCGGACGGCACGGAATCGGCTCTCAATTTCTATTAGTACGCACTTAAGCACGGCGCGGGTCCTGGTATGCCAAGACGTCGCGCGGCTTTCTGTCGCAGCGGTCGTTTCCGATGTAGCATTCTATCGTCGCGCCGGGCAAAGCGTGGTTTTCCCAGGGGCCGGGGTTCCGGGCCAAAAGGCGCCGAAACGGCGGGTTACCGGGCGTTTGACCTGGATCAATGGCAATTGCCCTGCAGGCTGCCATGAGAGGGGCCATCGGGGATATCTGCAGGATCGACAAGGCCGTGCGGCCCAACGCCGACCCGGTTCACTGGACCGCACCGTTCCGACCGCGTCATCTTGCTGGTTTGTTATAGTGATACCCGTATCGGGAACCTGAACCGGTCATCTGTACCGGGAATCATAACTGGGGCATCTGATGAGCAATTCAACCGAGGCATCCGGCACATCGGCCACGACCCTCCTTATGGGGCTGGTTCTGGCGATCGCCGGCATCATGGGGCTGTTCCTCGTCGCCAATGCGCACGACGGCGCCATGGCGTTCCACGGCTACCTCTTCGTCGCGTTCTGCGCGCTCGGCATCTTCTGGATGATCAAGCGGCATTATGACGCGGCGGCGGGGCTGGTCGAGGTCGAGGGTGAAGTCCGTTACAACAACGCCGTGGTCAGGGCGGGCGTCATCGCCTCGCTGTTCTGGGGCGTGGTCGGCTTCCTGGCCGGCCTTACCATCGCCCTGCAGCTGGCCTTTCCGGAGCTGAACTTCCACCTGCCCTGGACCAACTTCGGCCGTCTGCGGCCGGTCCACACCTCGGCGGTGATCTTCGCCTTCGGCGGCAACGTGCTGCTCGCCACCTCCTTCCACGTGGTGCAGCGCACCTGCCGCGCCCGCCTCGCCGGCGAGTGGGCGCCATGGTTCATCTTCTGGGGCTATCAGCTGTTCATCGTGCTGGCGGCCAGCGGCTACGTGCTGGGCATCACCCAGTCCAAGGAATACGCCGAGCCGGAGTGGTACGTCGACCTCTGGCTGACCATCGTCTGGGTGGTCTACCTGCTGGTCTTCCTGGGCACCCTGATGAAGCGCCGCGAGCCGCACATCTACGTGGCCAACTGGTTCTACCTGGCCTTCATCGTGACCATCGCGATGCTGCACATCGTCAACAACCTGGCGGTGCCGGTGTCGCTGACCGGCGCCAAGAGCTACCAGCTGTTCTCCGGCGTGCAGGACGCCCTGACCCAGTGGTGGTACGGCCACAACGCGGTGGGCTTCTTCCTTACCGCCGGTTTCCTCGGCATCATGTACTACTTCGTGCCGAAGCAGGCCAACCGCCCGGTCTATTCCTACCGCCTGTCGATCGTGCACTTCTGGTCGCTGATCTTCCTCTACATCTGGGCCGGTCCGCACCACCTTCACTACACGGCGCTGCCGGACTGGGCGCAGACCCTGGGCATGACCTTCTCGATCATGCTGTGGATGCCCTCCTGGGGCGGCATGATCAACGGCCTGATGACGCTCTCGGGCGCCTGGGACAAGCTGCGCACCGACCCGATCCTGCGTATGCTGGCCGTCTCCGTGGCCTTCTACGGCATGAGCACCTTCGAAGGGCCTGTCATGTCGATCAAGGCGGTGAACTCGCTCAGCCACTACACCGACTGGACCGTCGGCCACGTGCACTCCGGTGCGCTGGGCTGGGTCGGCTTCGTCAGCTTCGGCGCCATCTACTACCTGGTGCCCAAGCTGTGGCACCGCGAGCGGCTCTACTCCCTGGCCCTGGTCAGCCTGCACTTCTGGACCGCGACCATCGGCATCGTGCTCTATATCACCGCGATGTGGGTCTCGGGCATCCTGCAGGGCCTGATGTGGCGGGCCTATGACAGCCTCGGCTTCCTGGAATACTCCTTCGTGGAGACCGTGGAGGCGATGCACCCCTTCTATGTGATCCGCGCCCTGGGTGGCCTGCTCTACCTGCTGGGATCGGTGATCATGGTCTACAACTGCTGGCGGACGATCCGCGGCGACCTGCGCGAGGAGCGTCGCATCGGCGCCCCGGCGGCCGGCCCGGCCTCCGTCACCGCGGCCGAGTAAGGGGGAGCGCATCATGGCTTTCAAACACGACGTTATCGAGAAGAACTCGATCCTCCTTCTGGTCCTGATCCTGATCGTTGTCTCGATCGGCGGCCTGGTGGAGATCGCCCCGCTGTTCTACCTGGAGAGCACCATCGAAAAGGTGAAGGGCATGCGTCCCTACAGCCCGCTGGAGCTGGCCGGGCGGAACATCTACATCCGCGAAGGCTGCTACAACTGCCACAGCCAGATGGTGCGCCCGCTGCGCGACGAAGAGGAGCGCTACGGCCACTACTCCCTGGCGGCGGAGAGCATGTACGACCACCCCTTCCAGTGGGGCTCCAAGCGCACCGGGCCGGACCTGGCCCGTGTCGGCGGGCGCTACTCGGACAGCTGGCACGTGGCCCACATGGCCGATCCGCGCAGCGTGGTGCCCGAGTCGATCATGCCGGGTTATCCCTTCCTGGCGGAGACGCCGCTGGTGGTGCACGACGTTGCCGCGCACCTGGCCACCAACCGGGCCATCGGCGTTCCCTACAGCGACGAGATGATCGAGATGGCCGAGCAGGATCTGGCCGCCCAGGCCAATCCTGACTCCGACGGCGCCGACGGCGTCCTGGAGCGCTATCCCGGGGCCCTGGTCTCCAACTTCGACGGCAACGCCGAAGAGCTGACCGAGCTGGACGCGATCATCGCCTACCTGCAGGTGATGGGCACTTTGGTGGACTTCGAGGCCTACCAGCCCGAAGCCAACTACCGCTAGGAGGGCCCGGAGATGCATTACGAGCAAGTCGCGCACTTCGCGTCCACCTACGGCCTGATCTATTTCATCATCCTGTTCGCCGGCGTGCTGGCCTACGCCTTCTGGCCGAAGAACAAGGAAAAATTTGAAGAGGCGGCCCGCCGGCCGCTGGAGGAGGACTGATCGTGGCACACGACAAGGAAATCGATCAGGTTTCGGGCACCGAAACCACCGGCCACGAATGGGATGGCATCAAAGAGCTGAACACCCCGCTGCCGCGCTGGTGGTTGTGGACCTTCTACGCCAGCTGCCTCTGGGCGCTGGCCTACTGGGTCGTCATGCCGGCCTGGCCGTTGATCAGCAGCTATACCAAGGGCGTCATCGGCTACTCCTCGCGCGAGCAGCTGGCCGAGTCCATGGCCGAGGCGCGGGCCGCGCAGGCCGTCTATCTGGACCGTATCCAGCAGGCCTCCCTGGAGCAGATCACCAATGACCGTGAACTGCTGGACTTTGCCCTGGCGGGCGGCGCCTCGGCCTTCGCGGTCAACTGCTCCCAGTGTCACGGGCTCGGCGCCGCCGGTTCCACCGGCTTCCCGAACCTGAACGACGACGACTGGATCTGGGGCGGCACTCTGGAAGCCGTGTACCAGACCATCCAGTACGGCATCCGCTCCGACCACGACGAGACCCGCTTCAACGAGATGCCGGCCTTCGGCCGCGACCAGATCCTGGACCGGGAACAGGTCAACGACGTGGCCGAATACGTGCTGTCGCTGTCCGGCTCGGAGACCGACCCCGCCGCGGCCCAGCGCGGTTCGGTAGTCTTCACCGAACAGTGCGCGGCCTGCCACGGCGAGGACGGTGCCGGCGTTCAGGAACTGGGCGCTCCCAACCTGACCGACGCCATCTGGCTCTATGGCGGCGACAAGGCCGACGTGGTGCAGACCATCAACAACAGCCGCTCGGGCATGATGCCGGCCTGGACCGGCCGCCTCGACGACACGACGATCAAGCAGTTGGCCGTCTACGTCCACTCCCTGGGCGGCGGTGAGTAGTCTCTAAAAAGGGTAGGGACAGCATATGGTTGAACAAGCGGTTGTGCAGGATGCCACCGCGAAACCGGCAGACAAGAGAGAAGGCGTAGAACGCTCAGACGCTGAACCGGTCAACAAGAAAGAGCGGCGCTCCCTCTACCAGAAGCGGATCAAGATTTATCCGCGGCTGGCCAGGGGGGGCTTCCGCCGCCTCAAGTGGGGCGTCATGGCGGCAACGCTCGCCATCTACTACCTGACGCCCTGGATTCGCTGGGACCGCGGGCCGAACGCGCCCGATCAGGCGGTGCTGATCGATTTCCCGGGCCGGCGGTTCTATTTCTTCTTCATCGAGATCTGGCCGCAGGAATTCTTCTATATCGCCGGCCTGCTGGTTATGGCGGGCGTCGGCCTGTTCCTGGTCACGTCCACGGTAGGCCGGGCATGGTGTGGCTATACCTGCCCGCAAACGGTATGGGTCGACCTGTTCATCGCGGTCGAGCGCTGGGTCGAGGGAGACCGAAATGCCCGCATCCGGCTCGACCAAGCGCCGTGGACCTTCGACAAGATCCGCAAGCGGATCACCAAGCACGCGCTGTGGCTGATCATCGCGGTGATGACGGGCGGCGCGTGGATCTTCTATTTCGCCGACGCGCCGACCCTGCTGGTCAATTTCGTCACCTTCCAGGCGCCGCCCGTCGCCTATTTCACCGTGGCGATCCTGACGTTCACGACCTATGTGTTCGCCGGCTTCATGCGCGAGCAGGTGTGCACCTACATGTGCCCGTGGCCGCGCATCCAGGCGGCGATGCTGGACGAGCATTCGCTGACGGTGACCTACAACGACTGGCGCGGCGAGCCGCGCTCCAGGCACCAGAAGAAAGCAATCGAGGCCGGCGAGAAGGTCGGCGACTGCATCGACTGCAATGCCTGTGTCGCCGTCTGCCCGATGGGCATCGATATCCGCGACGGCCAGCAGCTCGAATGCATCACCTGCGCGCTGTGCATCGACGCCTGCGACGGGGTGATGAGCAAGATCGGCAAACCGCGTGGGCTGATCGACTACGCCACGCTGAAGGACTACCAGAGCAACATGCAGGGCAAGCCGGCAACGACCGGCTGGAAGTCGTTCATCAGGCCGCGCACGTTCATCTACATGGCCCTTTGGTGCGGCATCGGCCTTGCGCTGCTGGCGACGCTGGTGACGCGCGACCGGCTCGACCTCAATGTCCTGCACGACCGCAATCCGCTGTTCGTGCGGCTGTCGGACGGCGAGATCCGCAACGGCTATACCGTGAAGATCCTCAACATGAAGGCCGAGCCGCGGTCGTTCCTGCTGAGCCTCGAAGGGCTTCCGGGCGCCCATATGACCGAATCCGGCTCGACCTCGACGCCGAGCCAGGAACTGGTCTTCGACGTGGCGCCGGACAAGCTGCACTCGGCCAGGGTCTTCGTGCGCGCACGGCCGGAAGACCTCGCCGGCCCGCGCACCGACTTCACTTTCCGCATCGAGGAGATCGGCGGCTCCGAGTCCGACCGGGTCGATGCCGTCTTCGAAGCTCCGGAGAAATAGAGCGATGAACGATTTCAAACCGATCGACGGCGAATTCACCGGGCGCCACATGCTGATCATCATGATCGCTTTCTTCGGCGTTATCATCGGCGTCAACCTGCTGATGGCGACGGTGGCGAACCGGTCGTGGACCGGCCTGGTGGTGAAGAACAGCTATGTCGCCAGCCAGAATTTCAACAGGAAGCTGGAGGCGGCGCGCCGAGTGGCGGCGCTGGGTTGGGTGGTGGACTTCGAGCTCGATGCCGGTCATGCCGCGCTGCGGCTCGCCGACCGGTCCGGTCCAATCACCGGCATGGACGTGACGCTCAAGCTCTGGCGGCCGACCAACGAGAACGAAGACGTGACCGTCATGCTCGGCGAAGCGGCGGCCGGCGAGTACCGGGCCGAGATCGCGC
>JBNKHC010000129.1:0-6572 GCA_050290145.1 Kiloniellaceae bacterium | reverse complement strand
CGTCGCGGTGATCGAGGACGACACCTTCGGTTTCCTGGACGGCTCCGAGCCCCTGCCCATCGCCGCCCATGTGCCGGAGCTGGGCTACTACGTGGTCGGCCTGTCCAAGACCGTCTCGCCGGGGCTGCGCTGCGGCTACGTGGTGGCGCCGGAGAAGGCGCAGAGCCGCCTGGGCAGCGCGGTGCACAGCACCTGCTGGATGGCCTGCCCGCTGACCGCGGAGATCGGCGCCGAGCTGATCCGCAGCGGCGTCGCCGGCAGGGTCAGCGCCGGGCGCAAGCGCGAGGCGAAGCTGCGCAGCGCCATCGCCTGCGAGGCCCTGGCCGACTGGGACTTCGACTGCAGCGAGGGCTCCACTTTCCTCTGGCTGCGCCTGCCCGAGCCCTGGCGCTCCAGCGAGTTCGCCAGCGAGGCGGAACGCCGCGGCGTGCTGGTGACGCCCAGCGACCCCTTCATGGTCGGCCGCCGAGAGAGCGCGCCGGCGGTGCGCGTCTGCTTTGGCCCGCCCGAAGACCACGACGAACTGCGCCGCGGCCTCGCCATCCTCGACGAGCAACTGCGCGAAGGCCCCTCCTACGCCTTCAGCAACGTGGTGTAGGAGGCGCCAGACGAATTGCGCCCCCGGGGCCGGGCCTCGGGGGCGCAACGGTACAACGCTCTAAAGGGTTGGCAGAGGGCCCCCGATGCCCTACCCGATGACCTGGTTGTCGGCGCGCTTGATCGCGATGACCGAGGAACGGGGCAGCTTCTTGCCGTCAGGCCAGGTGCCGCCGGGATGCTGGATGCCGACGAACATGGTGCGCTTGTCCGCGGACCAGCACAGGCCGGTCACCTCACTGCCCTTCGGGCCGGTCATGAAACGGACGATCTCGCCGGTACCCGGGTCGCCGAGCAGCATCTGGTTGTTGCCCATGTCGGCGAAGTCGCCTTCGTTGCTGTCATCACCGTCGGTCTGGATCCAAACCATCCCTTGGCTGTCGAAGGCCATGCCGTCGGGCGAGTTGAACAGGTTGCCGGCGTTGACGTTCGGTGAACCGGCGTAGGCATCACTATGAACGGTCGGGTTGCCGGCCATCACGTAGAGGTCCCAACGGAAAGCCGCCGCGCCGTGGTCCTCGCCTTCGGGGAACCAGCGCACGATCTGGCCGTAGCGGTTGGCCTCGCGCGGATTCGGGCCGCCGACCGGCGTCTCGTCGCCGCCTGCGTTCGTCTTGATGCCGCGGTTCTTGTTGTTGGTCAGGCAGCAATAGGCCTCAACGGCGTTCGGATTGACGGACACCCATTCGGGCCGGTCCATCGTGGTGGCGCCGAGCCTGGAGGCCGCGATGCGGGCGAAAATCAACATTTCGCCCAGTTCCATGCCTGTCGTTTCAGGCGTGAGTGCCAGCCACTCGCCGGTCTGGTCGTCGTTGAACTTCGCCACGTAGAGCGTGCCGTCGTCCAGCAGGCCGTCGGTCGGGCCGCCCGGCATGTAGGTGCCATTGGAGACGAACTTGTAGAGAAATTCTCCCCGCTCGTCGTCACCCATGTAGACCACCACGCGGCCGTCACGGGCCAACACGACCTCCGCGTTCTCGTGCTTGAAGCGGCCAAGCGCAGTGTGCTTGACCGGTGTGCTCTGCGGATCGGTCGGGTCGATTTCCACGATCCAGCCCCCGCGATGCGGTTCGTTCGGGTTCTTGGAGGTATCGAAGCGCGGGTCGAACTTCTCGTAGCCGTAGCGGGTTTCCTTGCCGACGCCGTAGCGCTTGTAGCCTTGCTCAACCGCGGCCGGCAACTGACCCACTCCAGTGCTGCCGAAGTAGGAGTTGAAGTTCTCCTCGCAGGTCAGATAGGTGCCCCAGGGGGTCTTGCCCGAACCGCAGTTGTTGAAGGTGCCCAGGCTGGCGGTCCCGGTCGGGTCGGCATCCGTCTTCAGCAGATCATGCCCAGCGGCCGGACCGGCGATTTTCATGGGCGTATTGTGGTGGATGCGGCGGTTGTAGGGGCTGTTCTTCACGACAGACCAGCCGCCCGGTCCCTCGGCGATCTCGACCACCGTAACCCCCTGAAGGTTCTGCAGCTTGCGCACGTCGTCGGCGTTCTGCACCTTGCCGCCCTCATTCCGCGGCAGGTTGACCTTCGTGTTCACGTACTCCTGGTTGATGGCCAGAAGCTGGCGGCCATCATGGACAAAACTCTCCATGCCATCGGTGTTCTCGCCGAACACCTTGTCGGAGGCCGCAAGAGTGACACCGGTTTCGTGATCGAAGGGATCCACCCCGTCGAACAGGGGATCTCCCCAACGGACCAGAACCTTCCATTCATAGCCCTCGGGCACGTGGACGGTGCCGTCCGTGTAGGCCTTGATCGGGGTGAAGGCGAAGTCCGGCTCGGCTGCCAGCGCCCGGGTGGAGACGCCGCCCAGCAGACCGGCGCTCATCACGGCAGCACCGGAGCCGAACGCCAGAGCGCCGCCCAAGAAGCCTCGGCGGGAAATGGCGCGCTCGACGACGCGGTCGAACTCGTTCTCTTCGGGGCGGGGGAAATGCAGCTCATCCCACGCGTCGGCGGAGAGTGCATGCGGCTGGATATCGTTCACTGATCGCTCCTTAGCTGTGTTTTGGAGCCACATTATCCGCGCCGGGTGACAGTTTCATGAAAGCGACGTGACGATGTCCAAAATGGTTGCCTGCGCGGGTCCGGGCACTAACGCAGCCAGTCGATTAGCAGCGGGACCAGGAAAACGGTGAAGAGTCCATTCAAGCCCATAGCGATTGGCGCGGTCTCCGACTTGGGCGCCAGGGAAGCCAGGGTCTCAAAGCTGGCGCGCAACTTGGCGGCGTTGTCAGGTCCGTGAGGTCCGACGACTTCATCAACAGCTCGCGATGTTCTCCGGCGAGAGAATTCAGCGTCTCTACAACCAGTGTGTTTTAGTACTTGAAACGGTAATTGACAAAGCCCAGCGGCAGCGCTGCTTCCTTTGTCATGACCGGGAGAGGCGTGCCCGGAATTCTCGATTGGCGGGCGCAGGTGATGGTTGCATCGATCGGCTGTCTACAACGCACTTCCGTTACAGCTTGTCGCATCTTTCACTGAATCGCTATTCAATCAGCAAATTGAATTCCGGGCGGAGTCAATCCTAGGCTCCGATCAATCCAGAATCCGCTCAGGAGCCGCCGATGAATCAGTCCCTTCCCACCCACGCACAGACCGTGATAATCGGCGGTGGGTCGATCGGCTGCAACCTGGCCTACCACCTGACCAAGCTCGGCATGACAGATGTAGTGGTGCTAGAGCGCGACAAGCTGACCTCGGGGACCACGTGGCACGCGGCCGGCGAGATCGTACCCGCCGTTCTGGGCAGCGAATGGGAATGCGAGCTCTATACATATGGCCGAAACCTGGTTGCCGGGCTGGAAGCCGAGACCGGACAGGCTACCGGCTTCCGTCAGGTGGGCTACATCCAGCCGGCAGACACAGGCGAGCGGCTTGAGGAAATGCGGCGCGGCGCCGCCTTCATGAACCGCTTTGGCATTGAGGTGAACGAGATCTCTCCTGCCGAGGCCGCCGAACGTTTCCCTATCGGTGACTTCTCGAACACGATCGCCGCTTTCTGGTATCCGCTCGAAGGGCGCACTAACCCGGTGGACACGACCATGGCACTTGCCCGCGGGGCCCGCAGTCGCGGCGCGCGGATCATCGAGGACAGCGGCGCCGAAGAGATTCTGAGCGCGAATGGCCGCGCGGTTGGCGTGCGGACCAAAACGGGCGACATCGCCGCCGAACATGTGGTGATCTGCGCCGGCATGTGGTCGCGCCAGATCGGCGAGCGCGCGGGGCTGAACCTGCCGCTGCAAGCGGCCGAGCACTATTACCTCGTCACTGAGCCGATGGAGGGCATCACCCGAGACCTGCCGCTCTTGGAGGATCCCCATACTTGGGCCTATTTTCGCGAAGAGACCGGCGGGTTGCTGGTCGGTCTCTTCGAGCCCGACGCCGCGGCCTGGCACATCGATGCGATTCCCGAGACCTTCGCCTTCGGCGAGATCGATCCCGACTGGGACCGGGTGACGCCACATCTGGAAACCGCCTTCCGGCGGGTGCCCGTCGCTGCCAATGCGGGCATCCGCAAGCTGTTCTGCGGTCCGGAAAGCTTCACCCCCGACCTCGCGCCACTGGTGGGCGAGGCCCCGGGGCTGCGTAACTGCTGGGTAGCGGCTGGACTCAATTCGCTTGGCATCCTTAACGGCCCCGGCATCGGTATGGCGCTCGCGCACTGGATTGTCGAGGGGCATTGCCCGGTCGATCACACCAGCTTCAACGTGGAGCGCTTTGCCGACGGCACCCACAACACCCCGGCCTTCCGCCGCGCCCGGACGCCGGAACTGCTGGCCAAAAGCTTCGGCGCGCATTTTCCCAACGAGAGCTTCAAGACCGCGCGCGGTCTCAAGCAGTCGGCCCTTTACGACCGTCTCAAGGCGGCTGGCGCCTGTTTCAGCGAAAGCCACGGCTGGGAACTGCCAGACTGGTTTGCGCCGACGCCCGAGGCGGCGAAGGTGGAGAAGTACAGTTGGGGCCGCCAGAACTGGTGGAAATGGCATGCCGAGGAACACCGGGCGGCCCGCGAGGGCGCGATCCTTATGGACATGTCGTCGATGGCCAAATTCCTCGTGCAGGGGCGCGATGCCTGCGCACTTCTAAACCGGATCAGCTGCAATGACGTGGCCGTGGCGCCGGGCCGCGTCGTCTATACTGCCTGGGCGAACGAACGCGGCGGCTTTGAGGCCGACCTGACCGTGACGCGCTTGGCCGAAGATCGTTTCCTCGTCGTTGTGGGTGAGAACTCGCACGGCCACACGGAATCATGGATGCGCCGCCATATCGGCGCGGACGAGTTCATCACAATCACCGATATCACCCCCGGCATTACCCAGATCAACGTGCACGGACCCAAGGCGAGGGCACTGATGCAGATGGTGAGCGAAGCGGACTTGTCCAACAAGGGCTTCCCCTTCATGTCGGCTCGGCGGATCGACGTGGGCTTCTTCGACGTGATGGCGCTGCGCGTGACCTATGTCGGTGAACTGGGGTGGGAGCTGCACGTCCCGAACCTGCACGCGGTTCAGGTTTACGACCTTCTGATGGAGTCCGGCCGCGATCTGGGACTGCGCAACGCGGGCATGCAGACGCTTTCGTCGCTCCGGCTGGAGAAGGCCTATCGCGATTTCGGGGTGGATGTAGACAACACCGACAATCCGATCGAGGCGGGGCTAGGCTTTGCCGTGAAGTTCGACAAGCCCGGCGGCTTCATCGGTCGGGATGCACTGGCCAGGATCAAGGCCCGGGACGTGCCGAAGCGGCGCATGCTGCAATTCCTGCTCACGGATCCCGAGCCGTTGCTCCACGGCAATGAGCCTGTTTTGCTGAACGGCCGGGATGTCGGTTACCTGCAGGTCGGCGCCTATGGCCACACGCTCGGCGGAGCGGTCGGCATCGGCTTCGCTGAACTCGGCGAACCGCTCAGCGCTGAAATCGTGAATTCTGGCGATTGGGAAATCGACGTGGCCGGGAAGCACATCAAGGCAAAAGCCTCACTGCGACCGATGTTCGATCCGGCAATGCAGCGGGTGAAGAGCTGACCGCACGCCGGTGACGCTGCGTAGCAGATCAGCCGAAAGCAAACATCGACTTTGGCCGATTTCGGACCTTGCCCAAACTTCCGCTCCTGGCACATTCGAGACATTAGATTGGGGTCACAGCGACGTCTCAAACCGCGCGGGCGGCGGACTTCCAGAGCGCGTCAGCGCAACCAGTCGATCAGCAGCGGCACCAGGAAAGCGGTCAAGAGGCCGTTGAGGCCCATGGCGATGCCCGCGAAGGTGCCGGCGACCTCGCTGACATGAAAGGCCCGCGCGGTACCGATGCCGTGCGCCGCGACGCCGGCGGCGAAGCCGCGCGCCTTCCAGTCGGTGATGCCGATGAGGTTCAGCACCGGCGTCGCCAGCATGGCGCCCAGGATGCCGGTCAAAATCACCAGCACCGCGGTCAGCGACGGCAGGCCGCCGATCCGCTCGGAAATGCCCATGGCGATCGGCGTGGTCACCGATTTGGGCGCCAGCGAGGCCAGGGTCTCGAAGCTGGCGCCCAGCAGGGCGGCGACGCCCACGGCGCTGACCACCGCGGTGACCGCCCCGGCGACCAGCGCCACCAGCATGGGCACGACCACGGCGCGCACCTTGCCGAAGTGGCTGTACAGCGGGATGGCGAGCGCGATGGTCGCGGGCCCGAGCAGGAAGTGCACGAACTGCGCGCCCTCGAAGTAGGTCTGGTACTCGGTACCGGTGGCGGCCAGCAGCGTCACCAGCAGGACCACGGCGATGGCGACGGGGTTCAGCAGCGGATTGAGCCCCGCGCGCTCGTAAAGCCACTGCGCGGCCACATAGGCGGCGAGCGTCACCGTCAGCCACAGCAGCGGCCCGGTGCGCAGGTAGACCCAGATGTCGGTGAACTCGGCGATCATCGGGCGGCTTCCTGATCATCATCGAGCTTCATCAGCCGCATCATGGCGCGCATCACCACCGCGGTGACCA
>JBNKHC010000128.1:0-13436 GCA_050290145.1 Kiloniellaceae bacterium | reverse complement strand
GCGGCGGAGGAAGACGCCAAGTCGGCGGCCCTGGCCGAGCCCGCGGTGCAGCGGGCGATGGACGGCAAGGCGGCGCGCAAGATCATTGTGGTGAAGAACCGGATCGTCAATGTCGTGGTCTAGAAGAGCGGTTTGCCGTTTCGGCCTGGGAATCGTCGCCACGGTCGCGCTCGGCGGTCTCGGCGGTTGCGGGTTCCGGCCGCTACATGGGCAGCAGGACAGCCAGACCTCAGTTTCCGACAGTCTGTCATCGGTGCGCATCGATCCGCTGCGCGACCGGGTCGGTCAGCAGATGCACAACTTCCTGCGCGACCGGCTCAATCCGCAGGGTCAGCCGGTGTCGCCGAGCTATCGGCTGCGGGTGCAGCTGACCGAAAGCGTGAGCGAACTGGGCGTGCGGCGCGACGAGACGGCGACCCGCGCCAACCTGCGCATCAACGCCGACTTCTCCCTGTTCGAGTTCGGTGGCGGCAAGGAACTCTTCGCCGGGCGGTCGACCTCCACCACCAGCTACGACATCCTGGAAAATCCCTTCGCGACCACGGTGTCGGAGGAGGACGCGCGTGAGCGCGCGCTGCGCGAAGTCGCCGACGACATCGAGACCCGCCTGGCGATCTATTTCAACCGAGGCTGAGACCGGGGAGACGCGGCGGTGAAGCTCAACGCCAAGCAGGCCGAAAGCTTTGTCCAGTCGCCCGACCCGAAAGTACGTGCGGTACTGCTGTACGGGCCGGACGCCGGACTGCGTCGTGAGCGTAGCGCCGCGCTGCTGGCCAAGACGGTCGAGGATCCCTCCGATCCCTTTGCCGTCAGCGAGCTGACCGGCAGTCAACTGGCCGACGATCCGGCGCGCCTCTCCGACGAGGCCGCCGCCCTGGTGTTCGGCGGCGGACGCCGTTTCGTACGCGTACGCGATGCGGGCGACAAGATCACCTCGGTGGTGAAGGACTTCCTGGCGGCTTCGCCGGGCGAAGCTTTCGTGGTGATCGAGGCCGACGATCTGCCGGCCCGCTCCAGCCTGCGCAAGCTTTTCGAGGGCGACAAGCAGGCCGCCGCGCTGGCCTGCTATCACGACGACAGCCGCAGCCTCGAAGCGGTGGTGCGCGGGGTTTTCGCGGAGGCCGGCGTTGGCATCACCCGCGAGGCCGTCGGCTTCCTGGCCTCGCAGTTGGGCGGCGACCGCGCACTGACGCGCCGCGAGCTTGAAAAGGTGCTGCTGTTCAAGGGAACCGACGCCGGCGAGGTCACGCTGGAAGACGCCGAGACCTGCGTCGGGGATTCCGCGTTGCTGAGTCTTGACGATGTTGCATTGGCGACCGGAGCCGGGAATCTGCCCGCGCTGGAGCGGGCGCTGAGCCGCAGCTTCAGTGAAGGCAACTCACCGATCAGCCTGTTGCGGGCGGTAGCCCGGCATTTTCAGCGGATCCACGCGGTGGCCGGGGCGGGCGGTGCGGTGGAGGACGCGATGAAGCGCCTGCGGCCGCCGGTGTTCTGGAAAACGGCCGCCGCCTTCAAGGCCCAGGCCGAGGCCTGGCGGCCGGCACAGCTGGTGCGCGTTATGGACAAGCTGCTGGAGGCGGAGGCCGCGTGCAAGCGCACCGGCGCGCCGGCGGAAACCCTGGCATCGCGCGCGCTGCTGGAGATTGCCGCCAACGCACCCGGCCGGCGGCGACGCGCCGGCTGACGTTCCTCGCGAAGTCGGCGCTCTGCGCAGATCAGGTGTTGGGCGGCGGCATCTGGTTCAGCCGGTGCAGGACGTCGTCCAGCTGTTCCAGGGTCCGGTAGTGGATGGTAAGCGAGCCGCCGTTGCCCTGGAAGTTGATGCTGACCTTGAGTCCGAGCAGCGCGGTGAGGTCGCGTTCCAGCGCCAGGGTGTCGGTGTCCTTGCCCTTATCGCTGTCTCCCAGCTTGGCCGCCTTGGCTCCGGCCGGGGGCGCCTTGGCGCTCTGCACCAGTTTTTCTGCCTGGCGCACATTGAGACCGCGGCTGATGATCTTCTGCGCCAGCTCCTCGGCCGCATCGCAGCCGATGAGGGTGCGGGCATGGCCGGCGGTCAGCTTTCCTTCGTCCAGCAACAGCTTCACCCCTTCCGGCAGGCTCAGCAGGCGCAGAGTATTGGCGATGTGGCTGCGGCTCTTGCCCAGGGTGCGGGCCAGGTCTTCCTGCGTATGCTGGAACTCGTCGATCAGGCGCTTGTAGCCCTCGGCCTCTTCCAATGGGGTCAGGTCTTGCCGTTGGACGTTCTCGACGATCGCCAGCTCGAGGGATTCCGCATCGGAGAGGTCGCGGATGAGCACCGGGACCTCGTGCAGCTTGGCGACCTGGGCCGCGCGCCAGCGCCGCTCGCCGGCGACGATCTCGAACTCGTTGGGCCGGTCCGCCAGGCGGCGCACCAGGATGGGCTGCAGAATGCCCTGGGCCTTGATGGATTCTGCCAGGGCGTTGACCGCAGCTTCGTCGAAGTGGTGGCGCGGCTGGAAGCGGCCCGGGCGCAGGTGCTCGATGGGCACGGTTTTGGTGGAGCGCACCTTGTCGAGCGAGGCGTAGTCCTGTTCCTCTTCGCCGAAGAGGGCGGCCAGGCCGCGGCCCAGGTTGGTGCGCTTGGCGTGATCCGATGATGGCCCGTCAGTCATGTCACGTTCTTCCCCATCCCGGCGTCACCTCCCAGCATCTGGATGCCGTCCGGGATCTTGCAGCCTTGCGGCGCCTGCGTACGGACCCCCTTCAGTCCGCCACGACGCCTCCGTTCTCATTCCGTGACCGGAACGAGTAAATCATTGTTTCGCCTAGGTTTTTCGGCCTAGGATGCCAGGGCCGGCTCGCCGGCCAGGTCGTTCTCCCGCTGCAGGATCTCCCGCGCCAGGCGGATGTACGCCTGGGCCCCGGCGCAGCGCATGTCGTACAGCAGCACCGGCTTGCCGTGGGACGGCGCCTCGGAGACCCGCACGTTGCGGGGAATCATGGTCTTGTAGACGCGGTCGCCCAGGTAGTCGCGCACGTCCGCGGCGACCATTTCGCAGAGGTTGTTGCGGCGGTCGAACATGGTCAGCACCACGCCTTGCAGCGTCAGGGCCTGGTTGAGGCTGCGGCGCACCCGGTCGATGGTGCGCATCAGGTGGCTGAGGCCTTCCAGGGCATAGAACTCCGCCTGCAGGGGCACCAGCACCGAGTCCGCCCCCACCAGAGCGTTGAGGGTCAGCAGCCCCAGCGCCGGCGGGCAGTCGATGAGCACGAAGTCGTATTTGCCCCGGATCGCCTGGATCGCGTTGCGCAGCCGGTATTCGCGTTCCGGCACGTCGATGAGCTCCAGCTCGGCGCCCGACAGATCGACGCCGGAAGGCACGATATCCATGCCCGGGACCAGGGTCTTCGTGACCGCCTGGCTGATCGGCATTCCGTCGAGCAGCACCTGGTAGACGCTATGGCCGCGCTGTTCGCTCGCCACCCCCAGGCCGGTGCTCGCGTTGCCCTGCGGATCCAGGTCGATGATCAGCACCTGCTTGCCACAGGCCGCCAGGGCCGTCGCCAGGTTGACCGTCGTCGTGGTCTTGCCGACGCCACCCTTCTGGTTGGCCACGGCGAGGACACGGGTGGCGGCCGGAGCCGGCGGGATCGTCCCACGCTCCGGCGTTGCTTCAATATGTTGTAGGTTCAAGACGCTCCATCCCCAAGAGATAGAAGTCTGAGACGCAAGATTGAGCCTTCAGGATCCGTCTCGCTCTCAAAGCGGTCTAGCTGCAGTCTCCACTTTTTGCCTGCCTCGGTCAATTCTTCATCGACCCGGCGGCCCTTCAGAAACAACCCGATGGCTCCTTTATCCCCATCTTTCGACAGCAGAAACCGCTCCGTCAGGGCCAGCAGCCGCGGCAGCGGCGCGAAGGCCCGGCAGGTCACCACATCGACCCGGGGCAGCGCCGCCGCCAGGGCCGGGCTCTCCACCCGCAATGGATGGATCTCCACCGCTGCGCCGGTAACCCGCGCCACCTCCCGCAGGAACTGCGCCTTGCGCTGGTCGGCCTCCACCAGATGGACCCGGCCGCAGTCCAGCAGGGCCAGCACCATGCCGGGGAAACCGGCCCCTGCGCCGACATCGAGGATGACCCGCTCCGCCGCGTCCGGCGTCTCGGGCAGATAGGCGCGCAGCTGCGCGGAGTCCAGGAAGTGGCGGCGCCAGAGATCCTCCAGCGACCTCGGGCTCACCAGGTTGATGGCGGCGTTCCACTTGGTAAGAAGCGCCGCATATTCGAGGAACTTGTCCAGTGTTTCACGTGAAACAGCGAGGCGGGCCTGGAACTCTTCCGGGGTCATCGGCGCAGCCGCTCCGCCCTTGGCCGCGGTCATCCCCTGCCCTCAGGCCGCCGAGGGGTGCGACGGTTCGCCACCGCCTGCCGCCTCTACGGCCTTGGCGCCGCGCTTCTTCACATGCCGCAGCAGCGCCATGACCGCCGCCGGGGTCACGCCGGGGATCCGCGCCGCGGCCCCCAGGGTCTCCGGGCGGCTTTTGGTTAACAGCTGCCTAACCTCTGTGGAGAGGCCGCCCACGGCCGCGTAGTCCAGCTCCGCCGGCAGCTCCAGCGCCTCGTCCTTGCGGAAGGCGCGGATGTCGGCTTCCTGGCGGGCCATGTAGCCCTGGTAGCGGCCTTCGATCTCGATCTGGCCGGCCACCGCTGGCGCCAGCGTCCGCAGCTCCGGCCAGATCTCCGCCAGGCGCGCCAGATCCAGCGTCGGATAGCGCAGCAGCTCAAAGGCACTGCGCCGGACTCCGTCCTGATTGATGGCGATCCCGGCGGCCGCCAGGCTGTTTGGGGTGGCCGTCAGGGATTCCGCCAAGGCGCGGCCGGCCTCCAGCGCCGCCATCCGCGTGTCGAAGGCCGTGCGCCGGGCGGCTCCGACGCAGCCCAGGGCGATCCCCCGGCCGGTCAGGCGCTGGTCGGCGTTGTCGGCGCGCAGCCGCAGACGGTACTCGGCGCGGCTGGTGAACATGCGATAGGGCTCGCTGACGCCCCGGGTCACCAGGTCGTCGATGAGGACGCCGATGTAGGCCTCCGAGCGGTCGACCACGAAGGGCGCCGCGTTACCGCCGGCCCGCAGCGCCGCATTGAGCCCGGCGATCAGACCCTGGGCCGCCGCCTCCTCGTAGCCCGTGGTGCCGTTGATCTGCCCGGCCAGGAACAGCCCCGGCAGGCGCCGGGTCTCCAGAGAGACCTTCAACTCCCGCGGATCGACGTAGTCGTACTCGATGGCGTAGCCCGGCTGCAGCATGACCGCGGTCTCGAGGCCCGGAATGGTCCTCAGCAGCGCCAGCTGCACGTCCTTGGGCAGCGAGGTGGAAATGCCGTTGGGATAGACCGTCGGGTCGTCGAGCCCTTCCGGCTCCAGGAAGATCTGGTGCTGCCCGCGCTCGGCGAAGCGCACCACCTTGTCCTCGATGGAGGGGCAGTAGCGCGGTCCGACCCCCTCGATCTGCCCCGAATAGAGCGGCGCCCGGTCCAGGTTGTCGCGGATCAGCGCGTGCCCGGCCTCCGTCGTATAGGTGATGTGGCAGCTCACCTGTGGCTGCGTGATCGACGTGGTCAGGCTGGAGAAAGGTTCCGGCTCCGGATCGCCCGGCTGTTCGGTCAGGCCCGCATAATCAATGGTCCGGCCGTCGAGGCGCGGCGGCGTCCCGGTCTTCAGCCGCCCCAGGGCGAAGCCGGCCCGCGCCAGGGTCGCGGCAAGGCCGACCGCCGGCGCCTCCCCGACCCGCCCGGCCGGGATCCGCTCCTCGCCGATATGAATGAGCCCACGCAGGAAGGTGCCGGTGGTCAAGACCACCGCGCCGGCGCTCAGGGTCTCGCCCGTCGCCGTCACCACGCCGCGGCAAGTCCCGCCGGCGTCGACCACCAGGTCTTCCACCGCCGCCTCGACGATGGTCAGGTCCGGCTGTCCGGCGAGCGTCTCCTGCATGGCCCGGCGGTAGAGCGCCCGGTCGGCCTGGGCGCGCGGTCCGCGCACTGCCGGCCCCTTGCTGGCGTTGAGCAGGCGGAACTGGATGCCGGCCGCGTCGGCCACCCGGCCCATGATGCCGTCCAAAGCATCGATCTCGCGCACCAGGTGGCCCTTGCCGAGACCGCCGATGGCGGGATTGCAGGACATGACCCCGATGCTGTCGTGGCGGTGGGTGACCAGCGCCGTGCGCGCGCCCAGGCGCGCCGCGGCCGCCGCGGCTTCACAGCCGGCGTGCCCGCCGCCCACGACGATCACATCAAAGGTCTTGCTCTCAGCCATGACTGTCCCAGTTGCGTCCGGCCATCCTCAGGCTGCCGCGGGTTATAGCAAGCCGCCGGGCGCGATCAAGGCCGAAGTCGGCGCCCCCGGGCGCCGGCCGCGCCCCACACAGCCAGTCGGTGGCCCCAATGTTTCACGTGAAACATCTAGTAGGACCCCCTACTACTTGCCGATACAGAAGTCCGCGAACACAATATCTAGTAGGTCTTCCACGTCGACCCGGCCGGTCACCCGCCCCAGCGCGCGCAGCGCCAGGCGCAGTTCCTCGGCCACCAGTTCCGGCAGCTCCGCCGTCCCCACCCGCGCCAGGGCATCGCGGCAGTCCTCCAGGGCTCGGCGGTGACGGTGCCGGCTGATCCCCGCCGCCGCCTCGGCGCCGCCGAAGCTCTCCCCCGCCAGGGTCACCAGGCGGTCGAGCACCTGGTCAAGGCCCGCCCCCGTCTTGGCCGACACGGCGATGGGATCCCAGTCGGCGATCTGCCGGGCCAGGTCTTGCACCGCCGCCGGGTCACAGAGATCGGCCTTGTTCAGCAGTACCAGGGAGCGGCTGTCATGCAGCGCCGCTACCCCGTCCAGGGCTGTCTCATCGCCCAGCGCCGCGTCCAGATCGACCAGCAGCAGCTTGATGTCGGCGCGCTCGGCGCGCTCGCGGGCCCGCGCCATGCCCGCCCGCTCGATCGCCGCCTGGGGGTCGTCGGCCTTCTCCAGCGCGCGCAGCCCCGCGGTATCGGCGAGCGTCACCGGATAGCCGCCCAGGTCCAGGTGCACCTCGACGACGTCGCGGGTGGTCCCGGCGGTTTCCGAGACGATGGCCACATCGCGCTGCGCCAGGGCATTCAGCAGCGACGACTTGCCCGCGTTGGGCGCGCCGAGAATCACCGCCGAGAGGCCTTCGCGCAGCCGCTCGCCACGATGGTGATCGTCCAGAGCGGCAGCGATCTCGCCCGCCACGGCCGCCGCTTCGCCCAGGGCCGCCTCGCCCAGGTCCTCCGGAAGCTCCTCCTCGACGAAGTCGATGGCGGCCTCGAAATGGGCCAGCACCCGGGTCAGGCGCGCCGCCCAGTCGCCGGTCCGCCGCGCCAGGCCTCCTTCCATCTGGCGCAGCGCCTGGCGGCGCTGGGCCTCGGTTTCCGCGTCGATGAGGTCGGCCAGGCCCTCGACGGCGCTGAGATCCAGCTTGCCGTTGTCGAAGGCACGGCGGGTGAACTCCCCGGGCTCGGCCGGACGCAGCCCCGGCAGCACCGCCAGGGCCTCCAGCGCCGCGGCGATGACGGCGCGCCCGCCGTGCAGCTGCAGCTCGCCCAGGTCCTCGCCGGTGAAGCTGGCCGGGCCGGGGAACCACAGCACCAGCCCGTGGTCGATCGCGCCGCCGGCCGCCGGGTCCTTGATGCGCCGCAGGACAGCGCGGCGCGGCTCCGGCAGCGGATCGCCGGCCAGGGCGCGCAGCGCCGCGCCGCTCGCGGGGCCGGAAATCCGGATCACCGCGACGCCCGCGCGGCCTGGAGCCGTCGAGGGGGCGAAGATCGTGTCGTCGGTCATGACATTGGGGCTTCAGGGGCCTCTGCGCTTCGCCGCTTCCGGCGCGCCGCAGGCATTACTCGCCCGGTGGCGTCTCGTCGCCAGGCCTCAGCATCAGCCGGGCCACCCGGCCGCCCTGCACCAGATGGGTCTGCAGGATCTCCTCGGCGTCCTCGATGCTGCGGTAGTGGTACCAGACCCCTTCGGGATAGATCACCATGACCGGACCCAGCTCGCAGCGGTCGAGGCAGCCGGACTGGTTGATGCGCACGCCTTCCAGGCCCAGCTCCTTGGCCCTCGCCTTCAGATAGTTGCGCAGACGCACGGCGCCCTTTTCCTTGCAGCAGCCGCGCTCGTGGCCCGGCGGGCGCTCGTTCATGCAGCAAAAGACGTGGCAGCGGAAATAGGGTGCCGGGTCGCCGCCGGGGTTTTCCCCGGCTTCTTCCCGCAGCGCCTCCTCTTTCACGGAATCATCCATAACCTATTGTTTTTCCTCTGTTTTTCCAGATGCTCCGCTGGACATCTGGGCCCAGAAGGCCTTCTGCAGCTGCTCCCAGCCCTGCAGGCCGGCCGGCAGCCAGGTCTTGAAGAGCTGCTCCGGCTCCATGGCCTGCATGTTGGCCATCATGCGCTTCTGCAGCTCGGCCATCAGCGCCTCCTGCAGGGGCGCCACGTCCGGCAGCCCCAGAAAGGCGCGGGCCTCCTCCGGCGTGCACTCTATATCGATGTGAATCTTCATCGCCGTCGCCCTTCCCTGCAAAAGACCCCCGGAACGGAACCCGTCGGCCGGCGCTCTCCCGGGGCCTTCAGGGACTATGTCCACCGCGTCCCGCCACGACAAACCCATTCAGCATTTGTGGTTGAGCCACCAAGGACCTACGGCCCATATAGGAAATCTGAGACTACATGCCAGTCACCGGCCGCCGCAATCCCCAGCCACGACCCGGGAGGGCGGCTGCTTTTTCCGCCCTGCGCCAGCGTGCAGCGCCGACGAAGGACAGACCCACAGATGGCCGACGCCTCCCAGAACACCCAGACCGAAGGCTCCGAGACCATCGGCAACCGGCTGGGGGCGGAAACCAGCCCCTATCTTCTGCAGCACCGCGACAACCCGGTCGCCTGGCGGCCCTGGGGCGAGGCGGCCTTTGCCGAGGCCCGTGCCAGCAATCGCCCGGTGCTGCTCTCCGTCGGCTACGCCGCCTGCCATTGGTGCCACGTCATGGCGCACGAATGCTTCGAGGACCCGGAGATCGCCGCGCTGATGAACCGGCTCTTCGTCAACATCAAGGTCGACCGCGAGGAGCGCCCGGACGTGGACAGCATCTACCAGTCCGCCCTGGCGCTGCTGGGCGAGCACGGCGGCTGGCCGCTCACCATGTTCCTGACCCCGGACGGGGAGCCCTTCTGGGGCGGCACCTACTTCCCGCCGGCGCCGCGCTACGGCCGCCCGGGCTTTCCCCAGGTGTTGCAGGCGGTGGCGGAGATCTACGCCAACGACAAGGCGCGCATCGAAAAGAACACCACGGCGCTGAAGGACGGGCTGGGCAAGCTGTCGCGGAACCACCCCGGCGAGGCCGTGCCGCTCTCCGCCCTCGACCAGGTCGCCCAGCGCCTGCTGGGCGAGGTCGACCAGGCCAACGGCGGTATCGGCGGCGCGCCGAAGTTTCCGCAGCCCAACATTCTGAAGCTGCTGTGGCGCGCCTGGAAACGCAGCGGCGATACGGCCCTGCGCGAGGCGGTGGAACTGACCGTGACCAAGATGGCCCAGGGCGGCATCTACGATCACCTGGGCGGCGGTTTCGCCCGCTATGCCGTGGACGCCTACTGGCTGGTGCCGCACTTCGAGAAGATGCTCTACGACAACGCCCAGCTCATCGAGGTGCTGACCTGGCTGTGGCAGGACACTCAGAACCCCCTCTACGCACAGCGGGTGCGCGAAACCGTCGGCTGGGTGCTGCGCGAGATGATCGCCAACAGCGACGGCAGCGGCACCAGGCCCTGCGGCGCTTTCGCCGCGACCCTGGACGCCGACAGCGAGGGCGAGGAAGGCAAGTTCTACGTCTGGAGCGCCGAGGAGATCGACGCCCTGCTGGGCGCCGAGGCCAGTCTCTTCATGCAGCACTACGACGTGCGCCCCGGCGGCAACTGGGAAGGCAAGACCATCCTCAACCGCTCGGCCGCGCCGCAGCCGGCCGACGCCGAGACCGAGGCCAGGCTCGCCGCCAGCCGGGAAAAGCTGCTGGCCGCGCGCAACAAGCGGGTCTGGCCCGGCTGGGACGACAAAGTGCTGGCGGACTGGAACGGCCTGATGATCGCCGCCCTGGCCGAGGCGGCGCCGGTCTTCGCCGAGCCCGCCTGGCTGGACGCGGCCGAGACCGCTTTCGCCTTCGTCACCACGCAGATGGTGCGCGACGGCCGCCTCCACCATTCCTGGCGTCACGGCCGCCTGAAGCACCCGGCGACCCTGGACGACTATGCCAACATGGCCGCCGCCGCCGTCGCCCTTTACGAGGCAACCGGCAAGACCGCCTACCTGGCGCAGGCCGAAGCCTGGTGCGAAACCCTGGACCGGCACCACTGGGACGCCGCGCAGGGCGGCTACTTCCTCACCGCCGACGACGCCTCCGACCTCATCGTCCGCACCAAGACGGCCTACGACAGCGCCACGCCTTCCGGCAACGGAACAATCCTGGCGGTCCTGGCGCGGCTCTTCTATCTGACCGGCAAGGTGGCCTACCGGGAGCGCGCGGAGACGCTGGTCACCGCCTTCTCCGGCGAACTGCTGCGCAACTTCTTTCCCCTGGCCAGCCTCCTGAACGGCGCCGAGATCCTGGAAAGCGCCGTGCAGGTCGTCGTCGTCGGCCCGCGTGGCGCCCCGGAAACCGACGCCCTGGTGGCGGCGGTCACCCGGCGCTGCCTGCCCAACCGGGTCCTGCAGGTGCTGAGCCCCGGGGTCAGCCTGCCGGCGGACCACCCCGCCGCCGGCAAGGGACAGCTCGACGGCAAAGCGACCGCCTACGTCTGCCACGGGCCGAGCTGCTCCCTGCCGCTGACCCAACCCGGCGCCCTTGCCGCGGCCCTCGACCCGCGCGAAGATCGGCCATGACCCGCCACCGCCTCACCGTCGCGACCGAGACCGGCCCGGTGACCCTCACCGAGGAGGAGGGCAAAATCGTCGCCGTCACCTGGCGCGCATCCGGGGGAAATGCTGCGACGCAGCATGACAAAGAGGCGACTCCTGTGCTGCAAAATGCTGCGCAGCAACTGCGCGAGTATTTCGCCGGCGCGCGCCACGATTTCGACCTGCCGCTGAAGCCGCGCGGCAGCGAATTCCAGCGCGCGGTATGGCGCGAGATGCTGGCCATTCCCTACGGGCAGACCAAATCCTACGGCGACCTGGCGAAGGCGACCGGCGGCATCGCGCGCGCCGTCGGCACCGCCTGCGGCGCCAATCCCATTCCGATCTTCATTCCCTGCCACCGCGTGCTCGCCGCCGACCGTCAGCTCGGCGGCTTCTCCGGCGGCAAGGGGCCCGAGACCAAGGCCTTCCTTCTGAGCCTGGAAGGCGCCTTGCCGGCGCAGCACGCCCTGCCGCTGTGAGCCCGCCCCCAGCGCCGGCGCTGCGCGGCACCCGGCTTTCGGCTAGGCTAGCGGCGAAATCCGTATATGGCCGCCGGGACGCCCCCGTCTCCGAGCGGCCAAGGGAGAAGCAGAACAAGGGAAGGAAACAAGGGGAAGGTCATGGCTGAACTCACTATCAAAGTGCCGGGCGGCAGCTTCAACGCCTATCTTTCGGTGCCCCGGCAATTGGACGCGGCGCCGGGTGTGGTCGTCGCCCAGGAAATCTTCGGCGTCAACCAGGTCATGCGCGAGACCTGCGACTGGCTCGCCAGCCAGGGCTTTGTCGCCATCTGCCCCGACCTCTTCTGGCGCATCGAGCCCGGCATCCAGCTTACCGACAAGACGCAGGCGGAATGGGAGCGCGCCTTCGAACTCTTCGGCCTCTTCGACGTCGACAAGGGCATCGAGGACATGAAGGCGACGCTGGCGGCGCTGCGCGGCCATGACGCCTGCAACGGCAAGGTCGGCTCCGTCGGCTACTGCCTGGGCGGCAAGATCGCCTTCCTCATGGCGACGCGCTCCGAGGCTGACGCCAACGTGGGCTACTACGGCGTCGGACTCGGCGACCTGCTGGGCGAAGCCGGCGGCATTTCCAAACCGCTGATGCTGCACATCGCCGAGAAGGACCAGTTCTCCTCGGCCGAGGAGATCGCCAAGGTGAAGGACAGCCTGGCTTCCCACTCCAACGTCACCGTGCACGTCTACGACGGCCAGGACCACGCCTTCGCGCGCCCCGGCGGCGAGCACTACAACCAGGCCGCGGCGACCCTCGCCAACGGCCGCACGATCAATTTCTTCAAGGAGCATCTCGCCTAATGGTCAAGGCAATCCGCATTCACGAACCCGGCGGCCCCGAGGTCCTGAAATACGAGGACGTGGAGGTCCCGGCTCCGGGCCCCGGCGAGGTGCTGCTGCAGCAGAAGGCCTGCGGGCTCAACTACATCGACGTCTACCACCGCATGGGCGCCTATCCGCTGCCCTATCCCTGCGCGATCGGCATGGAGGGCATGGGCGTGGTCGATGCGGTGGGCGACGGCGTCGAGGCCTTCAAGCCCGGCGACCGCGTCGCCTATGCCGACATGCCGCCGGGCGCCTACGCCGAGGCCCGGATCATGCCCTGGCACCGCCTGGTGAAGCTGCCCGACAGCATCGCCGACCAGCAGGCCGCGGCCATGATGCTGCAGGGCATGACGGTGGAGTATCTCATCCGCCGCACCTTCAAGGTGTCGAAGGGCGACACCGTGCTGTTCCACGCCGCCGCCGGCGGCGTCGGCCTCATCGCCTGCCAATGGCTGAACCATATCGGCGCAACGGTGATCGGTACGGTGGGTTCGGCCGAGAAGGCCGAGCTCGCCGAGGCGCACGGTTGCCACCACACCATCAACTATCGCGAAGAAAACTTCGTCGAGCGGGTCAAGGAGCTGACTGACGGCAAGGGCGTGCCGGTGGTCTACGACTCCGTCGGCAAGGACACCTTCGACGGCTCGCTGGATTGCCTGCGTCCGCGCGGCATGATGGTGCTCTTCGGCGCTGCCTCCGGCCCGGTTCCGCCGCTCGATCCCAACGTCCTGAACAAGAAGGGCTGCCTCTACCTCACGCGTCCCAGCCTCATGGTCTACAACAAGGAGCGCGCGGATCTTGAGGCCTGCGCCGGCGCGCTCTTCGACGTGGTGACTTCCGGCAAGGTAAAGATCGAGGTGAACCAGACCTATCCCTTGAGCGAAACCGCCCAGGCGCACCGTGACCTGGAGGCGCGCAAGACCACCGGCTCCACGGTGCTGCTGCCGTAAGAGAAAGGACGAAAAGAAATGGCCAAGGGATACTGGATCGCACACGTCGATGTGCATGACGCAGAGGCCTACAAGAAGTACATCGCGGCCAACGCCGAGGCCTTCAGGGAATACGGCGCACGCTTCCTGGTGCGCGCCGGACAGTCCGAGACCGTCGAAGGCAGCGCGCGCAGCCGCAACGTGGTGATCGAATTCCCCAGCTACGATGCGGCGCTCGCCTGCTACCGCTCACCGGTCTAT
>JBNKHC010000127.1:0-4534 GCA_050290145.1 Kiloniellaceae bacterium | reverse complement strand
AAGATATGGTTGGCCGGCAGGCCGTCGCTCTTGGTAAAGGTGCGCCAGCTGCTGCCGTCGAAGCGCGACAGGCCGCCTCCCCAGGTTCCTGCCCAGACGACCCCGGCGCGGTCGACGACCAGCGCGACGATGTAGTTGGGGTTGTAGGCAACCTTGATGTCCTCGAGCCCCTGCTCCTTTTTCTGGCGTGCGTGGTGTTCGGAGAATTTGGCGGGGTCGTTCTGGAACTCGATATCCGCCGCCACGGTTTCGTAGGGCGCGCCGAGGCCGTTGGCATGGTTCCAGTTTGTCCACTGCCCGGCCGCATAGCGCGCCAGCCCGCCTTCGGTGGCGAGCCAGACAACGCCGTTGTCGTCCTCGTCCAGGCCGTAAACCCAATCGTTGGGCAGGCCGCCGCCGGTGTTCTCGACGGTGTAGAGCTCCCAGGCCTCAACGCGGTCGATGTCGCCCCCGACGATCCGGTTCGCACCCGACCAGGTGGCAATCCAGATATCGCCGTTTTTGCTGTGGAGGACGTCATAAACGAAGGCGTCGCCCATGCCGTCTGGAATGTTGTAGTTGCGCCAGGTTTCCTGTTCCGGTTCCAGGATCGAAAGTCCGCCCCCGTAGGTTCCGACCCAGATCTCGTTCTTGAACTTGCCAAGATAGAAGACGCCGTTCGACAGCAGTCCGCCACGGTTGTCGTAGACCTTGTGCTCGCCGGTTTTCGGGCGATAACGGATGAGGCCGCCGGAGGTGCCGATCCAGGTCGTCTCGCCGTCCTGCAGCAGCGCCTTCACATTGCGCTGCCCCACCTGGAAGTGTACGAAGTCGCGCAGGGGACGCGCTGGACCTTGCGCGCCCTGGCCGCTGCCATGGAGGTCTGCGGCAGGAGGGTTGCTGCTGTGTTGTGGTGCCGCGGCCACCGGCTGAGCCGGCGCCGCGGCTTCCACCGTCGGCCTCTCGCTTCCCTGCTCGTGTCCCAGCAGGTAGGCGCCGGCCGCTACCGCTACTAGGGCAACGGCGGTAAACGACCAGCGAAGTGGGCCCCCGGTTCTCATTCTTCCCATATCCTTGCTACGGCTCCCTTTGTGCCGATCCACACCGAGCCGTCGTCGGCCAGGGCGATGGCGTAGACGTGCTGTCCCACCAGGCCGTGACGGACGCTGGTCCAGTTGGTTCCGTCGAAGCGCGAGAGGCCGCGGTCGGTGCCGAACCAAAGCGTGCCGTCAGGCTCCTGTGCGATGCTGTAGACGATGTTGCCGGCCAGGCCGTCCGCTTCGGTATAGGTGGTCCATTTGCCGCGACCGTCGAACAGGCTGACGCCGCCGCCCCAGGTGCCGAACCACACTCCCCGGCCTAGGCTGTCGCTGTGGGCGGCGAAGACGTAATTCGGGTTGTAGGAGGCGCCGCCGGCCACGCTGACGGCGAGGTCCTTGCGCGAGCGCGTACCGAGGCCGGTATTGGGGCTGCTCGGAAGGTCGTCCGCATTCGGCGCGCCGAGGCCGTCTTCGTGGGTCCAGGATCGCCATTGCTGGCCGTCGAACATCGAAACACCGCCCTCGGTGCCGAACCAGACGCGCTCCTCGGTGTCGATGGCCACGCCGTAGACCCAGATGTTGATCAGTTCGTCGTGGTAGGTCGTGAAGCTTTCGCTCTCGGGATCGAACAGGCTGACGCCGTCCCAGGTGCCGATCCAGGCACGGCCGCGGCGGTCGAAGGCGAAGGCATAGACCCAGTAGTCGGCGAGCCCGTGCATCGGGAAATAGGTGCGCCACTTGCCGTCCTTGAAGGTGCTGGCCCCCCCGGCATTAGTGCCGAACCACACATGGCCACGGGGGTCGAGGCCGATTGCGAAGACATACTCGTTGGCAAGGCCGTCGTCCCGCGTGAAGGTTCGCTTCAGGTCCCGGCTCGCCAGGTCGATGTCCAGAACGCCGACGGAAGTGCCGACCCAGAGTGACTGGCGTTGACGGTCGATGGCGAGGGAGCGGACGTAGACGTCGGCGCCGACACGGAAGTTTTCCACCTGCAGGTGGGGTGCCGGCCCCTTGTCGGCGCTCTGGCCGTAGGCGGCACCAAGCAGCGGCAGCAAGAGCAGGAACCCGAGCAGAAGCGTAACGCCGGCGGGGCGTCGAGCCACGCTAGCGGCGCAAGGTGCGAAGATAGGAAATGACATCTAGAACTTCCGATTCCTTGAGTACACGGTCGTAGGCGGGCATGAGGCTTTTGCCGGACTTGACGACGCGAATCAGCTCGGCGTCCGAAACGAAAAGGCTTGAGCCTTCAGAGAAGTCCGGCGTTCCCGGCACGGTCGGCCTGCCGTCGAGGCCGTGGCAGCTTGCACAGTGGTCTTCATAGATCGTGCGCCCGGCAAAGATATCCTGGGCGTTGGCAACCGGCACCGTTACCAGGGCCAAGACGGCGGCGACGGCTAGCCGCAAACCAGGCGATGTGGCATTGAGTCGCGAAGGGGGGGAGCCGCGCATGTCGCCTCACCATGCGCTCTTGGCGGCCTGCGGGGCCGCCAGGGGAAGGGTCGCGTCCCGGCTGACGCCTTCGCGCATTGTCTCGCTGAGGAAGCGATAGAAGGCGCGCCAGGCCTTTTCGACATCCGGTGAGAAACCGTCCCCCAGAAACTGCCGGATTGCCCACAGCAGGGCGGCTTCGAAGGCGGCATAGTCGGCGGAACGGACACCATAGCGGAGATGCCGCCGTCCGAGGTTGCGCAACGCCGGCTTCAGTTCCTCCGCCCGACTTATGCCGTAGACGGCGGTATAGAGCATCACCCGGAAATGTTCGATCTGCTGGTCCATGTTGCGGTCGAACATCAGGGCGATATTGGGGTTCACGCTGAAGAGGCGATCGTAGAAACTCTGGGCGAACAGCGTGCGGTGCGCGTCCAAGCGCTCATAGGTCTGCTGTACCAGGGCGATGTCCTGCGGCGTCATGGAGTCTCTCCTTGCTTCGCTTCCATCATCGGGAATTCGCCGAGGGACCAGAGTCCCTTCAGGGCGCTGCGCTGAGCGACCGCGGCCCAATCGCGCGCGCCGACCACTCTTTGCGCCAGCGTGCCGTCGGGGCGGACCATCAGAGTCTGTGGGAAACTTTCGACCTCGAGACGCGCCGCTGCCGCCATGGGGTCGGCGGCGACGTAGTTGGCAAAGGTGATCCCGACGTCGCGCAGGTACTCGCGGACAAAGTCTGCATCCTGGTCGACCGAGAGGCCGATCACGACATAGCGTTCGGGGTCCAGGCTGTCGCTGAGGCGTTGCAGGCTTGGGAGCTCGCCGCGGCAGGGTGGGCACCAGGTGGCCCAGACGTTGAGGATGATCGCCTTGCCCGGGTGCAGCGCATGCAGCTGCGTGAGCGTGCCGTCGGGGCGCAGGAGATCGACGTTTGCCAGCCGGTGCCCGGCTTCTTCGCGGGTCGCCGGCTCCCTCTGCGCCTCAGCCGGCGCCTCCACCTGTGGCCGCTCCAGGGCGCTCTGCCACTCCCAGATCGCCGCCAGGGCGCGCGTTCTATAGGGGTCGTCCTCGCGACTCAGGTGTACGAAGGTGCGCATGGCACCGAGTGCGGCAGGCAGGTCACCGAGGGCTTCGAGGCTCTGCGCCCAGCCGTAGTAGCCGTTGATCTGTCCCGGCTTGCGGTCGAGGGCGATCCGGAAGGCGGCTTCCGCCTTGGCGGGGTCCTGCGTCGCGAGGTAGGCGAAGCCGAGGTTGATCTGCGCTTCCACGACATCGGGACGCAGCCTGCTGGCGGACTGGAAGGCACCTGCCGCTTCGCGCGGCAGGCCCACCTGCAGCAGGTGGATGCCGGTCGCGAAGTAGTCGGCGAAGCCGGGCTCGGCCTGCGTGGCGGGACTTGGCAAGGGTGCCTCGACACCGCGCCCCGGCAGCTGCGCGAGCAGCGCGCCCAGTGCGGCGACGCCGGCGACCAGCAGCGGCAGGGCGAGGGGCAGCAGATTGCGGCGGGCTCTCATATCGCCCCCTTGTGCGGCGCCGTGGAGACGAAGGGCATGCCGAAGAAGGTTGAGAAGGCGATGCCGAAGATCCCGACAATAATCAGCGCGTTGACCGCGGGCGAAGGCCTGCGCAGCAGCCGGAAGTGCAGATAGCCGGCGACGGCCAGCCAGGTGACGAAAGCCCAGCTTTCAAGCGGGTCCCAGGCCCAGTAGCGTCCCCAGGCATCCTGCGCCCAGATGGCGCCGGCGACCAGCATGAGACTTTCGAAGGCAAAAGCGATCAGCACCAGGCGGTAGGCGAACTCGTCGAGCGCCTCGTTCGCCGGCATCGACGGGAAGGCGAGAGCCTTGATCCTGTTGCGGGCAATGATGACCAGGCAAAGGCCGACGGCAACGACGATACAGCCGAAGAATACCTTGCCGAGCCAGACATGGACCGCCAGCCAGACGGTGGCATAGGTTACCGGCGCTTCGCCGTCCGTCGGCGTCAGCGTCAGCAGCCAGAGTACGAGAACCTGCAGCAGCGGTAGCACCAGACCGAGGGAGGGGCGGATCTCGCGGAAGGCGAGGCAGGCGAGCAGAACCGCGAGA
>JBNKHC010000126.1:0-3819 GCA_050290145.1 Kiloniellaceae bacterium | reverse complement strand
CGGGCGAACTGGGCGAAGGAGCCGTCGGGCGTCTCGTAGCCCCAGATGCGCTGCGAGGTGGAGAACATCGGGTCGCCGCCGTTGCACTCCTCGTCGTCGCCGTCGTCCTGGTTACAGTGGACCACGACCTCGTCGCCCACCTTCCAGCGCTTCACCTTGGAGCCGACGGCCCAGACGATGCCGGTCGCGTCGGAGCCGGCGATGTGATACGGCGCCTTGTGCACGTCGAAGGGCGAGATCGGCACGCCGAGGCCGGCCCAGACGCCGTTGTAGTTCACGCCGGCGGCCATCACCATGACCAGGACGTCGTGGCTGTCCAGGGTGGGGGTGTCGACGACCTCCAGCTGCATGGCCTGTTCCGGTTCGCCGTGGCGTTCGCGCCGGATGACCCAGGCGTGCATCTTGCTCGGCACGTGGCCCAGCGGCGGAATCTCGCCGACCTCGTAGAGGTCCTTCACCGGCCGCTCCGGTGTCTCCGTCGCGGTTCCTTCAGCCGACCCTGCGAGCACTTCGGCCATGTCTCAACTCCTCCAGTCTCTCTGTCGGCGTCCGGTCCGTGCCGGGGCCGCTCTGCCTATCCCTTCGCAGCTGCTCATTGTTCTGGCCGGAAATCCGCAGAAAACTGCGCTATCCCGCCGCAATTCCCCTTTGGCAGTGCGGTATTTTTCTTGACTCATAGACGCTCAAAGGCTTTTTTGCAACGCACAATGACATTGTTTTTTACGTCTAGAGGGATTTTTTCGTAATTTTCTGTCGGTTTCGGCGGTTGGACGAAATATGATAACCTGGAATCGGTTGCTTCCGGGCCCTTTTGACGCAATGCAGCACATGTTTTCGGGCCCTGACGCGGGGGCGGCGGCAGAGTGGTGGTAAGAGCGAGATGAGCGATATGACGGACAGCAAGCCCGCCGGGGCGCGCACCAAAGACCCATCAGTTGCGCGCGAGCGCGATCGGCCCTGGCTGATCCGCACCTACGCGGGCCACTCCACCGCCGAAGCCTCCAACGCCCTCTACCGCAAGAACCTGGCGCGCGGGCAGACCGGCCTCTCGGTGGCCTTCGACCTGCCGACCCAGACCGGCTACGACTCCGACCATGCGCTGGCGGAAGGCGAGGTCGGCAAGGTCGGCGTGCCGGTCAGCCACCTGGGCGACATGGAGAAGCTCTTCACGGAGATCCCGCTGGAGCGCATGAACACCTCCATGACCATCAACGCCACGGCGCCCTGGCTGCTGGCGCTCTACATCGCCTGCGCGGAAAAGCAGGGCGCGGCGCGCGACCAGCTCACCGGCACGGTGCAGAACGACATCATCAAGGAATATCTCTCGCGCGGGACCTACATCTTCCCGCCGCAGCCCTCGCTGCGCCTCATCACCGACGTGATCGCCTTCACCTACCGCGAAGTGCCGAAGTGGAACCCGACCAACGTCTGCTCCTACCACCTGCAGGAAGCCGGCGCGACGCCGGTGCAGGAGCTGGCCTTCGCGCTGGCCACCGCCATCGCGGTGCTGGATTCGGTGCGCGAGTCGGGCCAGGTGCCGCCGCAGGACTTCCCCCGCGTGGTCGGGCGCATCTCCTTCTTCGTGAACGCCGGCCTGCGCTTCATAACCGAGCTGTGCAAGATGCGCGCCTTCACCGAGCTGTGGGACGAGATCTGCCGGGAGCGCTACGGCATCGAGGAGGAGAAATACCGGCGCTTCCGCTACGGCGTGCAGGTGAACTCCCTGGGCCTCACCGAGCAGCAGCCGGAGAACAACGTCTACCGCATCCTGCTGGAGGCCCTGGCCGTCACCCTGTCGAAGGACGCCCGCGCCCGCGCCGTGCAGCTGCCGGCCTGGAACGAGGCGCTGGGCCTGCCGCGCCCCTGGGACCAGCAGTGGTCCCTGCGCCTGCAGCAGATCCTCGCCTTCGAGACCGACCTCCTGGACTACGACGACATCTTCAACGGCTCGACGGTGATCAACGCCAAGGTCGCGGAGCTGAAGGCCGAGGCGCGCGAGGAGCTGGCCCGCATCGAGGACCTGGGCGGGGCCATCGCCGCCGTCGAGAACGCCTACATGAAGGAGCGCCTGGTGGAGAGCGCCGCCAAGCGCCTGGAGGCCATCGAGACCGGCCAGCAGACCGTGGTCGGCGTCAACGCCTACCAGGACAGCGAGCCCTCGCCGCTGACCCAAGGCGGCGACGGCGGCTTCCTGGCGGTCGACCCGCAGTCCGAGGCCGAGCAGATCGCGGCGCTGGAGGCCTGGCGCGCCGCCCGCGACCAGGGCGCCGTCGACAAGGCGCTCGCCGCCCTGGAGGCCGCGGCCAGGGACGGCAGCAACATCATGGAGCCCTCCATCGCCTGCGCCCATGCCGGGGTGACCACCGGCGAGTGGGGCGAGGTGCTGCGCCGGGTCTTCGGCGAGTACCGTGCGCCCACCGGCGTCGGCGGTTCGGCGGCGGCCCATTCCCAGGCCGAGGAAGATGCGCTGGCCCCGGTGCGCGAGCGGGTCGAGGCGGTCTCCCGCCGGCTCGGCCGCCGGCTCAAGATGCTGGTCGGCAAGCCGGGCCTGGACGGCCACTCCAACGGCGCCGAGCAGATCGCCGTGCGCGCCCGCGATGCCGGTTTCGAGGTGGTCTACGAGGGCATCCGCCTGACCCCGGCGCAGATCGTCGGCGCCGCCCTGGAGGAGGGTGTGCACGTCATCGGCCTTTCCATCCTTTCCGGCTCCCACGTCGCCCTGGTGAGCGAGGTGCTGGAGCGCATGGACAAGGCCGGACTGTCACGCGTGCCCCTGGTCGCCGGCGGCATCATCCCGCCGGAGGACGAGGCGGCCCTGAAGAAGGCCGGCGTCGCCGCGGTCTACACCCCCAAGGACTACGACCTGACCGCCATCCTGGCCGACATCGTCGACATCGTCGACCGTGCGACGCAAGAGGCGGCTTAGGCCTTCGCCCCCGTAGCTTTCCACCGGCAAGCCCGCTAATCTCCCGCCCGACTGATGACGGCAGGACCCCGCGCGCAGGCGGGTCCGGCCCTTGTGGGAGGACATCTCATGAAACGCCGTGACTTCGTGAAGGGCGCGGGAAGTGCTGCCTTGGCGGGGAGCGCCGCGGCCACCCTGGCCGCCCCGGCCATCGCGCAGGAGCGCATCGAGTGGAACATGGTGATGCCCTGGCCGAAGAATTCGCCGGGCGTCGGCGTGAACGCCGCGCGCTTCGTCCAGCGCGTGCAGGAGATGAGCGGCGGGCGCCTCGCCATCAAGCTCTTCGCCGCGGGCGAGCTGGTGCCGCCCTTCGACAGCTTCGACGCGGTGCAGAGCGGCACCGCCGACGTGCTGCACGGCTCGCCCTACTACTGGGTCGGCAAGTCCAAGGCCTTCAACTACTTCACTACGCTGCCCTTCGGCCTCAGCGCCATCGAGCTGCCGGCCTGGCTGACCTACGGCGGCGGCCAGGAGCTGTGGGAGGAGGCCTATGCCGACTTCGGCATCCAGCCCTTCTTCGCCGGGTCGAGCTGCGTGCAGGCCGGCGGCTGGTTCAAGAACGAGATCAACAGCTGGGAGGACCTGCAGGGCCTGAAGATCCGCATGGCCGGCCTTGGCGGCGAGGTCATGCGCCGCGCCGGCTCCGTCGTCGTGCTGCTGCCGCCGGGCGAGATCCTGCCGGCCCTGCAGTCCGGCGCCATCGACGCGGCGGAGTGGATCGGCCCCTGGAACGACATCGCCTTCGGCCTGCAGAAGGTGGTGAAGTACTACTACGTCCCCGCTTTCCACGAGCCGGGCCCGGGCCTGGAGATCTCGGTCAACAAGGCGAAGTTCCAGGCCCTGCCGGCCGACCT
>JBNKHC010000125.1:0-24577 GCA_050290145.1 Kiloniellaceae bacterium | reverse complement strand
CGTCGCCCGTGTCACGAAGGACCGAGACCTGCGGATCGGGCGTCTGGCCGGACAACCGCTCGGTTATGCGTTCCCGCAAGGCGCTGAACCCCAGACCGGCGGCCGGAATGGTCCCGCCATAGGGAACGAAAATATCGCCGGCCTGATCGACGACAATCGGGCCGAGGACCGCAGGCACGCCGCCAGCGCCGAACAGGCCGTTTTGCACATTCTCGAATACCGTCACGGTCAGGCGGTCGCCGGGCCGGACCCGGTCGACTTGTAGTGCGCCGCGGGTGAACGCCGGTCCGAAGCCGGTGTCGGACGCCGGGGGTGTCAGACCCAAAATCCGGTCATCGACCTCGACGACGATGGCAGGGACCTGCCCGGTCGAGGCAGCCCGGATAATATCGCCCTTGTTCGGGCCGACGCTGGGCAGGCCGCATCCCGACAGGCCCACCGCCAAAACCAGTCCGGTAACAGACCTGAAGCCCGCGTTGCCGTTTCTGCGCATCCGCGCCCCTTTCCGAATGAACTCGAGGGACACCATTAACCTTTTTTGTTAATGTTCGATTAACCAGCATTAACAAGAGCGCCGGAGCCGAGGTTTCCCCCGCTATGCGCAATTTTCGTCGTTATGCCCTCGCTCCTTCGGGACGCAGAATATAGGTGCTTTATCTGATCAAACGGGACCGACCATGTTTACTGGCATCATCACGGATATCGGCGAAATCGCGGAACTGGAGCAGCGCGGCGACCTTCGGGCGCGTATCCTGTGCCACTATGACCGCGAGACGATCGACATCGGCGCGTCCATCGCCTGTAACGGAGCCTGCCTGACGGTCATAGACACCGGATATCTGGGCGGGCGCACCTGGTTCGATGTCGAGATCTCGGCGGAGTCCATTGCCAAGACCAATATCGGTTCGACATGGCGACCCGGCGCGCGGCTCAATCTGGAACGCGCTCTGAAGATCGGCGACGAACTGGGCGGACACATCGTGTCGGGCCACGTCGACGGCCTGGCCACCGTCTTTGCGATCAAGGCGGACGGAGACAGCTCGCGCGTAACTTTCGACACCAGTCCCGACCTCGCGCGGTTCATTGCGCCGAAGGGTTCGGTCACACTGAATGGCACCTCGCTGACTGTGAATGGCGTCGACGGTACCAAGTTTGACGTCAATCTGATCCCCCATACCAAAGCCGAAACCACCTGGGGCGACGTCGCCGTCGGCGACCAGATCAATCTGGAGATTGACATGCTGGCCCGTTATGTCGCCAGATTGGCGGAGTTCTCAGGGAGCGCATCATGACCGAAGAAAGCGAATTCAAGGACGCGATTTCGACGCCGGAAGAGATTATCGAGGATGCGCGTAACGGCCGTATGTTTATCCTTGTCGATCACGAAGACCGCGAAAACGAGGGCGATCTCGTGATACCGGCGCAGATGGCGACACCGGATGCGATCAATTTCATGGCGACCCACGGGCGCGGGCTGATCTGTCTGGCGATGACGAACGAACGGCTGGATGCGCTCGGCCTGCCGATGATGGCCTCTTCGAATTCTTCGCGGCATGAAACCGCGTTCACCGTATCCATCGAGGCCCGCGAAGGCGTCACAACCGGAATTTCCGTTCACGACCGCGCCCATACCATCGCGGTTGCGATCGACAGCCGCTCCACTGCGGCCGACATCGCGACCCCCGGCCATGTCTTCCCGCTGCGCGCCCGCAACGGCGGCGTTCTGGACCGCGCCGGACACACCGAAGCTGCCGTCGACATTTCGCGGCTCGCCGGCCTGAACCCGTCCGGCGTGATCTGCGAGATCATGAACGACGACGGCACCATGGCGCGGCGCGACGACCTCATTGCTTTCGCCCAGCGCCACGGCCTCAAAGTCGCGACGATTGCCGATCTCATTTCCTACCGCCGGCGCCACGACCACTTCGTCGAGCGCCGCCTGGAGAGCCGCTTCTCCAGCCGCTACGGTGGGGAGTTCAACCTGGCCCTCTACGTCAACACCCTGAACTACGCCGAGCACGTGGCGCTGTGGAAGGGTGACATCTCGAGCGGGGAACCAGTGCTGGTGCGCATGCACGCCATGAACGTGCTGGACGACGTTCTGGGCGACAGCGCCAGCGGCAAGGCCGGTGAGCTGCAGCAGGCCATGCGCATGATCGGGGAGGCCGGGCGCGGCGTCGTGGTACTGATCCGCGAGCCTTCCGCCGACGCGCTTTCCAGCTCTCTGGAATCGCGCCTGGGGGGCGAGCCCAAGGGCGGTGCGCAGCTGCGCGACTACGGCGTCGGCGCGCAGATCCTGCTCGACCTCGGGGTGCGCGACATGATCCTGCTGTCCAACACCAAGCGTACCATCGTCGGCCTGGAAGGCTATGGCCTCAAGGTCGCGGGACAGCGCTCGATCGAGCCGGTCGGCAAGGCCTAGGATTCAGGCTATGAGCGACAGCAATCACGTGAACCCGCACATCCTGGTGGTGGAGGCCCGCTTCTACGAGGACATCGCCGATGCCCTCTACGAAGGTGCCAGCGCGACGTTGGACGAAGCCGGCGTGACCCATGAGCGCGTCACCGTGCCGGGCGTCTTCGAGATTCCGGCGGTGATCCGCATGGCGGTGCGCTCCATGGACTTCTTCGCCGGGCGGCGGCGCTTCGACGGCTATGTCACTCTCGGTTGCGTGATTCGCGGCGAGACCACGCATTACGACTATGTCTGCAGCGAAAGCGCCCGCAAGCTGCAGGATCTGGCCTGCGATCACACCTTGGCGCTTGGCTACGGCATCCTCACCTGCGAGAACATGGAACAGGCCTGGGTGCGCGCCGCCGTCGACCAGAAGAACAAGGGCAGGGACGCCGCAGAGGCCTGCCTGGCGATGCTCGACGTGAAGCGCCGCTTCCATCTGTTCCCCCGCTGACCCCCGGTCGGCCCTTTTGGACCCGCGATACGTGACCGATACGTCAAATCCGAAGCCGGCTCCCGGCGGCAAGCGCAGACGCCCCTCGGGCCTCAGCGCCGCGCGCCTGCTGGCGGTGCAGGCCCTCTACCAGGTCGTCGTCGGTGATCAGAGCGCCCGGGAAGTGCTGCGGGAATTCCTGCAGCACCGCATCGACGAGGACATCGAGGGCCTGAAGCATGCCTCGGTGAACCGCGAGCTCCTGACCGAGCTGGTGGAGGGTGTCGCCAGGACGGCCGACGAGCTGGACGACATGATTGCCGCCGTGCTGGACGAGGACTGGACCCTCGATCGCCTGGAGATCCTGCTGCACGCCCTGCTGCGTGCGGCGACCTTCGAGCTGGCTGAGCGCCTGGAGGTGCCGGCGCGGGTCGTCATCTCGGAGTACGTGGACCTCGCCAACGCCTTCTTCGACGGACGCGAGACCGCCTTCGTGAACGGCCTGCTCGACCGCCTGGCCCATGTGCTGCGGGCCGAGGAATTCGGCGGCGAGGCGGATCTGTCCAAGCTGCGCTGAGAGCGCGGCGATGGCGACCAAAGACAGTAGGCGCGCCGGCGAGTTCGAGCTGATCGAGCGCTACTTCGCACCGCTGGCCGCCAAGGCGGAGGGCACCTTCGGCCTGCACAACGATGCCGCCGTGCTGCCGATCTCACGCGGCGAGCGGCTGGTTGCCACCGTCGATACCATGATCAAGGGGCGCCACTTCCTCGACTGTCCGCCGGACCTGGTGGCCAGGAAGCTGCTGCGGGTCAACCTCTCCGACCTGGCGGCCATGGGGGCCGCACCCTTCGGCTATCTGCTGGCTTCGGCCTGGCCCCTCGACATCGAGGAGACCTGGATCGCCCGCTTCGCCGAGGGCCTGGCGGCGGATCAGCAGACCTTCGGCGTGGCGCTTTACGGGGGCGATACCACCGGGACGCCCGGCCCGATGACCCTGAGTCTCACCGCTTTCGGCAAGGTCGAGGGCGAGGCCGTTCTGGACCGCGGCTCGGTGCGGCCGGATGACGACTTCTATGTCACCGGTACGATCGGCGAGGGCTATCTGGGCCTCTGCGTGCTGCGCGGCGAACTCGACAGTCTGGACGCCGCGACGCGAGAGGCGCTGGTCGCGCGCTACCGCCTGCCGGAGCCGCGCCTCGTGGTCGGGCAGGCGCTGCTGGAGGAGGGGCTGGCCCGCTCGGCTCTCGACGTCTCCGACGGACTCGCGGCCGATCTCGGCCACCTGCTGGAGGCTTCCGGTGTCGGCGCGGAGATCGACCTGCCGGCGGTGCCCTTCAGCGCAGCGGCGCAGGCGGGGCTGGCGGCCCTGGGCGCGCCGGCCCAGCGTCTGCTGGCCGGCGGCGACGACTACGAGCTGCTCTTCGCGGCGGCGCCGGCGCGGCGTGAGGCCATTGCGGCGCTGGCACAACGCTGCGGCGTGGCGATCACCCGGATCGGTCGGGCGCGACCGCAGCCGGGGTTGGTGGTGCGTGGCGCGGATGGTGCGGAGGTGCCGCTCGAGGCTACCGGATGGAGCCATTTCTAGGCGGTTTTTCAGAGACTTAACCCTTAACGCCATCTTTACCGTAAAAGCTTTATCAACAAGCTTCGGATTTCCGGCTTCTCGGGTGGGTTTCGCGCCTTGCGCATCGTCATTCTCATTGTCGTGGCTTTGGTCCTGCTGCTCGGCGGCGGCGGGGCGGCGTGGTGGTTCCTTATGGGGCCGGGCGCCGAGCGCACCAGCGAGCTGATCGCCGAGATCAACAAGCCGGAGCCGGTTTACATCCCGATGGATACTCCCCTGGTGATCTCCCTGATCCAGGAGAGCGAGGTCACCCACCACGTGACCATGGACATCACCCTGTTGCTGGCGGACAACTACGACGCCGGCATGACCCAGCAGAACAAGGCCCGCCTGCGCGACGCCTTTCTGACCGAACTGCACAGCCTCTTCGCGCTGCGGGTCGTCCGCAACGCCGGCTTCGAGTCCGATCTGGTGAAGCAGCGCCTCATGGGGGTCTGCGACCGCCTGCTCGGCAAGGGGATCGTCTCCGACATTATCCTGCGCGAACTGGAGCGCCACCAGCCGCGCAAGGTCTGAGCGCCGCTGGCTGGACCCTCAGCCGCCAGTTCAACGCATAGCTGCCTTGCGCGCCAAGATAGCGCACTGCCTTTCACTTCCTGATGGGGTAGCTTTCCGCCATGGAATCGATAGCCCACGAGCGGTCCAGCATGCCCAGCGTGGCGATCCTGGCGGTCTGCCAGGCGCTCGGTATGAGCTGTTTGGCGCTCTCCATCACCATCACCGCCCTGGTCGGCAGTTCCCTGGCGCCGACACCGGCCCTGGCGACCCTGCCGCTGGCCCTGCAGTTCGTGGCCACCGCCCTGCTGACCATCCCGGCCTCTCTGCTGATGGGCCGCTTCGGGCGGCGCGCCGGCTTCATCCTGGGCAGCCTGCTGGGCATCACAGGCGGCGTGGTGTCCTGCCTGGCGGTCTTCCTCGCCGACTACTGGCTGTTCTGCGCGGGCGCCGCTTTCCTGGGCGGTTTCGCCACCCACGTGGCGCTCTACCGCTTCGCCGCGGCCGATGTGGCCGGGGCCGCGCAGCGCAGCCGTGCCATCTCCTACGTCATGGTTGGCGGTGTCATCGCCGCGATCCTCGGTCCCGAGCTGGCCAAGTGGAGCAAGGAGCTCTTCGCCCCTGTGCTCTTCGCCGGCGGCTATGCGGCGGTGGCGGTGCTGGCCTTCGGCACCCTGGTGCTGATCCAGTTCGTGGCGCTGCCGGCGCCGCTTTCCCTGCACGAGCGCGCCAAGGGCCGCCCCCTGAGGGAGATTGTTCGCCAGCCGACCCTGATCGTCGCCGTGCTTTGCGCCATGGTCGCCTACGGGGCCATGAACCTGGTCATGGTTTCGACGCCCCTGGCCATGGTGGCCTGCGCCCATCCCTTTGAAACCGCGGCCTTTGTCATCCAGTGGCACGTTGTCGGCATGTACGCGCCGTCCTTCGTCACCGGGCACATCATCCACCGGGTGGGGGCAGAGCGGGTCATCGCCGTCGGCGGCGTCCTGGTCCTGGGCTGCGCCGCGATCAACCTCACCGGGGTCGAGGTGCTGCAGTTCTGGGCCGCCCTGGTCCTGCTGGGGCTCGGCTGGAACTTCATGTTCGTCGGCGGCACGGCGCTGCTGACCGAGACCTACCGCATCGAGGAGCAGTCCCGGGTGCAGGCCTTCAACGAGTTCATGGTCTTCGGCACCACCGCCGTCACCGCCCTGGCTTCCGGCGCGATTTTCAGCGCTTTCGGCTGGCAGGCGGTCAATATCGGGATCATCGCGCCTGTGCTGCTCGCCACCCTGGCGCCCCTGTGGCTGCACCGCCGCCGCACAGCTTAATCGCTACGTTGGGGCCCCACCGCCGGGCGGCGCTCTAACGGTTGCTATCCCAGACCGGTTCTGGCATTTTCCGCGCGATTCTGGGGCGCTCCGAGGGGCAGCGAATCTAGCGCCCGGCCTGCGAAATGCGGGTTGGACCAATCAATCTTGAGGGAACTCCATATGGAAATCTTGTACTTGGTGCTCGGCTGCGGCGTGTTGGCACTGCTTTATGGTGCCTGGGCATCGCAATCGGTGCTCTCGGCGCCGGCGGGGAACGAGCGCATGCAACAGATCGCCGGGGCGGTCCAGGAGGGCGCGAAGGCCTATCTGAACCGTCAGTACCGGACGATCGGTATGGTCGGCATCGTCATTTTCATCCTCCTGGCCGTCTTCCTCGGCCTCAAGGACGGTATCGGCTTCCTGATCGGCGCGGTGCTTTCGGGCGCGGCCGGCTACATCGGCATGCACGTTTCGGTGCGCGCCAACGTGCGCACGGCGGAGGCCTCCCGCAAGGGGCTGGCCCAGGGGCTGTCGATCGCCTTCCGGGCCGGTGCCATCACCGGCATGCTGGTCGCCGGTCTGGCGCTGCTGGCGGTCGCCGGCTACTACACCGTGCTGCTGAGCATGGACGTTCCCGAGCGTGAGATTTCGGTGGCCCTGGTGGCCCTCGGCTTCGGCGCTTCGCTGATTTCCATCTTCGCCCGTCTCGGCGGCGGCATCTTCACCAAGGGCGCCGACGTCGGCGCTGACCTGGTGGGCAAGGTCGAAGCCGGTATCCCCGAGGACGACCCCCGCAACCCGGCGGTGATCGCCGACAACGTGGGCGACAACGTGGGCGACTGCGCGGGCATGGCCGCCGACCTTTTCGAGACCTATGTGGTCACGGTGGTCGCGACCATGGTGCTGGCCACCATCTTCGCGGTGCAGGATCCGAACATCAGTTCCCTGGTCATCTTCCCGCTGGCGCTGGGCGGCGCCTGCATCATCGCCTCGATCATCGGCACCTTCTTCGTGAAGCTGGGTGCCTCGCAGAGCATCATGGGCGCCCTCTACAAGGGCTTCATCGCCTCGGCGGTGATCTCCGCAGTGCTGCTGTGGCCGGTGACCGACTACGTGGTCGGCATGGACACGGTGATGAATGCCCGCGGCATCAGCTTCTCGGGCCTTGATCTCTACATCTGCGGCATCGTCGGCCTGGTGGTGACCGGTGCGATCATCTGGATCACCGAGTACTACACCGGAACCGAGTACCGTCCGGTGCGCTCGGTCGCTCAGTCCTCGGTAACCGGTCACGCGACCAACGTCATCCAGGGCCTGGCCATCTCCATGGAAGCCACGGCGGTTCCGGCGCTGATCATCTGCGCCGGTATCATCATCACCTTCCTGCTGGCCGGTCTGCTCGGCATTGCCATCGCGGTGACCACCATGCTGGCCCTGGCGGGCATGGTCGTGGCGCTGGACGCCTACGGCCCGGTGACCGACAACGCCGGCGGCATCGCCGAGATGGCGGATATGGAAGCTGAGGTGCGCAAGACGACCGACGCCCTCGACGCTGTGGGCAACACCACCAAGGCGGTTACCAAGGGTTACGCCATCGCTTCCGCCGGTCTCGGCGCGCTGGTGCTGTTCGCCGCCTATACCTCGGACCTGGAGCTGTTCATCGCGGAAGGCGCCATCCAGCTGGAAGAGGCGGTGAACTTCTCGCTGTCCAGCCCCTACGTGGTGGTGGGTCTCATCATCGGCGGTCTGCTGCCTTATCTCTTCGGGGCCATGGGCATGACCGCGGTCGGCCGCGCCGCCAGCTCGGTGGTGATGGAAGTCCGCCGCCAGTTCAAGGAGATCCCGGGCATCATGGAAGGCACCGGCAAGCCGGAATACGGCACCTGCGTCGACCTGCTGACCAAGGCGGCCATCAAGGAGATGGTCATCCCCTCGATGCTGCCGGTGCTCTCGCCGATTGTGCTGTACTTCATCATCCTGGCGATCGGCGGCCAGGCCGCGGCGCTCTCCGCCGTCGGCGCCATGCTGCTGGGCGTCATCGTCACCGGCATCTTCGTGGCCATCTCCATGACGGCCGGCGGCGGTGCCTGGGACAACGCCAAGAAGTACATCGAGGACGGCAACCACGGCGGCAAGGGCTCCGAGGCCCACAAGGCCGCGGTGACCGGCGACACGGTGGGTGATCCCTACAAGGATACCGCCGGTCCCGCCGTGAACCCGATGATCAAGATCACCAACATCGTGGCCCTGCTGCTGCTGGCGGCGCTGGCCCACTAAGGTGCTCCGCCGCGTCCTTCCTCCAGGTCGGGGGGAGGGCGCGGCGCAACGGGAAAGGCCCTGGAAGCGTTCCGCTTCCAGGGCCTTTTTTCTGTCCGGCTGTTCGCGCCCGCTGCGGGCTGGCGTCAGAGCGGGTTGGAGAACTTGCCGATGTTGCCGAACAGCTGCTGCAGCAGCGTCAGGTCGCGGCCTTCGGTCGGCGTCTCGCGGTCGACTGGGTCGACGTCCTGCGCGTCGGCCATGGTGTAGTTCCTGGTGCCCTCGACCAGCCCGGATTCGTCGAAGGTGATGACCAGCACCTTGCGGTCGATCACCGTAGGCTTCATGAAGGCGATCTCTTCGGTCTTCTGCCCGATGTAGTACCACTTGCGGTCCTGGAAGGTGGACACGGTGGAGGGCGAGCCGAGCAGATCGATGATGTCCTGGCGGCTGTGCACGCCCGGTTGGATCTCGGCGACGTCCTCAGGGTCCGGCGTGTTGCCGCGCAGCTGGACGGTGTTGCCGCAAGCCGACAAGCCGACGGCGGCACAGGCCAGCATCAGGCAAACGCCCATACCCGGCAGGTTCTTGCCGAGGCGGCCTCGCTTCGTCGCTTTCACGTCATACCTCTCGTTTGACCCCGAATAGCTTGATTAAACCCGCGGCCGGTGCCATTTCAAGACCTTAATTGGAGACAGTCCCCGGGGCATCGGGGCCCGACGCCGCCTTTCGCCCAGCCTTCGTGAACCTAGACCGATGATTTGGAAGCGCCTCTTCGATTCTCAGCCGCGCAGTGAGCAGGCTTGGCCCCTCTACGGGATTATCGTGGCTCAGGCCCGAAATCCCGTGCTGTACCGCGATTACGGGGTGCCTGACAGCCTGGACGGCCGATTCGAGGCCATCGTGCTGCATCTGGTCCTGGTCCTGCGCCGCCTGAAGCGGGATTTTCCGGCCGGTCTGGACCTGGCCGAGGCCCTGCAGGAGGTCTTTTTCACCGACATGGACCGCTCGCTGCGGGAAATGGGGGCGGGAGACCTGGGCGTAGGCAAGCGGGTCAAGAAGATGGCCGAGGGCTTCATGGGGCGCCTGGCCAGCTATGAGGCGGCCTTGGACGCAGTGGTCGCGCGCGGGACGGAGGAGCTGGAAACCGCGTTGCGGCGCAATGCTTTTGGCACCCTGCCGGCGGAGGCCGGCGATGCCGCCGCCCTGGCCGCGTACGTTCTGGCGCAGGAGGCGGCGCTGGAGGGCCAGGAGGGCGCCGAGCTGCGCGCCGGCCGGCTGGTCTTTGCGGCAGTACCTCCGGCGCCTGGGGCGGAGCCGGAAGAAGCTTGAAAAAACCGCGGATTTCAGCCGCCCGGTGCCCTGTGGACTGGGCCCGGGAAGGGGATTGACCCAGCCCCGCGCAACCCCTATGGTGCGCCGCTTTTCGGCGCCGGAAGCGGAGGATCGCCGTGTCGGGTTCAGCCGCTGAGGCAACCAACGAGTTTTCGCGGATTGTAACGCCGGACCGCCTGGGCGGTTCTCCGGTGTCGGAATCGATTGAGGCCACGGCCGGCGAGCGCGAAGCGGTGGCCCGGCGCCTTGGGCTGTTGAGCGTCGATCGACTGTCGGCCCAGGCGACGGTGAAGCCTGTCGGAGGTCGTCTGTTCCGCGTCCAGGGCCGTTGGGAGGCCGATGTGCAGCAGGCCTGCGTGGTAACGCTGGAGCCTGTGCCCCAGAGCCTCGCCGGAGATCTCGAGGCGGCCTTCGAGCCCGGTGACGGGCGCAGGGCGGCCCCGGAGGGCGACGTTCTGGTCGACCCGGAGGCGGCCGATCCCGCCGAGGTCCTGCCGGAAGAGGGCATTGACCTGGGTGAGTTGGTGGTTCAGGAACTTTCGGTTGCATTGGATCCCTATCCCCGGGCGCCCGGGGCGGAGATCCCGGCGCAGTACCGGCCACCGGAGGCAGAAGAGAAAGAGGGACCTTTCGCGGCACTGAAAGTGCTGAAAGGTGACAAATAGGTTAAGATTTATCTGCGACATTACTCCGGCTTTGCTTGCTGCAACGGCCCAGATTGGCTAATTAGGCGCTTGAGATGTCGGCTGTCGCTTGACGATGAGAGACCAAAATCATGGCTGTTCCTAAGAGTAAAATTTCCAAATCCCGTCGTAACCAGCGCCGGGCCCACGACGCCCTGGCCGCTGGGAGCTACCACGAGTGCTCCAACTGCGGCGAGCTGAAGCGCCCCCACCATGTCTGCCCGGCCTGCGGTCACTATGACGGCCGGGAAGTCACGGAATCCGAGGGTCTGTAGGTAGCTGCCCGCCGGGCGGCCCACGTGGCCGCCGTTTCGGCGGGCCTGCCTTATGAGGGAATATGGGCAAGGCGCTCACAATCGCACTGGATGCCATGGGCGGCGACGCCGCCCCCAAGATGGTGGTGCGCGGGGCCTCTATCGCGCTGGAGCGCTTTCCCGAGGTCCGTTTCCTCATGTTCGGGCGTGAGCGCGAGGTCGCGCCCCTGCTGAAGAGCAAGGGCCGGCTGCAGGAAGTCACCACCCTCCACCACACCGATGACGTGGTGAGCAGCGACGCCAAGCCGTCGGTGGCGCTGCGCGCCGGCCGCCAGTCCAGCATGCGCCTGTCGATCAATGCGGTGCAGGCCGGCGAGGCCGACTGCGTGGTGTCCGCCGGCAACACCGGCGCCCTCATGGCCATGGCCAAGTTCGTGCTGAAGACTCTGCCGGGCATCGACCGGCCGGCGATTGCCTCCTTCTTTCCGACCCTGCGCGGCGAATCGGTCATGCTCGACCTGGGCGCCAACGTGCAGTGCGACGCGCAGAACCTGGTCGACTTCGCGGTGATGGGCAACGCTTTCGCCCGCTCCGTGCTGGGCCTGCAGGCGCCGAGCTATGCCCTGCTGAACGTCGGCTCCGAGGAGATCAAAGGCCACGAATCGCTGCAGGAGGCCAGCGCCATCCTGCGCGCCAGCGGCCTGCCCGGGAAGTTCCTGGGCTTCGTCGAGGGCGACGACATCGCCAAGGGCACGGCCGACGTCATCGTCACCGATGGCTTCACCGGCAACGTCGCGCTGAAGACGGCCGAGGGCACGGCCAAGTTGATCAACGAATACATGCGCCATACCTTCCGCTCGTCGGTGCTGGCTGGACTCGGCTATCTGCTGGCGCGCCCGGCCATGCGCAAGCTGCGCAAGCGCGTCGATCCGCGCGGTTACAACGGCGCCATGTTCCTGGGTCTGAACGGTATCGCCGTGAAGAGCCACGGTGGAACCGACGCCCTGGGCTTCGCCAACGCCATCGGCGTTGCGGTGGACATGCACCGCCATGGTATCATCGAGAAGATTCGCTCGGACCTCACCCTTCTGGACCGTAGTCCCGGTAACGCTCAGGCGGCAGTCGTATAAATATGCATCGTTCCATCGTCACCGGCTGCGGATCCTATCTGCCCGCCCAGATCGTCACCAACGAGGACCTCGCGAAAAAGGTCGACACGACCGACGAGTGGATCCGCCAGCGCACCGGCATCCGCCAGCGCCATATCGCCGCCGAAGGGGAGATGACCTCTGACCTCGGCACCGCCGCGGCCAAGGAAGCCATGGCCCAGGCCGGCATCTCGCCCGCCGATGTCGACCTGATCATCTGCGCGACCTCGACGCCGGACGAGACCTTCCCGGCGACCGCCACGCGCATCCAGGAGCATCTGGGCGTGACCCAGGGTGCGGCCTTCGACGTGCAGGCGGTCTGCAGCGGCTTCGTCTACGGCCTTTCGGTCGCTGACAACTTCCTGCGCGTCGGCCAGGCCAAGACGGCCCTGGTGATCGGCGCGGAGACCTTCTCCCGCATCCTCGACTGGGAGGACCGCACCACCTGCGTGCTGTTCGGCGATGGCGCCGGCGCGGTGGTGCTGCAGGCGACCAACGGGGCAGGGGCGGCCAATGCCCGGGGCGTGCTGTCGACCCATCTCTACGCCGATGGCCGCCACCACGACGCCCTCTACGTCGACGGCGGGCCGTCCTCCACCGGCAAGGTCGGGCACCTGCGCATGGAGGGCAAGGAGGTCTACCGCCACGCCGTGGTGCGCATGGCCGAGGCCATCGACGCGGCCCTGGAGGCCAACGGCCTGACGCCGGGCGACATCGACTGGCTGGTGCCGCACCAGGCCAACGTCCGCATCATCGAATCCATGGGCCGGCGTCTCAACCTGCCCACCGACCGGGTGGTGGTGACCGTGGACCGCCACGCCAATACCTCGGCCGCCTCCATTCCCCTGGCCTTGACCGATGCCGTCAGCGACGGCCGGATCCAGGGCGGAGACCTCATCTGCATGGAGGCCATGGGCGGCGGATTCACTTGGGGTTCGGCCCTGGTTCGCTGGTAACGCCGCCCCTTTGCCGGGGGGATCTCTGGCAGCCTTCCTAATTTGCGTCAAAAATTGGCCGCATCCCACGGTATTCCCTAGATAATTGACCGCATTTTTCGGGTGCGTTAAGCTTCGCCGTTGGTCGAACGCAATAGGAGGGGGGAATGGCCGGTGGGACGATAACCCGGGCGGACCTGAGCGAGGCCGTTTACCAAGAGGTTGGACTGTCGCGGAACGAGTCTGCGGAACTGGTCGAATCGGTTCTGAATGAGATATCTGACGCCCTGGTACGTGGCGAGATGGTGAAGCTGTCGTCCTTCGGCAGTTTCTCGGTCCGCGAAAAGGGCGAGCGTATTGGCCGCAACCCGAAGACCGGCGAAGAGGTGCCGATTTTGCCGCGTCGGGTCTTGGTCTTCCGGGCCTCGCACGTGCTGAAGAACCGCATCAACAATGCGCTCAGCAGCCCGGCCCCGGCCCAGAGTGAAGTTGAAGCTTAGCGTCTTCGGATAGCTGGACAAATCAAAGGTCAGCATGCCAGCAAGTCGACCCGCCGGAAAATCAGCAGCAGCTTTTCGGACGATCAGCGAAGTCAGCGACGAACTCGACGTTCCGCAGCACGTTCTCCGGTTTTGGGAAGGCAAGTTCAGCCAGGTGCGGCCGCTGAAGCGGGGCGGGGGGCGCCGCTACTACCGGCCGGAAGACATCAGTCTGCTGCGGCGTATCCGGGATCTGCTGTACAGCGAGGGCTACACCATCAAGGGGGTGCAGCGCCTGCTGCGCGAGGGCCGCAGCAAGGACGGCGGCGAGGCGCCGGTCTCGGCACCGCCGGCCGCGACGACGGGGGGCGGCGATAAGGCCAAGGAAATCGAGGCCATCATCGAGGAACTCAGCGAACTGAGAGACATGCTGAAGGCGGCCTCCAAGGGGGCCTCCTGAGCAGGGCTCAGGCCCAGGCGCGGCCTGCGCCCGGGGCCGAGAGGAATCGTTGCCTTCCCCCAAGAGCCCGGCTATACAGGGCCGCGAAGGGCGCCTCGACGGATGTGCCGCCCTGGCTCTGGCGGAGCGTAGCGCAGCCTGGTAGCGCACCACACTGGGGGTGTGGGGGTCGTGGGTTCAAATCCCGCCGCTCCGACCATTCTTCAAGAAAGCCGTTCCGGTCTTCGCCGGGGCGGCTTTTTTGATTGCAGCCGTCGCTGAAAGGTTGAGGAAAGTCAATGGCTACCGCCTTCTTCTTCCTGTCGAAGATCGGCTGGTTTCTGCTGAAGCCGCTGCACAGCCTGCTGTTCTGCCTCCTGGCCTGGCTGGGCAGCCGCTGCCTCGGCTGGCGCTTCGGCGCCCGTTTCTTCGGCGTGGTGCTGCTGCTCTACGGCGGCGTCATTCTGCTGACCCCCGTGCCGGAGCTCGCCCTGCGCAGCCTGGAGAACCGCTTTCCCGTCCCCCAGGTCGACCCCGCCGCCATCGCCGGCATCGTCGTGCTGGGCGGCGCGACGGACAGCGGCGCGGTCGCGGCGGCCCGTGGCCAGGTGGGGCTGAACGGCAACGCCGAGCGGCTGACCACGACCGTGGCACTGCACCGGGCCATGCCGGCATTGCCGGTCATCGTCTCCGGCTTCTCCGGGCGCCTGCGGCCAAGGGGCTGGAGCGAGGCGGAGATCACGCAGCGCCTTTTCGAGCAGCTGGGCGTCGACATGTCGAAGGTGCGCTTCGAGGCGCAGTCCCGCAACACGGCGGAGAACGCCCGTCTGACGGCGGCGCTGGTCGCAGGCGAGGGCGCGGCGGCAGGACGACCCTGGCTGCTGATCACTTCGGCTGCCCACATGCCGCGGGCCGTTGCCAGCTTTCGTTCCTATGGCCTGCCGCTGCTGCCCTATCCGGTCGACTATAGGACCGAGCCCGGCAGCGTCCTCTGGCCGCGGGATATCAGCGGCTCGCTCAACATGGCCGGCGCGGCGCTGCACGAATGGCTGGGGCTGGCGGTCTACTACGTCACCGGACGCAGCGCCGAGCTGTTTCCGGCGCCGCGGTGATGGCGGCCCTCTAAGTCCGGGAGCCCCTCTGGGCTCAGGAAGGGGATTTCTCCGCCGGCGGCGACGGCAGGACGCGGCAGTACTGTTTGACGTTGCGGGCCTTGACCTCGGCACAGGCTTCTTTGGCGGCGGTGCGCGAGGGCAGGGGCCCGGCCAGGACCCGGTAGAAGGTGCCCTTGTCGCCCAGCTCGGTGCGGCGGATCTGCGCTTCGAGCCCGTCGAGCGCCACCGGGAAATCACGCCTCAGGTTGCTCCACTCCCGCCTGGCCGCTTCCTCGCTGCGCAGGGAGGAGAGATGCAGGACCATGGCATGGCTGTTGTCCGCTTTGGCGGTCTTGGAGGACGCCTGGGCAGCCTTCTCAGCCGGTTTCTCCCCCGGCGTCTTCGAAGCTTCCTTCGACGGCTCCTTCACCGGGGCCGCGGCGGCCATCTGAGGCTTCGGCTTCGGCAGGGGCGGGACGGCGGCCTTCGCCGTCTTGCCTTCGGCCTTCTGCGGCTTCTTGCCGTCGCGCGTCGCGGCGGTCTCTTTGCCTTTCTTCACGGCCTCGTCGGCCTCGGCGGGCGACTTGGCGGCCGGCGCCGGATCCATCAGGCTGCCGGCCGCGTCAGCGACCGCACCCTCCGGCTCTGCCAGCGCGGGCGCCGGCATGGCCCTTTGGCTGGCCTTGGCCTGAGGCGGCACGGCTGGCATCGGTTGCTTTGGGGCCATCGCCGCTTGGGGGGCCATCGCCGCTTGGGGAGGCATCGCCGCCTGAGGGGCGCTCGCCGCCGGCTGGCCGCTGCCGCCCGCGTCGCCGGGGGCCTGTGCTGCCGCGACCATCACCGGCGTGTAGTGCGCCGCTTCTTCGGCCTCGGGGTCTTCGTCCAGCTCGTGGGCGGCTTCCAGGATGGAGGCCTCCAGGCGGTTGGCCCAGCCCTTGGTATCGTCGTAGATCGCGTCGCAGCCGCCGAGGAGCGCCGGCAGCGTCCACAGCAGCAGGGCGGCCCCGGCGAGGCCGGGGGCGGTCTTGGCTGACGGGCCCTGGATCTGACGCATTCGGCGGTCTTTCGTGGCGGTGCCCGGCCGGTTTCCCCGCGAAACCGGCCAACAGCCTGCCAGCCTAGGTGCCCTATGGTTTAAAATCCTTAAATGACCGAGACTTAGAGACTTTTCCTAAGCTTTGCTTCTTTCGCTATTGCTTAACGTCTCGCTGCAATGATTCCGGCCGAAACCCAACGGATCGGATGCAGTCAGCAGATGCAGAACGTTCAGCAGATGGACCTGCCGAAGGCGGCGCTTTCGGGCTTCAAGGTCGGGCATATCATTTCCGTGACGGGCTCCAAGGTGACCGCGAGCCTGGTCTCCACCGGGCCGGGTCCCGAGGCGGCGCGCCAGCTTAACGAAGCGGTGCAGATCGGCGCCCTGGTAAAGATGCCGACCGTGGGGTCCACGGCCTTCGGCATCGTCTCCAGCCTGGCCACCGGCAACCCCTCGCCGTCGCCGGAGTTCGGCGAGCAGTGGGTCATGGAGATCGACCTCTTCGGTGAATGCCTGGAGACCGAGGGCGGCGAACCCGGCGAGTTCGATCTGCTGCGCGGCGTTTCTCTCTATCCCGGCCTGGGCGAGGCGGTCTACGCCACTTCGATGGTCGAACTGCAGCAGATCTACAAGCGGCCCAAGGGCTCCAACGTGAAGATCGGCACCCTGCACCAGAACGAGGCCCTGCCGGCCTACCTCGTCACTGACGACCTGCTGGGCAAGCACTTCGCCATCCTGGGCACCACCGGTTCCGGTAAGTCCTGCGCCCTGGCGACGGTACTCCATGCCATCCTGGACGCCCATCCCTTCGGGCACGTGGTGCTGCTGGATCCGCACAACGAATACACCCGCGCCTTCGACGGCCTGGCCGAGGTCGTCACGCCGGAGAACCTGCAACTGCCTTACTGGCTGCTGAACTTCGAAGAGATGGTCGAGGTGCTCTGCAGCCGCGACGAGAACAGCCGCTCTTCGGAGTCCTTCATCCTGAAGGACGCCATCCAGCTGGCGCGGCGCGCGTCGGCGGAGAACGAGGAGGAGGGGCGCTACATCACGGTGGATACGCCGGTGCCCTATCCCTTGAGCGCCCTGCTGCACAACATCGAAGCGGCCATGGGCCAGTTGCAGAAGGCTGAGCAGGCCAAGCCTTACCTGCGCCTGCGCTCGCGCATCGAGGCGCTGCGCAGCGACCGCCGCTACTCCTTCATGTTCTCCAGCCTGTCGGTGCGCGATTCCCTGCCGGACGTGCTGTCCCGCCTGATCCGCGTGCCGGTCGAGGGCAAACCGCTGACCATCTTCGACCTCTCGGGCGTGCCCTCTGAGATCGTCGACGTGGTCGTCTCTCTGCTGTGCCGCACGCTCTTCGACTTCGTAGTGTGGAGCGAGCGCGAGTCGGCGGTGCCGGTGCTGCTGGTCTGCGAGGAAGCGCACCGCTACATCCCCCACGACCAGAGCAAGGGCTTCGATCCGACGCGCCGCATGATCGCGCGCATCGCCAAGGAGGGACGTAAGTACGGTCTCTCCCTCGGCCTGGTGTCGCAGCGCCCTTCGGAGTTGTCGGAGACCATTCTCTCCCAGTGCAGCACGCTCTTCGCGCTGCGCATGGGCAATCAGAAGGACCAGGACTTCGTGCGCCAGGCCTTGCCGGAGAGCGCGGAAGGCATGCTCAACTCGCTGCCGGCCTTGCGCAATCAGCAGGCCGTGGTGGTGGGTGAAGGCGTGGTGCTGCCGATGCGCATCCGCTTCGACCACCTGCCGGACGAAAAGCGGCCGCACAGCGACACGGCTTCCTTCGCGACCCAGTGGCAGAAGGAAGACGCGCCCGACGGTTTCGTCAAGCGCACGATCGAACGCTGGCGCAAACAGATCCGCTGAACACCCGCCGCCACCAGGGCCGCGCGGCCAGCGGAGACAGACCGCCTTCGCTCAGGCGAAGAGGTCGTCCACCAGATTCCTGATCTTCGCCTCCCGAGGCTCGGCTTCCTCCACCTCGGCAAGGGCTTCGCCGGCTTCGGCCGTGCGGCGTCCTTCCTCGGTCAGGCGGCAGACCAGCCAGTCCGGCTTGATCGGGTTGTTGAACCAAGGCTCGGCCCAGCCCTGCTCGATGCAGCTGCGGATTGTGCGCTGGTCGTAGCGTTGCCCGTAGTGATCGAACAGCGGCAGCTTGCCGCCGGCCTGATCCAGGCCGCGGCTCAGCCAGGCCAGCTGCGTGACCGTGGGGCGGTGCTTGCGCCCCGGGCTGGCCTTCGTTGTGCTGCCGAGCGTCTCTGTGCCGAGCGACTGGGCCGTGGGGGACAATCGGTCCATGCTCTCTCTCCCTGCTTTCAGGGCCATGCTACGATAGCTTGACGCAGAAAGCGACTCGGGAGAGCTATCCCCCCATGTCCGTTAACTATTCCCACTGTCTGGTCTATGTGACCGCGGCGGATGTCGAGGAAGCCCAGGCGATTGGCCGCGCCATGGTCGAGGCCCGGTTGGCGGCCTGCGCCAACGTCTTTCCGGAAATGGTGCCGATTTTCCTTTGGGAAGGGGAGATCGGGGAAGGCTCCGAGAGCGTGGTGATCATGAAGACCACCGGGGAGCGGGTGGAGGAGCTGATCGGGGCGGTCGAGGCCATGCACAGTTACGAATGTCCCTGCGCGGTGGTCCTGCCGGTGGTCGGGGGCAGCCAGGCCTTCCTGGACTGGATCAGCAGCGAGACGGCGCCTGAGAACGACGCCTGACGGCGGGGCCTAGGAGCCCCGTTTGATCAGGTGGCGCATGGCCTTGCGGTATTCCGGATCCCAGACCAGGCGTTCGAGGTCCAGCTCCGGTTTCGGGCCGTTGTCGTTCGGGGCCGAGAGACCGGCCTCCGGGCCCCTGGCCTCGAGGTCTTCGGGGCCTGCTCGAAGAGGGCTGCCGTCCATGGCTTTGGCTCCTTGGCGCGTTGATTTTTTGCTTCGCATCTAGGGTCAAGGATGGCCGGGGATTTGGGCCAGGCCGGGACTGGAAAGGGGCTGGCGGGTGATCATATTGGGGCGAAATCGGGGCAGGCCCGCGCCGCCTGCAGACAGCCGCCGCGCCCCCTTCGCCGGCCCCCGGTAAGCGCGCCGCTAGGATGGAATCCTCAGAATCTCTATGCGTTTCGCCATCTTGCCCCTCGGGGCTTTAGCGTATACTTCGGGGAGGGAAAGCGAGTGGGGAAGACAGCCATGAAGGCTCCATCGGCGCGCTTGGCGCTGGCGTTCTCGTGCTTAGGCCATGCCTATATGCACCTCTTCACCGCGTTCTATTTCGTCATCGCGCTGTCCCTGGAAACCGAGTGGAGCCTGCCGAACCACGAACTGGTGAAGCTCTGGGCGCTCGGTTCGCTGTTGGTCGGCCTGGCCGCCTTGCCCGCCGGCTGGCTGGGTGACCGCTGGTCGGCCTCCGGCATGATGGCGGTCTTCTTCGTCGGCCTCGGCCTCGCCGGCATCGTCTGCGGGCTGGTCTCGTCTCCCACCGCGCTGATGCTGGGCCTGGCGGCGGTCGGCCTGTTCAGCGCCATCTACCATCCCGTCGGCGTCGCCTGGGTGGTGAAGAGCGCGCGGGCGCGCGGCATGGCCCTGGCGGTCAACGGCATCTTCGGCTCGCTGGGCATCGCCAGCGCCGGCCTGGTGGCCGGCGTCCTCATCGACGCCATTTCCTGGCGCGCCGCCTTCATCGTGCCGGGGGCGCTCTGCCTGGTCACGGGCCTGGCGCTGATCCTCTGCCTGCGCCTCGGCTGGGTGCGCGAGACCGCCGGCGACCAGGTGCCGGAGACGGCGCCCTCGCGCAACGACATGGTCCGCGTCTATGCGGTGCTGCTGCTGACGATGATGGTCATGGGGCTGATGTTCCATGCCACCCAGGCCTCCCTGCCGAAAATTTTCGATCTGCGCCTGCGCGACCTGGCCGGCGAGGGGGCGCTCGGCATCGGCATGCTGGTGGCCCTGGTCTATACCGCCGGCGGCTTCATGCAGCTGGTCGGCGGCTGGCTGGCCGACCGCTTCCCGCTGAAGCCCATCTACCTCAGTGCCTTCGTTCTCCAGGTGCCGGTCATGCTGCTGCTGGCGAGCGCCGTTTCGGGGCCGCTGATGGCTCTCGCGGTGCTGACGGTGGTGCTGAGCGCGGTGGCTCTGCCGGCGGAGAACATGCTGCTCGCCCGCTACACGCCGCAGCGCCATCGGGGCCTGGCCTTCGGCGTGAAGTTCGTGCTGGCCTTCGCCATCGCCAACCCGGCGATCCTGCTCGCCTCCTGGATCGAGGGCCGCAGCGGGGAATTTACAGAGCTCTACTTCATCCTCGCTGCGATCGCCGCCACTGCGGCGGCCGTTGCCTTCTTCCTGCCCAATCCCCGAGCGGCCGCGCCAGTGACGGCGCCGGCCGAGTAACGTTACGACAAGAGGTCCGATGGTTCTGCAATGAGCAACCTGTCCGTCGAATTGGATCGCCTGGATCATTTCGCCCTGACCGTGCGCGATGTCGAGCAGACCTGTGCTTTCTACGAGAAGGTGCTCGGCATGGCGCGGGAGTCTTTCGGCGAGGGGCGTGTCGCGCTGCGCTTCGGCCGCCACAGGATCAATATCAACCCCAATCCCAACGACCTGCTGCGCAAGGCAGCGGTGCCGATCCCGGGTTCCGCGGAGTTCTGCGTGGTGGCCGCTTCGCCGCTCAGCGACATCGTCGCCCATCTGCGCGCCTGCGGCGTCGACCTGGAGCACGGACCGGCGGAATCCGACGGCGCCGAAGGCCTGGTCCGCTCGATCTGGTTCCGCGACCCCGACGGCAACCTGGTCGAGGTTGCCTCCTACGGGTGAGGCAGTGCCCGGGTCGTGGCGGGCTCAGGCCGTAGCAGCGGCCGCCAGGGCCTGGTCCAGGTCGGCGATGATGTCCTCCACCGTCTCCAGGCCGATCGAGAGGCGCACCACCTCCGGGCCGGCGCCGGCCGCGGCCTGCTGCGCCTCGGTGAGCTGGCGGTGCGTCGTCGAAGCCGGATGCAGGATCAGCGAGCGCACGTCGCCGATGTTGGCGAGGTGGGAAAACAGCTCGCAGCCCTCCACCATCTTCACGCCCGCCTCGTAGCCGCCTTTCAGTCCCAGGGTGAAGACCGAGCCGGCGCCGCGCGGCAGGTACTTCTCGGCCAGTGCCCGGTAGGGGCTGGAGGCCAGGGCGGCCGAGGAGACCCAGGCGACCGCCGGGTGCCTTTCCAGGAACTCGGCAACCCGCTTGGCGTTGGCGCAGTGCCGTTCCATGCGCAGGCTGAGAGTCTCCGTGCCCAGCAGGGTCTGGAAGGCGTGCATCGGCGCCATGGTGGCGCCCAGGTCGCGCAGGCCCACCGCATGGGCCTGCATGGTGAAGGCCATGTCGCCGAAGGTCTCGTGAAAGTTCAGCCCGTGGTAAGCCGGCTCCGGCGCGGCCAGACCGGGGAACTTGCCGCTGGCGGTCCAGTCGAAGCCGCCGGAATCGATCACCGCGCCGCCCACCGAGGTGCCGTTGCCCGAGAGGAACTTGGTGGTCGAGTGAACGATGATGTCGGCGCCCCAGTCGAAGGGCTGGCAGAGGTAAGGGGTGGCCATGGTGTTGTCGACGATCAGCGGGATCTCCGCCTCACGGGCGATGGCGGACAGCGCCTCCAGGTCGCTGACCACGCCGCCGGGGTTGGCCAGGCTCTCGACGAAGATGGCCTTGGTCTTCGGCGTCAGCGCGCGGCGCACAGCGTCATGGTCGTCGACGTCGACGAAGTCGGCCTGCCAGTCGAACTTCTTGAAGGTCTTGCCGAACTGGGTGATCGAGCCGCCGTAGAGCCGGGTCGAGGCGATGAAGCGGTCGCCCGGCTCCATCAGCGCGAAGAAGGCGAGGATCTGCGCGGCGTGGCCGGAGGCGCAGCAGGTGCCGCCGCGCCCGCCCTCCAGGTTCGCCAGGCGCTCCTCCAGCGCCGCCACCGTGGGATTGGTGAGGCGCGAGTAGATGAATCCGAAGGTCTGCAGGTTGAACAGCGAGGCCGCGTGGTCGGCGTCATGGAAGACGTAGGACGTGTTCTGGAAGATCGGCGTCTGCCGCGCGCCCGTCACCGGCTCCGGTTGCGTGCCCGCGTGGATCATGCGGGTCTCGAAGCCGTAGTCGCGCGTCTTGCCCCCGTGTGATTTCGGGCCTTTCTTGTCGCTCATGACAGCCTCACGCGGCGGCGCTTGGAGGTGATGATTCGCGAATTGAAGCCGCCCCAGGAAAGCTCGGCGTTGAGGCGGCCGAACTCGATCTTGGGGCAGCGGTCCATGACCACGGTCAGGCCGGCGGCACGGGCCCGTTCGGCCGCGGCTTCGTTGATGACACCCAGCTGCATCCACACCACCTTGATGCCCTTGTCCTTGGCGACGGCGATGGCCTCGTCGGTGACCGGGCCGGCGGCCTCGGAGTTGCGGAAGATGTCGACCATCTCGAACTTGCCGGGGATTTCCGCCAGCGAGGCGTAGACCGTCTCTCCCAGGATCTCCTTGCCGGCATGGCCCGGGTTGACCGGGATGATGCGGTAGCCTTTTTCCTGCAGGTACTTCATCGCGAAGTAGCTGGGCCGGTTCCACTTCGGCGAAACGCCAACCATGGCGATGGTCCGGGTATCGCGCAGGATCGCCAGCAGTTCGTTGTTGGTGTAGGTGAGGGGGCTGCTCATCTTCTGCGGCCTGTCCTATCCGCTTTTGGCATCTTGCGTGGCGGTGCTGTCGCCGCCTTTCCGGCGCTCGCCCGGTGGGACGAAGGCTTCCGGCCGATCGTCGGGCAGCGATTCCACATAGATCGACTGGCTCGGGAAGGCGAAGCTGCTGCCGGCTTTCTGCACCACGTCCATGATGTGATAGGCCAGCTTCTCCTTGATCTCCAGCCACTCGCCCCAATTGGTCGTTTTGGTGAAGCAGTAGAGCATGATGTCGATCGAAGAGTCGTTGAAGCTGTCGATGCGCACGAAGGTCGAGACCTCGTCGGGCTGGGCGAAGTCGTCGTTACCGACGATGTAGCTCTCGATGCCGTCGCGGATATCGCGCAGCTGCGCCACCGTGGTGCGGTACTCGACGCCGATCTTCCAGTAGATCCGCCGGTGGGTCATGTCGCTGAAGTTGGTGACCGCGTTGTCGGACAGCTTGGCATTGGGCACGTAGACCGGTGCCTTGTCGAAGCGGCGCACCCGGGTGGAGCGGAAGCCGATGGTCTCCACCGTGCCCTCGACCACTCCGTCGACGCGCACCCAGTCGCCCGGCTGGAAGCGCTTCTCGGCGATCACCAGGATGCCGGCGATGAGGTTCTTGAACAGGTCTTGTGCACCCAGGGCCACGGCGACGCCCAGCAGGCCGGCGCCGGCCAGGATCGGCCCCACCTCGATGCCCCATAGCTCCAGGATGATGGCGCCGCCGATGAAGGCGATACCGATCTTTGTGGCCTTGACCAGCCATTCGACCATGGGCCGGGTAAAAACTCTCTCCAGCTTGCCGAAGACGAAGGAGAAGGGCGCGACCGCGGCGAAGAGAATCCAGAAGAGGGTGAAGACCACCAGGGAACGCAGAATGTTGTCTGCGATCTGCCCGACGCTGTCGCGGAAATCGAGATAGCCGACCGCCACGAAGATGCCGACCACCAGCGGGATGAAGCGGATCGGCGGCGCCAGCGCTTCGATGGCCTCGTCGTCCAGCGTGCTCTCCGTCTTCTCCGCCCAGCGGTGCAGGCGCGCCATGACAAAGCGCGTGAAGAAGTGGCGGATGATCAGAAAGGCGACGATGATGCCGAGGGCGCTGAGAAGACGCCCGACGTCGACACCGAGGAATCCGTAATGCCAGACTTCGGCCACCAGGTTCCAAAGGTCCTGCAGGTCTTTGTTCAAGGAAACGGCTCTCTTACTGTCCCGACGGCGTGATCAGCCTAGCGGCCTTCCCACTTCGGCGCGCGCTTTTCGATGAAGGCGTCGATGCCTTCCTCGGCATCGCGGGCCAGCATGTTGGTGGTCATGACCTGGGCCGTGTAGGCGTAGGCTTCGACCAGCCCGTATTCGATCTGCCGGTAGAAGGCTTCCTTGCCGATCTTCAGGGTCAGGGGGGACTTGCTGACGACCTTGCGGGCCAGTTCCAGGGTCGCTTCTTCCAGGGTCTCGGCAGGGACGGCGCGGTTGATGAGGCCCAGGCGCACGGCCTCCGCCGCCTCGATCATGTCGCCGGTCAGCAGCATTTCCATGGCCTGCTTGCGCGGCACCGCCCGCGACAGGGCGACCATGGGCGTCGAGCAGAACAGGCCGATGTTGACGCCGGGGGTGCCGAAGTGGGCGGCGGCGTCGGCCACCGCCAGGTCGCAGGTGGCGACCAACTGGCAGCCCGCCGCGGTGGCGATGCCGTGGACCTTGGCGATCACCGGCTGGGGCAGGCTGGTGATGGAGACCATCAGCCGGCTGCACTGCTTGAAGACCGACTGATAGAACTCGCGGTCGCCGCTGCGCCCGCGCAGTTCCTTCAGGTCGTGCCCGGCGCAGAAGCCCCGCCCGGCGCCCTCGATGACCACGGCGCGCACCTGGCTGTCCTCGGCGATCTCGTCCAGGGCGGCCTGCAGCGCGCTCATCAGGTCGGCGGAGAGGGCATTGTACTGCCGCG
>JBNKHC010000124.1:0-35137 GCA_050290145.1 Kiloniellaceae bacterium | reverse complement strand
CTGGGCGCACGCCGCCTCGGCGAAGCGCTGCAGGCGGCGCTCTAGCTCAGATCGTCCCGACCGTGCGGCGGGAGAGTTCGCGGCGGTAGGCCTCGCGGTCGTCGACGGTCTTCACCTTGGCGAGAAAGTCGAGCAGCACCTCTTCGGAGGGCAGCTTACCGCAGAGAAAGACCTCGACGATGGTGTCGACGGAATCCGGCTCGCGTTTCACGCTGGCGTAGTCGACCAGCAGGTAGCCGACGCGGGCGACGAAGCAGCGCGGGTGGTAGGGCTCGGCCGAGGCGAAAGCGTAGTAGCCCAGGGTGTGAGGATCGCCGTTGTCGAAGCGCCGGACCTGGCCGGGCTCCAGTTCGTCGGCGGGCGGGATCGACAGGTCGCCGACATAGTCGCGGAAGGCGCGCGCGGTGCGCAGGTCGCTGGAGGTGTTGCGGCTGTAGTGGCCGAAGATTATCCGCGAGGTGCGCACGAAGCCCTTCAGGTGGTGGAACTTGTAGACGTTCTCGAAGACCTGGCCTTCGCTGACGCGCTCGCGCACCACGCTGATCTCGAAGGGGCTGTCCAGCGGCAGCGTCAGGTCGGTCTCCGCCAGGTCGATGGCCTCGGACTCCTGCGGAAAGTTGATCGGCCGGCCACTGCCGTCGTCGGCCGGTTCGCCGGCGCAGGCCGCCAGGGCGAGCGCCGCCGCCAGGGCTGCGGTCTTGCCCGTCGCTGCCTGCAGGAACGCTTTCGCGCGGCGTCTTTTCATCGGCCCTGTCCTCTCCCCCACGAAGGCAGGGAGGTTAGCAAAGCCTTCGGCGGCTGGGAACGGGAAGCGGGCAAAGAAGAAGCCGGCCCCCCGCGAGAGGGGCCGGCCTTCGTTCTTGCCGCGATGGCGGAAGCGGTCAGCTTCGGTTCATGCGGTTGTTGATCAGGTCGTCGACCACGCCGGGGTCGGCCAGCGTGGAGGTGTCGCCCAGGTTCGAATAGTCGTTCTCGGCGATCTTGCGCAAGATGCGGCGCATGATCTTGCCGGAGCGCGTCTTCGGCAGGCCCGGCGCCCACTGGATCAGGTCCGGCGAGGCGATGGGGCCGATCTCCTTGCGCACCCACTGCACCAATTCCTTGCGCAGCTCGTCGGTCGGCTCCTCGCCGGCGTTGAGCGTCACGTAGGCGTAGATGCCCTGGCCCTTGATGTCGTGCGGGTAGCCGACCACGGCGGACTCGGCGACCTTCTCGTGCGCGACCAGGGCGCTCTCCACCTCGGCGGTGCCCATGCGGTGGCCGGAGACGTTGATCACGTCGTCGACACGGCCCGTGATCCAGTAGTAGCCGTCGGCGTCGCGCCGGCAGCCGTCACCGGTGAAGTACTTGCCGGGGTAGGTGGAGAAGTAGGTCTGCTCGAAACGCTCGTGGTCGCCGTAGACCGTGCGCATCTGGCCTGGCCAGGAATCGGCGATGCAGAGGTTGCCCTCGGTGGCGCCTTCCAGGTGCTTGCCGTCGGCATCGACGATGACCGGGCGCACGCCGAAGAAGGGGCGCGTGGCCGAGCCGGGCTTCAGCGGCGTGCCGCCGGGCAGCGGCGTGATCAGGATGCCGCCGGTCTCGGTCTGCCACCAGGTGTCGACGATGGGGCAGCGCCCCTCGCCGACCACGTTGTAGTACCACAGCCAGGCTTCCGGGTTGATCGGTTCACCGACCGAGCCCAGCAGGCGCAGCGAGGAGCGCTTGGTCTTCTTCACCGGGTCCTCGCCCTCGCGCATCAGGGCGCGGATCGCCGTCGGCGCAGTGTAGAAGATGGTGACCTTGTGCTTGTCGCAGACTTCCCAGAAGCGCGAGGCGTCGGGGTAGTTCGGCACGCCCTCGAACATCAGCGTAGTGGCGCCGTTGGCCAGCGGACCGTAGACGATGTAGCTGTGCCCGGTGACCCAGCCGACGTCGGCGGTGCACCAGTAGACGTCACCGTCGTGGTAGTCGAAGACATACTGGTGGGTCATGGCGGCATAGACCGTGTAGCCGCCGGTGGTGTGCAGCACGCCCTTCGGCTTACCGGTCGACCCGGAGGTGTAGAGGATGAACAGCGGCGTCTCGGCCTCCAGCTCCTCGGCCGGGCAGTCGTCGCTCGCCGCGGCGCAGGCCTCGTGGTACCAGACGTCGCGGCCGTCCTCCCAGCCGATGCTGCCGCCGGTGCGGCGCACGACGAAGACGGTCTCGACGCCGGGGCATTCCTTCAGCGCCTCGTCGCAGTTCTTCTTCAGCGGCACCTTGCGGCCGCCGCGCAGGCCTTCGTCGGCGGTGATGACGCAGTTGGACTCGCAGTCCTGGATGCGCCCGGCCAGGGCGTCGGGCGAGAAGCCGCCGAAGACCACCGAGTGAATGGCGCCGATGCGCGCGCAGGCCAGCATGGCATAGGCCGCTTCGGGGATCATCGGCATGTAGATGGTGACCCGGTCGCCCTTCTTGACGCCGCGGTCCTTCATGGCGTTGGCCAGGCGGCAGACGTTCTCGAAGAGCTCGCCGTAGCTGATGTGCTTGTGCTCGGAAGGGCTGTCACCCTCCCAGATGATGGCGGTCTCGTCCTTCTTGGCGGGCAGGTGCCGGTCGATGCAGTTGTAGCAGGCGTTGGTCGTGCCGTCGGCGAACCACTTGATGGAGACCTCGCCGGATCCAAAGTTGATGTCCTTCACCTGGGTGAAGGGCTTGAACCAGTGGATGCGCTTGCCGTGCTCCCCCCAGAAGGCCTCCGGATCGGCGATCGACTGCTCATAGAGCTTGAAATAACCCGCTTCGTCGCACCAGGCGTTTTCGGCCATTTCTGCGGGCACGGGGAATACTGAGTTTTCGGACATGGAACGACCGGCCTCCCTGCTAGGTTCAAAAGACTGGACGGCCTGCTGCCCTTCTGCCGTCTTCTTGGACTTGCCGCGATTATTTCCGCAACGGCCCCTGAAAACAAGGCCTTGCCGGAGGAGCGGGCTCAACCCCAGCCCGGCGCCTTCCCCAGGTTCATGAAGCGCAGCAGCCCGTCAGCGTCCCGGCTGATCCCGGCCGGCTGCAGCCCGGCCCCCAGGCAGGGGCCGACCAGGCAAGTGCCGTCCTCCAGGCGGAATTCCGCGCCGTGGGTGGCGCAGAGGATGTTGCCGCTGGCCTCGCTGACGAAGCGGCCGCCGGAGCCGTCGAAGCCGCCCCAGTCCAGCGGGGTGCCCTGGTGCGGGCAGGCGTTGACGTAGGCGTAGGCGGCCTCGCCCTCGCGCACCACGAAGAGGGACAGGGATTCTGACCCTTCGCCGATCTCGAAGCCGCGGCCTTCGCCGTCCTCGATCTCGTCGAGGCGGCAGAGCGGCGTTCCGGCGAGGGGGTGGGCCACGGGAAAGAGACCTACTGCTGGCCGGTCATTTCTGGGGGGTCTTGCCCATCTTGCAGATCAGCGCCCACTCCGCCTTGCTGACCGGCAGCACGGAAAGCCGCGACTGGCGCACCAGGGCCAGGTCCTGCAGCCGCGGCTCGGCCTTGATCTGCGCCAGGGTCACCGGCTCGACGAAGGGCTTGACCGCCTTCACGTCGACCATGCCGAAGCGCCCGCTCTCGTCGGTCGGGTCGGGGTGGTAGAGCTTCACCACCTCGACGATGCCGACGATGCGCTTCTCGTTCACCGAGTGATAGAAGAAGGCCAGGTCGCCCAGGGCCATGGCCTTCATGTTGTTGGAGGCCTGGTAGTTGCGCACCCCGTCCCAGCCGGTGGTCTTGGCCTTCACCTGGTCGTCCCAGGACCAGGTGCCGGGCTCCGACTTCATCAACCAGTAGGCCATCAGGGCAGCACCTTCTTGAACGCCTTGATGGTCACGCTCTCGAAGAGGCCGGCCTTGGCATAAGGGTCGCCGGCGGCGAAGGCCTCGGCCTCGGCGCGGTCGGCGGCCTCGATCACCAGCATGCTGCCCAGGACGGCGTCACCCGCGTCGTTGGTCATGGGCCCGGCGATGAGTATGCGGTCCAGCTCGCTGTTCAGGTATTCGAGGTGCGCGGGACGGTTGTCGGCGCGGACCTGGCCGTGCCCAGGCTTGTCGACGCAATAGAGAACGAAATTCATGGCAGGCTCTCCCCGGATCGCCAGAAGACGTGATGTTCAACCGCGGGGCTCGCGGCGGCGCGCGACACTATGCCGAAAAGCCCTCGGCCTTGAAAGGGCGGGACAGCAGGGCGGCGATGGTCTCGTCCAGCGCGGCGCCGTGGTTGACCACCGAGTCGACCGCGGCGCAGATCGGCATCTCGACATTGAAGGTCCGGGCCATGGCCACGGTCGCGGCGGCGGTGAAGCGGCCCTCGACCACGCCGCGGCTGGCCGCGGTCGCGCCCGCCACGTCGGCGCCGCCGCCCAGCGCCACGCCGAAGCTGTAGTTGCGCGACTGCGTCGCCGTGCAGGTCAGCGTCAGGTCGCCCAGGCCGGCGAGGCCCATCAGGGTCTCCGGCTTGCCGCCGCGCGCCAGCACCAGGCGCGACATCTCCGCCAGGCCGCGGGTGATCAGCGCGGCGCGCGCGTTGTCGCCCAGATGGCGTCCGGCGACGATGCCGCAGGCGATGGCCAGCACGTTCTTCACCGCCCCGGCGATCTCGGCGCCCAGCGGGTCGTCGGAGAGGTAGGGGCGGAAGCTGCGGCTGCCCAGCGTCACCACCAGGCGCGCGGCCAGGTCGCGGTCTTCGCTGGCCAGGGTAACGGCGGTGGGCAGGCCGCGGGCCACCTCGGCGGCGAAGGTCGGGCCGGAGAGCACCGCCAGGGGGCGGCCGGGCAGCGCCTCGGCGGCGACCTCGGTCATCAGCAGGTTGGTTTCCGCCTCGATGCCCTTGGCGCAAAGCACCACCGGCACGTCGGGCTGCAGCACCTCGGCCAGCTGCCCGGCCACCTTGCGCAGCACCTGGGCCGGCACCACCAGCAGGCAGAGCCGGGCCGAGGCCAGGTCGGCGAGCCTGGCGGTGGCCTCGATCTCTTCGTCCAGCGCAATCCCAGGAAGGTAGCCGGGGTTCTCGTGGCGCGCGTTGATGCCGGCGACCAGCTCGGCGTTGCGCCCCCACAGCAGCACCTTGTGATCCGCGCGGCAGCAGACGTGGGCGAGTCCGCTGCCCCAGGCGCCGGCGCCCACGACGGCGATGGTGAGCGGCGCGTCAGCCATTGGCGCTCAGGCTCTCCAGCGGCCAGCGCGGGCGCGCCGCGAAGTCGAGGGGGTCAACGAGGCCCAGGGCCAGGCGCTCGACCCCGGCCCAGGCGATCATCGCCGCGTTGTCGGTGCACAGCTTGGGCGGCGGCGCCACCAGGCGGCTGCCGGCCCCGGCGGCGACAGTCTCCAGGCGCGCGCGCAGGCTGCGGTTGGCGGCGACGCCGCCGGCCACCACCAGCGGACCGGCGCGGCCGTAGTCCTTTTCGAAGAGGTCCAGCGCCTTGGCGCAGCGCTCGGCCAGGATGTCGCCGGCCGCCGCCTGGAAGGAGGCGGCGAGATCGGCGCGGGCCTGGTCGTCACCGCCGCCGCCCAGCACCCCGGCCTTGTCGGCGGCGTGGCGTACGGCCGTCTTCAGGCCCGAGAAGGAAAAGTCGAGACCGGGGCGGCCCAGCATGGGGCGCGGCAGGTCGAAGGCCGCGGGGTCGCCCCGGGCCGCTTCCTTCTCCACCGCCGGGCCGCCGGGATAGTCGAGGCCCAGCAGCTTCGCCGTCTTGTCGAAGGCCTCGCCCAGGGCGTCGTCGATGGTGCCGCCCAGGCGGCGGTAGTGGCCGACGCCCTCCACCGCCAGCAGCTGGCAGTGGCCGCCGGAGACCAGCAGCAGCAGGTAGGGAAAGTCGAGGCGGTCGCTGAGGCGCACGCTGAGGGCATGGCCCTCCAGGTGGTTCACCGCCAGGAAGGGCTTCTCCCAGGCCAGCGCGATGGCCTTGGCGGTCATGACCCCGACGAAGACGCCGCCGATGAGGCCCGGTCCCGCCGTGGCGGCGACGCCGTCCAGTTGATCGTAGGTCAGGCCGGCCGCGGCCATCGCCTCCTCGACCAGGCGGTCGATGTGGTCCATGTGGCTGCGCGCCGCGATCTCCGGCACCACGCCGCCGTAGGGGCGGTGCTCGTCGAGCTGCGACAGCACCAGGTCGGCCCAGATCTTAGGGGGGGTTTCCCCGGCGCCGCTCACCACCGCGGCGGCGGTCTCGTCGCAGGAGGTCTCGATGCCCAGGACGACCAGTTCTTCGGCAGAGCTTTGGGGCGGCTTCGTCATGGCGCCGGACATTACTGCCTCCGCGGCCAGTTGGCTATCTTCGCAAGCGCGGCGGTTTTCTTCCCCGCGCGCTTGCTCTAAAGCTACGGACCATGACTGAGACACCGCTACTGCGCCTCGGTACCCGGGGCTCGCCGCTGGCCCTGGCCCAGGCCCACGAGGTCCGCCGCCGCCTCGGCGACGCACACCCCGAACTGGCCGGCGAGGACGCCGTCGCCATCGCCGTCATCAAGACCACCGGCGACAAGATCCAGGACCGCGCGCTCTCGGAGATCGGCGGCAAGGGCCTCTTCACCAAGGAGATCGAGGAGGCGCTGCTGGCGCAGGAGATCGACGCCGCGGTGCACTCCATGAAGGACGTGCCGACCTGGCTGCCCGAGGGGCTGGTGGTCGAGCACCTGCTGCCGCGCGAGGACGTGCGCGACGCCTTCTTCTCGCCGCACGGTCCGCGGCTTTCCGACCTGCCGCAGGGCGCGGTGGTGGGCAGCGCCTCGCTGCGCCGCCAGGCGCAGATCCTCGCCGCGCGCCCGGACCTGAAGGTGGTGAACTTCCGCGGCAACGTGGCGACGCGGCTGCGCAAGCTGGCCGAGGGCGAGGTCGACGCGACGCTGCTCGCCGTGGCCGGCCTGAAGCGCCTGGGCGAGGCCGACAAGATCACCGGCGCGCTGGCGCCGGAGGAAATGCTGCCGGCGGTCGGCCAGGGCGCCATCGGCCTGGAGATCCGCGGCGGGGACGCCCGCACCAGGGCCTGGCTCGACGCCATCTCCTGCGCCGGGACGGTGGACCGCGTGACGGCGGAGCGCGCCTTCCTGGCGGAGCTGGACGGCTCCTGCAAGACCCCCATCGCCGGTCTGGCGGAGCTGAGCGAGGACGGCCGGACCCTGCGCCTGCGCGGCCTCGTCGCCCTGCCCGACGGCACCAAGGTACACGCCGCCGAGATCAGCGGCCCCCGCGAAGCGGCGGCGCGCCTCGGCAAGGATCTCGGCGCGCAGTTGAAGGCCGTCGGCGGGCCCGAGTTCTTCGCCGCCATTACCGGCCACTGAGGCAAGCCATGCGCGTCCTCGTCACCCGCCCGCGCGAGGATGCCGCCTCCCTGGTGGCGGCGCTGGAGGCGCGCGGCCACGAAACGCTGCTGGAGCCGCTGCTCACCATCACTCCCCGCGAAAAGGTCGACTGGCCGGAAGGCCGGGACGCCGCGCAGGCACTGCTCGTCACCAGCGCCAACGGGGCGCGCGCCTTCGCGCGGCTCGACGCGCGCCGCGACCTGCCGGTCTTCGCCGTGGGCGATGCCAGCGCCGCAGCCTGCCGCGAGCTTGGCTTCGCGCGGGTGACCTCGGCGGCCGGCAATGTCGAGGACCTGGCGGCCCTGGTGGCGGAAAAGCTCGATCCGGCGCAGGGGCCGCTGCTGCATCCCGCCGCCGGCAAGCTGGCAGGCGACCTGCAGGGGGCGCTGGCGGCGGCGGGCTTTACGGTGCTGCGCGCCGTGCTCTACGACGCCCGGCCGGCGACGGCCCTCAGCGCGGCCTGTACCCGTGCGCTCAACGACGGGTTGATCGACGTCGCCACATTTTTCTCGCCACGCACGGCGGCCGCCTTTGTTAGCTTGGTTGAGGCGGCGGATTTGTCGCAGGCCTGCCGCGCGGTGACGGCGCTCTGCCTCAGCGAGGCCGTGGCGGCGCGGATTTCGGGGCTTTCCTGGCGGCACAGGGTGGTCGCGGCGCGCCCCGAGCAGGACGCCTTGCTGGCCGCTCTCGATACTCTGGCGGGCGACAGCACGTCGCAGGTATAATTTTGCGCTGCAACGTACGCGCCGGAAGCGTACAAAGGGGCGTACGACCCATCGCCGCGGAAGATGGCGGGGGCCAGACCCAACGGGAAGGTACGACACGCGGAACCCATGACGGCATCCGACGGCAAAGACACGGACAAGAACACCACGGCGCAGCAGCCGGAGGCGGCGGAAGCGCCGGCGCTGGCCATTATCGAGGCCTTCGGCGGCATCCGCCCCATGGCCAAGCAGTTAGGGCTGGCGGTCTCGACCGTGCAGGGCTGGAAGGAGCGCAGCGCCATTCCCGCCAACCGGCACGACCAGATCCGCGCCGCCGCGCAGAAGAACTCCATCAACATCGATCCCGCGGTGCTGCGGGCCTCGGCGCACAGCGACGGTGCCCCCGCGCAGCCGCAGGTGATCGAAGGAAAGGCGACAGCAGTGTCAGACAAAGGCCCAGGCAAAGGCCCAGGCGAAAGTGCCAAGGCAAGTGATGGCAAAACCGACAAGGCAGCAGGACCGGGCAAGACCGAGGCGTCGGCCAAGCTGGACGAGTCGGGCCGCATGTCCGCCGCCTCGGCGGCGGCGAAAGCGCGCCCCGGGACCAGCGAGTCGAAGCCCGAAGCGGGCAAGGGCCAGACCCCGCCGCCATCGGCGTCCGCTGCCGCAGCGCGCCGCCGCAGCGGTTTCCTCCCGGGCCTGGGCACGGGCGTTCTGCTCGCCGTCGCCGTGGCGGGCGCCACGGTCTACACCCAGCCCTACTGGCGCGGCCTCCTCGGGGAGGCCGGCGCACCGGGCAGCGACGCAGTCACCACCGCGCTCGACGATATGGAGAAGCGCCTGGCGGACATGCAGGCCGCCATGCCGGCGGACAACTCGGCCGCGCTGTCCGGCCTCAGCGAGCGCCTGGCCACCCTGGAAGCCGCCGTCTCCCAGGGCGGCGGCCAGGACCCGGACACCCGCGCGGCGCTGGAATCCCTCAATGCCCAGATGGCGCGCCTGACGGACCGGCTGGAAGCCCTGGAGCAGGATCTTTCGTCCCTGCGCAGCCTGGCCGGCACGCCCTCGCCCGAGCTGTCGAGCCGGCTGAGCAGCGAGGCCCAGCGCCTCGACGAACTGCTGAGCGCGCAGTCGGAGCTGGCCAAGCGCCTGGCCGAGGCGGAGGATGCGCTGACCGCCGCGGCGGCGGCGCGCGAGGCGGCGCCCGGCAGCCGCGAAACCCTGATGCTGCTGGCGATGCTGCAGCTGCGCGACGCGCTGCGCGGTTCCGGCCCCTATGACCAGCCGCTCACCATGCTGCGGAACCTGGCCGGCGACGACCCGGCCCTGAGCCCGGTCATCGAGCCCCTGGAACGCCGCGCCTCGGCGGGCCTGCCCAGCCTGCTGGACCTGCAGGCCAGCTTCCCCGACGTGGCGCGCCGCATCGCCGCCATCGAGGTGGGCGAGGAAGGCGAAGGCTGGTCGGCGGGCGTGCTGCGCCGCGTGGCCGAGGCGGTGAACCTCAGGCCCGTGGGGCTGGTCGAGGGCGACGCGCCGACCGCGGTGGCCGCGCGCGCGGAGGTGAAGCTGAACAACGGCGATCTGGCCGGCGCCCTGGGCGAACTGGACGGGCTGGACGGCGCGGCGGCGGAAGCCGCGGCCAACTGGCGCGCCGACGCCGAGGCGCGCCTGGCCGCGGACCGGGCGGTCAGTACCTTGGGCGCGCTGGTGTCGCAGCGCTTCTCCACCCTGGCGGGCGGCTGAGCCATGCGCCGCGTCATCGTCTTTGCGGTTCTCGCCGCCGCCGCCATCTTCGCCGCCTACTGGCTGGCGCAGAACCCGGGGCACGTGACCATCGAGTGGCTGGGCTACCGCCTGGAGCCGCCGATCGCTTTCCTGGTCATCGTCGCCATCGTCTTTTCCGTCGCCGTCGTCCTGCTCTACCGGGTGATCCGCGGCATCCTCGGCACGCCCGGGCGCATCGGCCAGGCGCTGGCCTCGGGCCGGCGCAAGCGCGGCTACAAGGCGCTGAGCCAGGGCATGGTCGCGGTGGCCGCCGGCGACGCGCAGGAGGCCGCGCGCTGGTCGCGCAAGGCCGACGAGCTGCTGGAGGACCCGCCCATCACGCTGCTGCTCTCCGCCCAGGCGGCGCAGCTGAACGGCGACGAGAAGGCGGCGGAGAAGTACTTCAACGCCATGCTGGAAAAGCCGGAAACCCGCTTCCTCGGCCTGCGCGGCCTGCTCATGCAGGCGCTGCGCGAGGGCGACAACGAGCGCGCGCTCGGCTATGTGCGCCAGGCCCATGCCCTGCGGCCCAAGACGCCCTGGGTGGTGACCAACCTCTTCGAGCTGAGCGAGCGCACCGGCGACCTGGACGGCGCCGCCCGGGCGCTGAAGCAGGCGGTGAAGATCAAGGTCATGGACAAGGCCGAGGCCGAGCACAAGGGCGCCGTCATCACCCTGGCCAAGGCGCACCGCCTGCTGGCCGAGGGCCAGAAGGAAGAGGCCTTCACCCAGGCGCGCGCCGCCGACAAGGCGGACCCGGACCTGCTGGCCGCGGCGCTGCTGCACGCGCGCCTGGCGGTGGAGCGCAAGGCCTGGCGCGAGGCGACCAAGGTGGTCGAACGCTCCTGGCCGCGCACGCCCAGCGCCGAGCTGGCGGCGCTGTACCGCGCCGCCGCGCCCGAGGCGAAGCCGCTGGAGCAGGTGAAGCGCTTCACCAAGCTGGCCGCCCTGAACCCCAGGCACCGCGAGAGCCACCTGGCGCTGGCCGAGGCCAACCTGGAGGCCGAGCTGTGGGGCGAGGCGCGGCGCCATCTCGGCGAGCTGGTGAAGCTGGAGGGCGAGGACCCGCCGCGCGCCCAGGTCTGCCGCCTCATGGCGCGCCTGGAGGAGGCCGAGCGCAAGGACACCGCCACCGCGCGGCGCTGGCTGGAGCGCGCCGCCGCGGCGCCGCCCGACCCGGCCTGGGTCTGCGGCTCCTGCGGCGCCGTGGCCACCGACTGGAGCGCCGACTGCGGGGCCTGCGGCGGCTTCGACAGCCTCACCTGGCGGGTGCCGCGCCATGTCGGCCCGGTCAGCCTGGGCGGCGGCGAGGTGCTGCAGATCGCCGCCAAGGCGCCCCCGGCCAAGACGGAGAGCGAAGGCGCCGGCCCGCGCGCCGGAAGCCCTGCCGCCAGCCTGCCGGCGGTGACGCCGCTGCCGGGACCGCCGGACCGGGTGAAGCCCGCCGAGACCAAGGCGGCCGGTGACGGCCCTGCCGCGGCGGCGCCGAAGCCGGCGGTCGAGGAAGATGACGACGATTCCGAGGCGGCGGCCGTGGAGGGCTACCTGCCGCCGCGCCGCTAGATCGGATCACGGTTAGACGGAACCACAATGTGGTCCCGTCTAATCGTGTGAATCCGATCTGTCTCAAAGGTATAGAGCAGATTCACAGGGCCGGTGGATCGCCTTCGGCGATTCCAGCCGACCCTGATCTGCTCTAGCCGGGCCGCGGGCCGCTTGTCTGGCGCCTCGCGGCCCCCATATCGACCCCGTATCGTCCCCCACATTGTCCGGGGTCGTTAACCCTGGCTTAAGGCGGAAGCCTTAGCTAAAGAGGGGGTTCCGGCAAGAATCGTCGGGACTTGCGTGAAGCGCGGCTTCGCCGTAATGTCCGCGCCCAGGAACCGCCGGGATTTCCCGTTTTGAAGGGGCCCGGCCGCAGTGCCGCCTTAGCTCAGCTGGTAGAGCATCGCATTCGTAATGCGAGGGTCGGGTGTTCAAGTCACCCAGGCGGCACCATTCCCCCCTTCCGTTCAGGCCAGCCAGTCCTCCATGCGCGCCTTGTAGTCGGCGTCGCGGGTCAGGCGCTTCATCAGTTCCGGCGGGGCGACGCCCTGCAGGTCCTTGGGCGCGGTGCCCTCGCGCAGCGCCTTCAGGGTGTCGTAGACCGCCTGCACCGCGGCCATGAAGGGCGCGTGGCTCTGCAGGCAGACCTTGACGCCCATGCCGGAGAGGTAGTCGAGGTCCATGATCTCCGCCCCGGCGCCGCCCAGCATGAGCGGCAGCTTCACCGCGGCGCGCACGGTCTCCAGCTGGGCCTTGGTCTTCACCCCCACCAGGAAGATGGCGTCGACCCCGGCGGCCTCGTAGGCGGCGATGCGCCTTGCGGCGTCTTCGGCATCGGTGACCGAGGCCGCCGAGGTGCGCCCGAAGATCATGAGCTTGGGATCGCGCCGCCCGGCGAGCGCCGCGCGCATCTTGCCGGCGCCTTCCTCGACGGAGATCAGCTGCGTCTTGCCCGCCGCGCCGAAAGGCTGCGGCAGCGCCGTGTCCTCGATGGACAGCCCGGCGACGCCGGCGGCCTCCAGCTCCTCGACCGTGCGGGTGACGTTGAGGGCGTTGCCGTAGCCGTGGTCGGCGTCGACCATCAGCGGCAGCTCGGCGGCGCGGTTGATGCGGTAGGCCTGCCCGGCGAACTCGCTGAGCGTCAGCACGATGAGGTCGGGCGCGCCCAGCACCGTCAGCGAGGCGACGGAGCCGGCGAACATGCCGGCCTCGAAGCCCACCTCCTGGGCGATGCGCGCCGAGAGCGGGTCGAAGACGGAGCCGGGGTGGATACAGCGGTCCCCGGCGAAGATGGCGCGAAAAGCCTCGCGGCGCTTGCTCCAGCGCATGGGCGGTCTCCCTGTTTCTGGTCTGTCAGTGATCTCTGACGTCTTGGCCGGGATTAAAGCATGAAGCGGCGGCCCTGCGGCACCCCTGTAACACCTCTGTTATTTTGCGCTGGGGCGCGACGGGTGCTTAAATGCGCCGCGTGACTCTGCGCCGCAAGATTCTGGGGGACCGGAAGGGAACCGAACCATGGCTTTCAGATCCGTGAAAGCGCCGCTCCTGCTGGCCGGCCTGCTGGTGGCCGCGCTGGGCGCCTGCACCGCGCCCGCCGGCAAGTACGACAAGATGATGGCCGATCGCGAGGTCGCCGGGGCCAGGCTCGACTCCTTCACCATCTGCCACGGGCATGCTTGCCGCCTGCGCTCGCACGTTGGCCTGACCGAGCTGGAGTGGGATCCGGTGGCGGACCTCTTCGCCGAGCCGGCGGCCAGCGCCGCCATCGAGCGTGGCCGCATCGCCACGGCCATCGGCCTTCTCGAGACGGCGGTGGGTTCCAAGGCCGGCACGTCGAGTGACCGCGGCGGCACCTTCACCGCCACGAGCGGCAACGACCAGTTCGACTGCGTCGACGAGACCACCAACACCTCGGTCTACCTGACGCTGCTCGCCAAGGCAGGCTATCTGAAGTGGCACAAGCTCGAGGGCTGGGCCGGACGCGGCATTATGTTTGACGGGTCCTGGCCGCATCAGACCGCTGTCATCGAGGAGTTGAAGACCGAGGAGCCCTATGCCGTCGACAGCTGGTTCGAGGACAACGGCCGCGCCGCCCACGTGGTGCCGCTGGCGGACTGGCGCGCCGGCTGGAGCCCGCCGGGCTTCAGCGACAACCTGCTCTGAAGCTTTGGGCTGCCGGCCCCGGCCCCGCTGTTTCCCGTCCCCGATGTCATGGGGACCCTTTAGGCAGGACGCCGCGTAACGCCTCAGTGTTTTGCGTCCACCGCAGGTTGATGCTTAAATCTGCTGCGATATCCAGGATGTTTGGGGGGAGGAGAGCTTTGGGTATCCGACACGTTTTGCTGCCGGCCGGCCTGGCGCTGCTGCTCGGCGCCTGTACATCGCCGGGCGGCAAGTACGATCAGATGATGGCGGATCGCGGCGTCGCCGGGGCCAGCCGCGAGTCCTTCACCGTCTGCCACGGCCACGGCTGCCGCCTGCGCAGCCAGGTCGACTTCACCGAGCAGGAGTGGACTCCGGTGGCGGACCTCTTCGCCGAGCCGGCGGCCAGCGCCGCCGAGGAGCGCGACCGGATCGGCGCGGCGATCGGCCTGATCGAAGCTGCGACGGGCCGCCGGGCCGGCACCTCCAGGGATGTCGGCGGCACGCTCAATGCCTTCGGCGTTTCGGGGGGCGGCGAGACCGGCTTCGACGGCCAGTTCGACTGCTACGACGAGACCACCAATACCTCCACCTACCTGACGCTGCTGGCGCAGGCCGGCTATCTGCGATGGCACCGGATCGAAGGCTGGGCCGGGCGCGGCTCGCTGATCGGCAGCGACGGCTGGCCGCACCAGACCGCCGTCATCGTCGAACTGCGGAGCGGGCGGGCCTATGCGGTGGACAGCTGGTTCGAGGACAACGGCCACGCTGCCTACATGGTGCCGCTGGAGGAGTGGTACGCCGGCTGGGTTCCGCCCGGGTTCGACGACAGCCCGTTCTAGGGCGTCGGGTCTTCGGCAGCGGCCCCTGCGCGCCGCGCAGGAGAAAGTCAGAGCCCGCCTTCGACGATGCTGACGGTGCCGACGCTGTTGTCGCGGCGCAGCGGCAGGATCTCCTGGTATTCCGGGGAATTGTAGAAGCGCTCGGCGGCGGCCTTGTCGGGGAACTCCAGCACGATCATACGTGGACGGTCGGTTTCGCCCTCGACGCTGGTGATGGTGTCGCCGCTTACCAGCATGCGTCCGCCGTAGGCTTCGATAACGGGGGGTGCAGCCCGGCGGTAGGCTTCGAAGCCGTCGCAGTCCGTGACGTTGAATTGGGCGATCACATAGGCCGTCATGCCTCGGCTGCTCCACTGAAGAAATGGCCGGATTCTGGAACCTGCTTCACAGTATCCTTGCTCGGCGGCGCAAGGTCCATCACCGAAAGGTGCAGGAAGCCGTGCCGCCGCCGTCCGGGAGTTGTGCCTTCAGGGTTGCGACCTTTCTGCGGTGGGCAGCCATGGCGGTGCCGTCTTGATCGTGCTTCAATGTGCCTAACGGCACGGACGCGGATCCGCGGCCACGCAAACTGTTTTATCGGGAGGAATCGATCATGCGGCTTCAGGGAAAGGTGGCCGTGGTCACCGGCGCCGGATCGGGCTTCGGCGCGGGCATCGCGCGGCTCTTCGCGGCAGAGGGCGGGCGCGTGGTGCTGGCCGACATCGACGGCGCGGCGGCGGAGGCGGTCGCGGCCGAGATCGACCGCGACGGCGGGGCGGCCATCGGCCTTAAGGCCGACGTCACCGACAAGGCCGACGTGGCGACCATGATGCGCGCCGCGCTCGACACCTACGGGCGCCTCGACGTGCTGGTGAACAACGCCGGCGTTTCTCACAAGAACAAGCCGATGACCGAGGTGAGCGAAGAGGAGTTCGACCACATCTACGCGGTCAACGTGAAGGCCATCTACCTGGCGGCGCTGGAGGCCATTCCCCTGCTGCGCGCCCAGGGTGGCGGCTGCATCATCAACACCAGTTCGACGGCGGCGCTGAGGCCGCGCCCGGGCCTCACGGTCTACAACTCCTCCAAGGGGGCGGTGAACGTGCTCACCAAGTCCATGGCGGTGGAGCTGGCGCCGGACAACATCCGCGTCAACGCCATCTGCCCGGTGATCGGCGAGACGGCCTTGATGGAGACCTTCATGGGCGTGCCGGACAGCCCGGAGAACCGCAAGAAGTTCGAGGCGACGATCCCGCTGGGGCGCTTCTCCACGCCCAAGGACATCGCCCACGCCGCCGCCTTCCTGGCTTCCGACGAAGCCGCGTTCCTGACCGGCGTCACCCTGGAGGTAGACGGCGGGCGCTGCATCTGAGCACCAGCGATCCCCGTCAAAGCAAAAGGCCCGGAACCAGGTTCCGGGCCTTCGCATTTCGTCTTCCCGTTTTCCGGGAGCTGATCGGCGGCGCTTAGTTGCGGTTGCCGAAGAGCTGCAGCAGGAAGAGGAACATGTTGAGGAAGTCCAGGTAGAGGCGCAGGGCGCCCATGATCGACTTCTTGGTCGCGACCTCGCCGCTGTCGGCGGCGTAGTACATGTTCTTGATCTGCTGCGTGTCATAGGCGGTCAGGCCGGCGAAGACCAGCACGCCGACGACCGACACGATCCACTGGATCATGGCGGAACCGACGAAGATGTTCACCAGCGAGGCGATGATGATGCCAATCAGGCCCATCAGCAGGAAGCTGCCCATGCCGGAGAGGTCCTTCTTGGTGGTGTAGCCCACCAGGCTGAGGCCCGCGAAGGCGCCGGCGGTGATGAAGAACATCCGCGCGATGGACGCGCCGGTGTAGGCCAGGAAGATGTAGGCCAGCGACAGTCCCATCACGGCCGAGAAGGCCCAGAAGGTGATCTGCGCCGCGCTGGCGGACATCTTGTGCACGCGCATCGACAGGAACAGGACGAAACCGAGCGGCGCCAGCATGACGACCCACTGCAGCGGCGTGCCGTAGATGGTCTGCAGCATCGCCGGGCTCTGCGCGGTCAGGAAGGCGACCAGACCGGTGATGCCCATGGCTACGGCCATATAGTTGTACACGCCCAGCATGTACTTGCGCAGACCCTCATCGTACTCGCCGGCGCGTGTCTGCGCCTGAGTCTGCGACATGTATCTGCGGTCACCGAGTGCCATCAGAAAACCCTTTCATTCGTAAGCGCGGTCAACGGGCCGCGCCGACCCAGAGAACTCGTACCTAATATTGGCAGCCAGGGAGGCCGAATCAACCCTATTTTCGCATGGCTTGTGCGTAAATTTTGCTGCGAATTCAATTCGCTAAAACACAGCATGGACCTGTGGTTTCGGGTCTATTCGTTGCGCAGCAGGGGGGCGGCTTTCTGGCCCAGGGCGCGCCAGGTGCCGGCGAAGCCGAAGCCCACGGTGATGGCGGTGGCCAGCAGGGCGGTGGTGATGACCGCGCCGGGCAGGAAAACGAAATCGGCGCGCATGACCTCGGTCAGCACCAGGAAGGCCGCCAGGGTGCCGACGGCCGCGGCGATGGCGGCGGTGACCAGGCCCAGCAGGCCGTATTCCAGCAGGAAGGTCTGGGCGACGCTGCGCCGCGTCGCGCCCAGCACCTTCAGCACCACCGCGTCGTAGACCCGCCGGTGGTGCCCGGCGGCGACGGCCCCGGCCAGCACCAGCACGCCGGCCACCAGGGCCACGGCGGCGATGGCGCGCACGGCGATGGCGATCTGGCCGATCAGCTCGCCGACCTGCTCCAGGGCCTCCTTCACGCGGATGGAGGAGACGTTGATGAAGCGGTCGGTGACGGCGATCTCCAGCGCGTCCTCGGCCCCGGCGTCGGCCTTCACCGTGGCGATGTGGCTCTGCGGCGCCCGCTCCAGCAGGCCGGGCGAGAAGATCATCACGAAGTTCATGGTCAGGCTCGCCCAGTCGACCTCGCGCAGGTTGGCGATGGTCACCTCCACGTCGCGGCCCAGGATGTTGATGGTCAGGCTGTCGCCGGGGCCAATGCCCAGCGCGCGGCCGACCTCGTCGTGCAGGGAGACCAGCGGTTTCCCGTTGTAGTCGGGCGGCCACCATTCGCCGGCGGTGATCTTGTCGATTTCGCGCGGCTCGCGCATCCAGGTCAGGCCGCGGTCGCCGCGGAACACCCACTTCACGTCGCCGGGGATCTCCAGCTCGGACGGCGGCACGCCGTTCACCGCGGCGATGCGGCCGCGCAGCATCGGCATCTGCTGCATCTCGTGGACGCCGGGGAAACCGGCGACCAGGGTGTTGAAGTCGGCGACCTGGTCGGGCTGGATGTCGATGAAGTAGAAGCCGGGCGCCTCCTCCGGCAGGCTCTGGCGCACCTGGCGCGAGAGGTTACCTTCGATCAGCGCGATGGCGACCAGCACGGTGAGGCCGAGGCCGAGCGACATGACCACCGAGCCGGTGGGCGCGCCGGGGCGGTGCAGGTTGGCCAGGGCGAGGCGCAGGCCGGGCCGGCGCGGACGCGGCAGGCGGCGGGCCAGGGTCATGATGCCCAGCGCCGCCAGGCGGAACAGCAGCAGCGCGCCGACGGCGCCGATGACGAAGAACACCGCCAGGCGCTGGTCGGCGGCGGTGAGGATGGCGAGGCCCGCCAGCAGGCCGCCGAAGACGCCCAGCGCCGCGAGCGTGCCGGCGGTCACCCGGGCCGAGGCCGGGGTCACCAGATCGCGGAACAGGCTGGCGGCGGCGATGCTGCGGGCGCGCGCCAGCGGCCACAGCGAGAAGGTGACGGCGGTCAGCAGGCCGAAGGCGGCGGCGGTCAGCAGCGGCAGCGGATAGAGGCCCAGCTCGGCCTCCCAGCCCAGGGTGTCGCCGATCACGCCGGCGGCGATATAGGTGGCTGCGGCGCCGAGCACCAGGCCGAGGACGATGCCGACCAGGGCGAGGGCCAGGATCTGCGCCATGTAGACCTGGAAGATCAGGCGGCCGGGCGCCCCCAGGCATTTCAGCGTGGCGATGGTCGCGGTCTTGCCGTCCAGGTAGCTGCGCACCGCGTTGCCGACGCCGACGCCGCCGACCAGCAGCGCGGTGAGGCCGACCAACGTGAGGAAGAGGGTCAGGCGGTTGATGAAACGGCCGATGCCGGGGGCGGCTTCGGTGGTGTCGCGGATGCGCCAACCGGCCTCCGGAAAGGCCTTGCCCAGAGCGGCGCGCATGGCGGTGGCGCTCACCCCCGGATCGAGGCGCAGGCGGTAGTGGTGCTGGATCAGGCTGCCGGGCTGCACCAGCCCGGTGTCGGCCAGGCTGTCATGGGCGACCATGAAGGTGGGCCCCAGGGTGAAGGCGCGCGAGGTGCGGTCGGGTTCGCGCTCCAGCACCCCCGCGACGCGGTAGTCGATGTCGCCGACCCGCACCAGGGCGCCGGGTTCGACCTCCAGGCGGCGCAGCAGGCTGCGGTCGATCACCGCGCCCCAATGGCCGCCGTCCTGTTTGGCCAGGGCCGCATCGAGGTCGGCGGGAATACCCGGCGCCGGGGTCATCTCGACGGCCCCGAACAGCGGATAGAGGTTATCGACGGCGCGCAGCTCGACCAGCACCCGGCGCGAGTCTTCCGCCTGGCCGCGCGCCATGGCGCGCATCTCGGCGACGCGCGAGACATCGGCGCGGCTGTCCATGAAGGCCTGCTGCTCGGGGCTGGCCGCCACGTGGGTGAGGCGCAGGTCCATGTCGCCGCCCAAGAGGATGCGCCCGTCGCGCTGCAGGCCCGCCAGCATCGACTCGGAGACCGAGCCGACGCCGGCGACGGCGGTGACGCCCAGGGTGAGGCAGGCGAGGAATATGCGGAAGCCCTTGAGGCCGCCGCGCAGCTCGCGCCGCGCCAGGCGCAGGGCCAGCGGCCAGGGGCTCTGCCTGGGCGCGGCCGCGCCGGCGGCGCCGCTCTGCGCCATCGAGGTCAAGAGGGAATGCTTCCGGGCCCGCCGCCGCCGTTGCTGACGTCGCCGACGATGAGGCCGTCGAGCAGCTTCACCGAGCGGGCGCAGCGCTCGGCGAGCTGCGGGTCGTGGGTGATCAGCACCAGGGTGGTGCCGTGGTCGGCCTGCAGGTGGAACAGCAGGTCGATGATCTGCTGGCCGGTCTCGCCGTCCAGGTTGCCGGTCGGCTCGTCGGCCAGCAGCAGGTCGGGGCCGGCTGCGAAGGCGCGGGCCAGCGCCGTGCGCTGCTGTTCGCCACCGGACAGCTGGCCGGGATAGTGGGTCAGGCGGTGACCCAGGCCGACCGCCTCCAGGCATTCGGCGGCGCGCTCGAAAGCATCGGCACGGCCGGCGAACTCCAGCGGGATGGCGACGTTCTCCAGCGCCGTCATGGTCGGCACCAGGTGGAAGTCCTGGAACACGATGCCCACGGCATCGCGGCGGAAGCGGGCCAGGGAATCCTCGTCCAGGCCGTTGAAGCGGGTGCCGCCGACCACGACCTCGCCTTTGCTGGCGCGCTCCAGCCCGGCGATGATCATCATCATGGAGGATTTGCCGGAGCCCGAGGGGCCGACCACGCTCACCGTCTCGCCGCGCCCGACGCTGAGATCCAGCCCGCGCAGGATGTGCACCGGCCCGGCCGCCGAGGGCAGGGTGAGTTCCACCCCTTCCAGGGCGATCATGGCGTTTTCGGGATCGGGCCGCGGGGCTGCGGAGGCATCTCGGGCGGCGGAGGAGGAATCGCTCAGGCTCATGGTCCCTTCCAATAGACGGCCTTGAAGCCATATGGCCCGATTGCCGGGAATTTCAACGCGTTGCGGCCCCTGCGCCGGGCTTTGGCCTCCGCCGGCGGTGGCGGCGCGAAAGGGACAGGCGGCGGCGGGCGGCTTGATCCGCGGGCGCTCAGGCCTTACCTCTTGAAAAGACAGGGTTCCTCCGACAAGACCCCGCGCGCCCCCGCGCCTGGGGGCGGCCACCTCCGCAACAGGGAGCAGAATGCGTTTTTCCCGACAGACCGCTTGCTTGCGAACGACGGGCCGGGTGCTTGCCGTGCTGGCCGTCCTGGTCGCGGGCGGTGCGGCGGCGGCGGCGGAGCCGCTGCGCCTCATGGCCTACGGCGACAGCCTGACCCACGGCTACGGCCTGCCGGCAGGCGAAACCTTTCCTGAGCAGCTGGAAACCGCGCTCCGGGCCGAGGGCCTGAACGTGGAGGTGATGAACGCCGGCAACTCCGGCGATACCACCGCCGGCGGCCTCGCGCGGCTCGACTGGGCGCTGGCCGACGACCCCGACGCGGTGATCCTGGAACTGGGCGCCAACGATGGCCTGCGCGGCCTCGACCCGCAGGCCACCTTCGACAACCTGGACGCCATCATGGCCCGCCTCACCGCGGAGGGGCTGCCGGTGCTCATTGCCGGGATGCTGGCGCCGCCCAACCTGGGCCGCGAATACGGCGAGGCTTTCAACGCCGTCTATCCGCGCCTGGCCGCGAAGTACGACGCGCCCTTCTATCCCTTCTTCCTGGACGGCGTGGCGATGGAGCCGTCCCTGAACCAGGCGGACGGCATCCACCCCAATGGCGAGGGCGTGGCGGAGATCGTCAAGCGCATCACCCCGCACGTGGTCCGGCTGCTCGAAGCCCGCGATCTGGCCGAACGGCCGGATGCCGGCAACTGAGGCGCCGCGCATGGTCGCTTCCACTCCCCTGGAAAGTGGTGCCCAGCGCGCCGGACGCTACAAGGCGGCCTACGCGGCGCTGGAGGAATCCGAAGAGGCCTCGCCGGGCGCCTGGGGCGCCCTGGTGAAGGGCTGCCTGGAAGCGCTGGGCGAGCTGCCGGCGGGCGCCAACCTCGGCTTCGTCTACGCCACCGACTCGCTGTCGGACAGCCTGGGCAGCATCGTCACCTTCCTGCGCGAACGCAGCGGCATCCAGCACTGGATCGGCACCGTCGGCGAAGGGGTGGTGGCCAACGGCATCGAGTTCTACGACCGCCCGGCCCTCTCCCTGCTGGTCGCGGCGTTGCCGGAGGAGGGCTTCCGCACCTTCGCGCCGGTCACCGCCGCCCCGCACAGCGGCGGTCTGGAAGGCTTCTCCCGCGTCCACGGCACCTGGATCACCCAGCACCGGCCGATGCTGGGCGTGGTGCACGGCGACCCGCGCAACCCGGCCGTCGCCGAGATCGTCGAGGGCCTGGCCGAGGCGACCTCGTCCTTTCTGGTCGGTGGCCTCACCGCCTCGACCGACGGCTTTCCCCAGGTCGCCGGCGACCTGGGCGAGGGCGGCGTCTCCGGCGTGCTCTTGAGTTCCGAGCAGATGGTGGTGACCGGCCTTTCCCAGGGCTGCACGCCGATCGGCGGCGACCACGAGGTGACGTCGGCCGAAGGTCCCGGCATCGTCAGCGCGCTCGACGGGCGGCCGGCGCTCGAGGTGCTGCGCGAGGACATCGGCGAACTGCTGGCCCGCGACCTGCGCCGTATCGGCGGCTACATCTTCGCCGCCCTGCCGATCCCCGGCAGCGACACCGGCGACTACCTGGTGCGCAACCTGATCGGCCTCGACCTCGACCGCGGCTGGCTGCAGGTCGGCGCCGAGGTTCAGACCGGCGATCGCCTGGGCTTCTGCCGGCGTGACCACCAGACCGCGCGCGCCGACCTGAAACGCATGCTGGAGGACCTGCGCGAGCGCGCCGGCGGTGCGCCGCGCGGGGCGCTGTATTTCTCCTGCGTGGCGCGCGGGCGCCATCTTTTCGGCCCGCATTCCGAAGAGCTGAGGTTGATCCGCGAGACGTTCGGGGATATGCCGCTCACCGGCTTCTTCGCCAACGGCGAGATCAGCAACAACCGGCTCTACGGCTACACCGGCGTGCTCACGCTGCTGCTTTAACGAAGTCTCTGTTCCGGCGCCGCCCTCGCGACGAGGTCTCGCGGCGCCGTTTTCTGCCTGAAGGGGAACACCATGGAATACCGTCCGCTCGGCCGCACCGGCATCAAGGTCAGCGCCATCTGCCTGGGCAGCATGACCTGGGGCATCCAGAACAGCCAGGAGGAAGGCTTCGAGCAGATGGACTATGCCCTCGACCAGGGCGTGAACTTCATCGATACCGCCGAGATGTATCCCGTGGCCCCCAAGGAAGACACCTACGGGCGCACCGAGGAGATCATCGGCAACTGGCTGGCCGCGCGCGGCAACCGCGACAAGGTGGTCATCGCCTCCAAGATTGTCGGCCCCAGTCCCAAGCGCTTCTACTACATCCGCGGCGGCGAGACCCGCTTCAACCGGAAGCACATCACCGCCGCGGTGGAGACCAGCCTGAAGCGGCTGAAGACCGACTACATCGACCTCTACCAGCTGCACTGGCCGGACCGCGCCACCAATGACTTCGGCAGCCTGGCCTACCAGCACGAGGCGGGGGCCGAGGAGACGCCGATCGAGGAGACCCTGGAGGCCCTGGACGAGGTGGTGAAGGCCGGCAAGGTGCGCCACGTCGGCCTGTCCAACGAGAACCCCTGGGGCGCCATGCGCTTCCTCACCGCGGCGGAGCAGGGCAAGGGCCCGCGCATGGTCTCAGTGCAGAACCCCTACAGTTTCCTCAACCGCAGCTTCGAGACCCGCATGGCCGAGATCGCGATGCGCGAGAATCTCGGCCTCCTGGCCTATGCGCCGCTGGCCGCCGGCACGCTGACCGGCAAGTACCTGGGCGGCCAGTGGCCGGAAGGCGCGCGCCGCACCCTCTGGCCGGACAACACCCGCTACCAGGGACCGCAGGCCGACGCCGCGACGGCGGCCTATGTCGGGCTGGCCAGGGAGCGGGGCCTCGACCCGGCGCAGCTGGCGCTGGCTTTCGTGCTGTCGCGGCCCTTCCTCACCTCGGCCATCATCGGCGCCACGAAAATGGCGCAGTTGAAGACCAACATCGGGGCTGCCAAAGTGACCCTGGACGAGGAAACGCTGAAAGCCGTCGAGGCGATCCACAAGGTCTACACCTATCCCTGCCCCTGAGGCGCGTTCTCCGCGCGGCTGGCCCGGCCGGCGCTTTCTCGTTTGATTGTCGTTTGATTCTGGGGCCCTCGCGGCCCCTCCTTAGACAGGTACCTGCCCAGCCATGCGACTCTTCGTAGCCATCTCCCTGCCCGACGACCTGCGCGACAGCCTCTCCGGCCTCGCCTGCGGCCTGCCGGGGGCGCGCTGGGTCGCGCCGGATAACCTGCACCTCACCCTGCGTTTCATCGGCGAGGTGGACGGCGACGAGGCCGAGGATATCGACGCAGCGCTCTCCGGCATCCGCTGCCAGCGCTTTCCGCTGACCCTGGCCGGGGTGGGGGACTTCGGTGACGACCGCCGCCTGCGCTCGGTCTGGGTCGGGGTCGAGGCCAACGAGACGCTGGAGCGTCTGCAGTCCAAGATCGAGCAGGCGCTGCAGCGCGCCGGCCAGCCGCCGGAAAAGCGCAAGTTCAAGCCGCACGTCACCCTGGCGCGCTTCAAGTCGCATCCCGGGGATCGGCTGAAGGACTACTTCGCCCAGCGCTCCATGTTCCGCGCGCCCCCCTTCGAGGTGGCGGACTTCACGCTCTATTCCAGCTACCTCTCCCACGAAGGCGCGATCTATTCGCCCGAGGCGGTCTACCCGCTGGACTAGGCGGCGTCCTGGGGCGGCGTCCTGGGGCGGCGGCTCAGGAGGTCGGGCCCAGGGGGCCGGCCGGCGGCTGCACCGGCTTGGGCTTGCGGGTCTCGCGGTGCAGGATGTAGAGGCCGCTGGCGACCAGGACGGCGGCGCCGGCCCAGACGTTGGGCGCGGGGATATCGCGCCAGATGGCCCAGCCGAAGATGACGCCCCAGACCAGCACCGTGTAATCGAAGGGCGCGATGACCGCCGCCGGGGCATGGCGGTAGCCCTGGGTGATGAGCGACATGCCGGCGGTGCCGATGACCCCCATCAGCAGGAAGACCCCGGCGTCCGGCAGGCCGGGGGTCTGCCACTGGGCGGGCATCATCACCGCGGTCACCAGCACGGCACCGAGGCTGGGCCAGAACATGATCGAGGCGGTCGAGAGATCGCGGGTCAGCTTGCGCCCCAGCAGCATGGAGACGGCGTAGGCCAGCGCCGCGCCCAGCGGCAGCAGGGCCTCGATGCGGAAGCTTGAGGTGCCGGGCTGCACCACCACCATCACGCCGATGAAGCCGACGATGACCGCGGCCCAGCGGCGGACTCCGACCTGCTCGCCCAGCACCGGCACCGACAGCGCGGTGATGAACAGCGGCGCGGCGAAGGCAATGGCGAAGGCGTCGGCCAGGGGCATGTAGCGCAGGCCGGTGAAGAACAGGAAGGCGGCGGCGATATTGAGCAGGCTGCGCAGGGTCAGCAGGGCGGGCCGCCGGGGCCTGAGGCTGGCCAGGCCGGCACCGCTGATGACCACGTAGGCGAGAATCGCGACGGCGCCGATGCCGTTGCGTGCCAGGATCACCTGGCTGATGGCATAGCCCTCGCCCAGGAACTTGGCGCAGGTATCCATGACCGACATGCCGAGCATGCCGACCACGGCACAGCCGATGCCGAAGCCGATCCGCTCCTCGGCGGCGGCGTTGCTGGAAACGTTCGTCATCCTCCTATCTAGCCGTAGCGGCTCAGGATGTCCTGCACCATTTGCGCATAGGGGGGTCCACAGATCTCCGTGTGCACCAGCAGCGGGAAGAGGTTGTAGACGTCGCGCCGGCCTTCGTCGTAGCCGGGCCGCAGCGGCCTCAGCTCGCGGTAGCGGCGGTGGAAGGCGGCGCCGAAGGTCGACAGCAGCTCGATGTAGGCGATCTCCACCTCCGGATCGGCGTAGTAGAGCGCCGGATCGATGAAGGCGGCGATGCGGTCTTCAGCGAACAGCACGTTGCCGCTCCACACGTCGCCGTGCACCAGGCCGGGGGCCGGCGGCTGATCGATGAAGTTCTCGAGCTGCAGGCAGAAGCGCTCCAGGTGGCGGTGGGTCTCCGCCGGCAGGCGCCCGGACTCCCGCGCGATGAGGCCCATCACCAGCAGGCGCTGCTCGCGGAAGAAATCGCACCAGTTTTCGGTCCAGGGGTTGGGCTGCGGCAGGGCGCCGATCACGGTGTCGCGCTCGAAGCCGAACTCCCGCGCGGTGATGCCGTGCAGCGCGGCGAGGCGCTCGGCGGCGTCGACCTCGGCGGCGGCGCCGTGCCCGGGCCCGTGCTCGACGTAGTCCATGAGCAACAGCTCTTCGCTGACGTGGCGCGTCGCGGGGACCGGCAGGGCTGACTTTTCCGCCAGGTAGTCGAGCATGAAGCCCTCGACGGCGAGGCCGCCCTGCGCGGCGACCTTGGCGACCAAAGGCGGGCGGTCTTCGAAGTCCAGGCGGTAGACCTCGGCGATGCAGCCGCCGATCAGCGGCGTGGCGCGCGTCGGCTCTGCTCCGCAGACCGCCGCCACCGCCGCGCCCAGAGTCATGCCCGTTCCGACAGCTCTTCGCGCAGCCGGGCGACCCAGGCGGGGGCTGCCGCTTCGATGACGTCGAGCATGGCCAGGTAGTCGGCGTCGCCGCCGTAGTAGGGGTCGGCCACGTCGAGGCCGGCCTCCGGCAGCACTTCCAGGAAGAGGCTGAGGCGGCTGATCGATTCCGGCGGCTGCAGGGCGGTGAGGCTGCGCAGGTGGCCGCGGTCCATGGCCAGGATCAGGTCGAAGGTGGCGAAGTCCTGCAGCGTCACTTCGCGCGCGCGCAGGGGCGAGAGGTCGTAGCCGCGCCTGGCCCCCAGGCGGACGGCCGGTTCCGAGGGCGGGTCGCCGACGTGGTAGTCGAAGGTGCCGGCGGAATCGACCTCGACGGCCTGGCCCAGGCCGGCGGCGGCCAGGTGGTCGCGCAGGATGACCTCGGCCGAGGGCGAGCGGCAGATGTTGCCGGTGCAGACGGTGAGAATCTTGTAGGTCACGCGTCCTCCAACGCTGTGCGGCCCATGGCGAATCCGCCGGTAACGACGATGTGGGTGTTTCCCGGGCCAGGGTTTCGTCTATCATCGCCCCTCGCGTCACGCAACCGCGCGCCCCGCGCGCGCCTTCAGCAAGAGGCCAGTGGGCAGCAGTGCCGTCGCACAGGTATGGATAGCCGGCGTATCGTTATTCTGACAGGAGCGGGGGTCTCCAAGGAATCCGGGCTCGACACCTTCCGCGACCCGGAAGGGCTCTGGGCGCGCGTGCGCATCGAGGATGTGGCGACTCCGGAGGCCTTCGCCCGTGACCCCGAACGGGTCGACGCCTTCTACAACCACCGCCGCGACACCCTGCTGACGGCGGATGTGCAGCCCAACGCGGCCCACGCCGCGCTCGCCCGCCTGGAGGCCGAGTGGCCCGGCGAGGTGCTGCTGGTCACCCAGAACATCGACGACCTGCACGAGCGCGCGGGCTCGAAGAACCTCATCCACATGCACGGCGAGCTGCTGAAGGCGCGCTGCCTGGTCTGCGGCGTGGCCAGCCCCTGGCGTGAGCCCATGAGCCGCGACAGCCTCTGCCCGGCCTGCGGGGCCGAGGGTACGCTGCGCGTTAACGTGGTCTGGTTCGGCGAGATGCCCTTCGAGATGGATCGCATCTACGAGGCGCTGGCCGACTGCGACCTCTTCATCTCCATCGGCACTTCCGGCAACGTCTACCCGGCGGCGGGCTTCGTCGCCGAGGCGCGGGCGGGCGGGCGGGCCCATACGGTGGAACTGAACCTGGAGCCTTCCGAAGGCTCGACCCTCTTCGCCGAGCGTCACCACGGCCCGGCCAGCGTCGAGGTGCCGGCCTACGTCGACAAGATCCTGAAAGATGGCTGGTAAATCGCCCGAGCGGGAACTGCAGGAGATCGTCGCCGCGGCGCGCGCCTGCCGGGTCTGCGAAAGGCACCTGCCGCTGGGCCCGCGCCCGGTGCTGCGTGCGGCCTCCTCGGCGCGGCTCATGATCGTCGGCCAGGCGCCGGGCACCCGGGTGCACGAGACGGGTATTCCCTGGAACGACCGTTCCGGCGAACGGCTGCGCGAATGGCTGCAGATCCCCGCCGACGTCTTCTACGACGAGACCAAGGTGGCCATCGTGCCCATGGGCTTCTGCTATCCCGGCGTCGACGCCAAGGGCGGCGACAAGCCGCCGCGACCGGAATGCGCGCCGCTGTGGCACGCGCCGCTGCGCGCCGGGCTGCCCAAGGTGGAACTGACCCTGCTGGTCGGCATGTACGCGCAGAAGCACTACCTGGGCAAACGCCGTCAGAAGACCCTGACCGAGACGGTGCGCCACTGGCGCGACTATCTGCCGGACTTCCTGCCCCTGCCGCACCCGAGCTGGCGCAATACCGCGTGGCTGAAGAAGAATCCCTGGTTCGAGAGAGAGCTGCTGCCCGAGCTGCGCAAGCGGGTGAAGCGCTTGGTGGGGTAACGCCAGATTCCCCCTCATCCAGCTTCGGCTGGGCTCGCTTCACTCACCAAGCCTGCGCAACCCTCTCCCACCAGGTGAGAGGGAGGGGCCGGCGAAGCGGGAGGGTGAGGGGATGTCGGCTAGCCCTTGCGCGTCACCAGGTAGGCGCAGCGCCGCGCGCCGGCCAGGATGTGGTCGCTGCGCTCGACCTTGAAGTCGCGGCCCAGCGACTTGCGGAAGACCTCCAGCTCCATGTTGCACAGGCCGGTACAGGCCGCCGCGGCAGAGCAGACCGGGCAGTGGTTCTCGACCAGCAGGTAGCCGCCGCCCGCCTTCTGCACCTCGGCCATGTAGCCCTCGGCGGTGCGGATCTCGGCCAGCGCCTGCAGCTTCTTCGGCAGGCTCGGCTGCTTGTCGATCTGTGCGCGATAGGTGGCTGTCTGCTCCCTGGCGCGGATCTGCAGCAGCTTGTCCAGGCCCTCGGGCCCGAAAGCCTGCCTCATGGAGTTGATCAGGCCGACGGTGAAATCCGCGTGGCCGTCGGGGAAGAAGCGGTCGGCGGCGGCGGTCAGCGCCCAGAGCTTGGCCGGCCGTCCTACCGGTCGGGCTTCGGCTTCGTGGGTTACCAGGCCCTCGGCCTCCAGGTCGTAGAGGTGCTGGCGCACCGCCATGGCAGAGACGCCCAGGCGCCGGGCCAGGCTGGTGGCGTCCTGCGGGCCGTCCTGCTTCAGGCTGTCGATCAGGGCGCGGCGGCTGCGCTTCTCCGCGGGAATGGCGTTACGGTTGCTCATGGAGTCTTTCTAAAGTTTTTTCTTGAGAAACACAAGACGCAGGCCTAGGGTGTTTTGAAAGAAAATACTTTCGAAAGTAGGTAGAGGAGATTTCCCATGGCTCTGCCGCAGGAAAGCGCCGCGTCGCTGGTTCATGTCGCCCCTCTGGAAGAGCTGCTCGAAAAAGGCCGCCACCTCTTCAAGGCCGAGGGCAAGCAGATCGCCGTCTTCGCCGATGCGGAGGGCGTCTACGCCTGCAACAACCGCTGCCCGCACGAAGGCTATCCTCTGATGGAAGGCAGCCTCGACCCTGATCCGAAAGGGGGCGGCTGCATCCTCACCTGCAACTGGCACAACTGGAAATTCGACCTGGCCGGGGGTGAGACCCTGGTGGGCGGCGACAAGCTGCGCCGCTATCCGGTGCAGGTCATCGACGGCGAGGTCTGGATCGACATCGCCGACCCGCCGGCCGAGGAGGTCGCGGCCGCGGCGCTGAACAGCCTGCGCGACTCCTTCCGCCGCCACGAGTACGACCGCATGGCGCGCGAGATTTCCCGCCTGCAGAAGGCTGGCGCCGACCCGCTGGACGCGCTGCGCGCCGCCTTCGCCTGGACCGCCGAGCGCTTCGAGTACGGCTGCAGCCACGCGCAAGGGGGTGCCGCCGACTGGCTGGCCCTGCGTGACGACTATGCCGCCGGCGAGGCCGAGCGCCTGGTGCCGCTGGTGGAGATCGTCGGCCACCTGGCCTGGGACACGCTGCGCGAGCCTGCCTATCCCTACGCGAAAGAAAGCCTGCCCTACGATGCCGAGGCCTTCGTCGCCGCCATCGAGGCGGAGGACGAAGCCGCCGCCGTCGCCCGCCTGCGCGGCGCGCTGACTGCGGGCCTGACCTTCCGCGACCTGGAGGGGCCGCTGGCCGAGGCGGCGCTGGCCCACTACCAGAACTTCGGCCATGCCGCCATCTATGTGCAGAAGACCGGCGAGCTCCTCGACCGCCTGGGGGCGGAGTCCGCCGAGCCGCTGCTGCTCAGCCTCCTGCGCTCCCTGGTCTATGCGACGCGCGAGGACCTGATCCCGGAGTTCCGCGCCTATGGGCCCGCCCTGGCGGCCTGGGACGGCGCGGGCAGGGAACCGATCGCGGCGCAGGATCTGCTGGGCCTTTCGGTGCCCAAGGTGCTGGCGCGGGTGAACGCCTCCTCGGGCGACCGCCGCGCGGTCTACGACGCGCTCCTGGGCGCCGCCTGCTGGCAGTTCCTGCACTTCGACATGGAGATCATGTTCGCCAGCGACAAGCCGGTCTCGCACAACGTGAACTGGCTCGACTTCACCCACGCCATCACCTTCGCCAACGCGGTGCGCACGCTCTGCGGCCGCCACCCGCAGCTCTGGCCTCAGGGCCTCTTGCAGATCGCCTGCTTCGTCGGCCGCAACGCCGGCTTCGTCGACAAGACCCTCGACGAATCGCCCTGGCAGGTCGAGGACCCGCAAGCCTTCCTGGACAACGGGCTGAAAGGTCTGCTGGACCACGGCCGCTTCGAGTACATCGTCTCGATCCACCTGGTGAAGCTGCTCACGGCGGTGAAGGCCGAGGTGACGGCGGCCCCCGACGCGCCCTGGGTGCCGGTGATGCTGGCGGCGGTGAACCGCTTCCTCAACGAGCCCCTGAAGCGCAAGCACACCCTGCGCACGGCCAGGCAGGCCCTCGGCTTCGTCGCGGCGGAAGGATGAGCGCCATGTGCAGGAAGACGTCCGCCCGGCGCCTCGCCGCGCTGCTGCTCTCCGGCCTCTGCCTGCGCCTGCTGCGCAGCCGCCACCTGTTCCAGCGCCGGGGCTGCTGTCCGGCGTAGAGCAGGAAGGGGCGCACGGCCTCTGCCGTACCTCCACTTGTCATCCTCGCACTTGATGCGAGGATCCATGTGAGAGGCTGGGCGCCGAGCATGCCCATGGACCCTCGGGTCAAGCCCGAGGGTGACAGTGGGAAAACGGAAAAGGGGGTGCGTCGCCCCCGAACGAAAAACGGCCCGCCGAAAGGCGGGCCGTCGTTCCCTGCACTAGGGATAGGCGCTCAGACCGTGCGCTCGATGCGGTCCATGTCGTCGTCGGAGAAACCGAAGTGGTGGCCGATCTCGTGCACCAGCACGTGCTTGACCACCTCGGCCAGATCCTCGCCGCTGTCACACCAGTAGTCCAGGATCGGGCGGCGGTAGAGGTAGATCATGTCCAGGTCGTCGGGAACGTCCAGCGTCGACTTGCGCCGCAGGTCGACGCCGCGGTAGAGGCCCAGCAGATCGAAGGGCGACTCGCAGTCCATCTCCTCCAGCGTGTCGTCGTCGGGGAAGTCGAGCACGCGGATCACCACGTTGCCCAGCGCCTGGCGCAGCTCTTCCGGGATTTCGGCATAAGCCTCCCGGGCCAGCGCTTCCAAGTGCTGGGTTTCTGGCGGTGTCGTATGACGCCCGACATCGTGCATTTGTGCCATAACCGTTCCCAATTCGCGTCCTGTTGAGGCCACCCTAGCGCGGCTTGACCGGGAGTCCAAGCAGAGTCAACTTCGGTTAACCTTACTTGAGTGATTTCGTTTTTCGGGAGGTCTTGATGGCGGAAGGGTTAAGCGACGAGGCCCGCGCTGCCTTGCAGGAGGAGCTGCCCGGCTGGGCTCCGGTGGAGGGCCGGGACGCCTTAAAAAAAACATTCCAGTTCAAGACCTTCAACCAGGCCTGGGGCTTCATGAACCGGGTTGCTTTGGCGGCCGAGAAGCTCAACCACCACCCCGAGTGGTTCAACGTTTACAACAGGGTAGAGATCACCTTAACGACGCACGACTGCGACGGCCTCTCCGACCTCGACGTGACGCTCGCCAGGCGCATCGACAAATTCGCGGGGGAGTGAGGAGGTGGGGGCGCGACGCCCCCTGAACTCAGCCCCCTGAACTCAGCCCCCTGAACTCAGCCCCTGAACTCAGCCCGTCACCCTCGGGCTTGTCCCGAGGGTCCCGGGGGCAACCGCTGCGGAGGGCTGCCCTGGATGCTCGGGACGAGCCCGAGCATGGCAGTCGGAGCCTCACTGCATCCGCATGGCGCCGTCCAGGCGGATGGTGTCCGCGTTCAGCATGGTGTTGTCGCAGATGTGCATGACCAGCTTGGCGTACTCGGCCGGGTGGCCGAAGCGGTGCGGGAAGGGCACCTGGCCGGCCAGGTTGTCCTGCACCTCCTGGGGCATGTTCAGCAGCAGCGGCGTGCCGATCAGGCCCGGCGCGATGGTCAGCACGCGCACGCCGTTCTTGGCGAACTCGCGCGCCGCCGGCAGCATCATGCCCATGATGCCGGCCTTGGAGGCGGCATAGGCGACCTGGCCCAGCTGGCCCTCGACCGCGGCGATGGAGGCGGTGGAGATGATCACGCCGCGCTCGCCGTCCGCGTTCACCGGGTCGTTGCCCAGCATGTCGGCGGCGGCCAGGCGCAGCAGGTTGAAGCTGCCGATCAGGTTGATGCGGATGACCTGCTCGAAGTTCTCCAGCGGCATGGGGCCGTCGCGCCCGACGATGCGCTTGGCCGGAGCGATGCCGGCGCAGTTGACCAGCACGCGGCAGGGGCCGTGGGCGGCGCGGGCCTCGGCCACCGCGGTCTCCGCCGCTGCGGCGCTGCCCACGTCGCAGGCGAGACCCAGGCCGCCGATCTCCTTGGCCACCTCTTCGACGGCCTCGACGTTCACGTCCAGCACCGTCACCTTGGCCCCGGCCGCCGCCAGGTGCCGGGCGGTCTCCGCGCCCAGGCCAGATCCGCCGCCGGTCACGATCGCTGCAAGCCCCTTCACGTCCATAACTGCGTTCCTCTCGTCTGTCTTGCCGCCCGCCGAATGCCCGGGGGCGGCGATGTCCTGAAATTGCGGGGGCTCTATAGCAGAGCGGCCCCGTCTTGACGAGAGAGGGGGGAAGACGAGGGGGCCGGGACGCGGCGCCTCAGCGCCGCAGCAGGCCGAGGCCGGCCCAGCCCAGCGCCAGCCAGCCGGCCATCATCAGGACGCCGCCGAGCGGCGCCGTGGGGTTGGTCAGCTCGGCGATGCCGAGCCCTTTGAGGTAGAGCGAGCCGCAGAAGAGGGCCATACCGGCGACGAACAGCGCCCCGGCGATCCCGGCGCGCTTTGCGCTTGCCGGGTTCAGGCTGCCGATGAGCGCGGCCAGGCCGAGCGCCGGCAGGTGCGCCAGGTGGTAGCGCACCGCGGCCTCGAAGACGCGCTGGTGGTCGGCGTCGGCAAAGGCGGTGCCGTGGCTGCCGTAGGCGCTCAGCGCCACGGCGGCGAGGCCCAGCAGGCCGAGCAGGATCCAGAGACAACGCATGGCCGGGAGCTTAGCGGGCCGCCCCGGCGCCGTCTGCGGTCAAGTTGTCGCGCCGCTCGCGCTGTGTGGGCGCGCGCGGCGGGGCGGGCCTAGTCCGGCTCTCCCGGCGGCTCGCTCCAGGCCAGTTCCCCGACGCCGGGTTCGGCCTCCAGCACCTGGTCCAGCGCCTCCATCAGCGGGGCCGCGTGTTCCGGCACGGCCTTCTTGTGGCCGAAGAGGCCGCGGCCCTTGGGCTCCAGGAAGCAGACCCAGTCGTCGGCGCTGTCCTCCTCGTTGCCGCAGCACAGCCAGTATTCCTCGCCGGAATCCGTGATGTATTCCAGGAACCAGCCCCAGTCCTCGAAGTTGGGGTAGGAGGTAACGACCCCGCGCCCGGCCAGCTCCCGCGACAGCCAGTAGGCCAGCTCGGCGCCGTAGCGCCCGGGATTGACCTGGCAGGCCTCGGGCAGATAGGGGCGGAAACGCTCGGAGCGGAAGGTCACTTCGGTCTTCATCACGGGTCGGCCTCGCGCTGTTGCACGCTGGAAGTCTAGCGCGGATCGGCGGCCGCCCGGTCTGTCATTTCCAGTACTTCAATGCCGCTTCGGCGATCGCGCCCAGATCGGCCTCGCCGCGGAAGGCCTCCAGGAAGGCCACCACCGCCCGGCGCTGGCCGGCATCGAAGAGGGCGAACTTGGACACCGCGAAGTCGTGCAGCGGGTCTCCGGCCACGCCGGGGTCGAAGGCGCGCAGGGTCGCCTCGGCCAGGTATTCCGGGCTCTCGGCGTTCTTGAGCGACCACAGCATGAAGGCCGGCAGGTAGTAGCAGAAGCCCGCGGCGCTGAAGAAGGAGGGCGCGGCATAGTTGCGGACCAGGAAGTCGCCCGGCAGGTCCTGCCAGCGCGGCGCGCCGTAGAACTCGGCGATGTCGCTGTCGTCCCGGCACTGCGGATGCAGCAGGGCGTCGTCGCCCGGCGGCGCGAGGCCGCCGAAGGCCGCCTCGATCTCCTCCGCGGCGCTGGCGACGGCATAGGGGTCGAGGGCCATGGCGAGATCTCCCGGTCGCTCGGCGTTGATCAGGTTTGCTTCGGCTTGAACTGTGCGTAGAGCTTCGCCGGCGCTGTCTCGAAATATTTGAACAGGGCCGGGCAGAGCCAGCCCTCCATGTCCAGGTCGGGGCTGTAGTACCAGTTGCCCTCATACTCCTCCCGGCGCCACTCGAAGGCGGCCTGGTGGCCGGGGAAGGGTTTGTCCGAGAACACCAGGGTGAAGCCCTTGTCGGCGTCGGGAATCGCCTCGACCATGCGGTCGATCACCGTGTCCGCCCCGGCGACGAAGGGTTCCTTCACCAGGCCCGCTTCGGCGTCGTCGAAGACCCACATGCCTTCGTATTTGTAAGGATGGATCACGCGCAGGGCGTTCATGGCTCGGTCGGTCTCGGAGGCTAGAGGTGGTGACCCCGGCAGGATTCGAACCTGCGACCTACAGATTAGGAATCAATTTCGATAGGGTTTCAAGAGGTATTAAATAACCTCTTATGATCCCGAACTCTCTCTATAACACATTGAAATTGTGAAGTTTTTATATACGTTCGATGCCGAAGACCGTATAACTCTTCCTCGCGGCCCACGGGTCGCGGGAGAACTGAAACGGTTATTTCGGAGAGAACCATGCCAACCATGAAGCTGACGAAGTCTTCCATCGCGAAGCTTCCGGCCCCCGATCCGAGCGGCAAGCAAGTGCTCTGGTGGGACGGCGGTCACAAAGAGATGCAACCGGGCTTCGGCGTTCTCTGCTCGGGGACCACGGCGGTGAAGACTTACGTCGTTCAAAGGAGTGTCAACGGGCGGAAGCGCCGGATCACCCTGGGCCGGGTCGAGGACTACGACAACGCCGGCAAGACGGTGGACGATGCCCGGGTCGACGCGGCCAACCTGGTCCTCGACCTCCGGGCCGGGAAGGACCCCAAGGCGCGGAGCTACGCTGGGGTGAACCTGCAAGACGCACTAGACGACTATCTGGAGGCCAGCCGCAACCTCGCGCCCCGCTCCCAAGCGAGCTACCGCTACAACATCGAGGGTCGCTTCAAGGCGTGGCTCAAGAGGCCTCTGCGCGAGATCACACCGGACATGATCGAGGACCGGCTCCACGCTATCCGGCGGGAGGTCGCCGCCCGGCGGGGGAACAAGAGCCGACCTAGCCTATTCGTATCGGAGCCCGGCGAGGCAACCGCCGACGGCGCCCTCCGTGCGCTGCGGGCGGTCTGGGGCTTCGCCCAACACCGTGCCCCCGACGACATCGCGCCGTGGCCCACACAGCGTCTGAAGAGGCAATGGCACCGCGTAGGTCGGCGTGCCCGTCACGTTCGCGCCGACGACCTGAAGGACTTCTATGAAGCCGTGAATAAGACCAACGAGAAGGGCAACTATACCCTGGGCCGCAT
>JBNKHC010000123.1:0-2857 GCA_050290145.1 Kiloniellaceae bacterium | reverse complement strand
CATCCGGATTGCAGCGAAGCGGTGCACCTGCTGGAAGGCAGCGTCGAGCAGCGCTGCGGCGACGACTGGGTTCGGCTGGCGGCGGGGGAGACGCTGCTCATCCCGGCCGGGGCGGTTCACCAGACCCGCAATGCCGGGCCGCAGATGGCGGTGCTCATGGTCGCCTATTCCAGCGGCGCGCGCATCTACGAGGTGGTCGACTGACTCCTCGCCGGCCTTTTCTTCCCCGGTGACGCGGCCGCGGCGACTTGCCATTATGGGCACGCAATCGCAGCAGCGGGGAGGCCGCGATGGTCCGGGTGAAATCGGTTGAGGTGATCGACGGCGGCGCGGCGCTGGCGGCCGCCTGGGACGACGGGCAGCGGCTGCGCTTCCATGCGCTCTGGCTGCGCGACAATGCGCTGGACCCCGAGACCCGCTCGCCGCAGAACGGCCAGCGCCTGGTGACCCTGCAGGACATCCCCGCCGACACCAGGATCCTTTCCGCCGCCGTCGCCGACGGCGGCCTCAGCGTGACCTTCGGGCCCGAGGACAAGACCACGCATTTCCCGGCCGACTGGCTGCGCGCCCATGCCTACGACGGCCGGACCGGGCAGCCGCCCGGCTGGACGGCGGCGGAGATCGAGACCTGGGACGCGGAGCTGACGGCGCGGCTGCCGGCCGGCGACTTCGAGGCGGTGGCGTCGCAGCGGGCCGCTCTGCGGGACTGGCTGGCGCTGGTGCGGCGCTACGGCTTCGCCACGCTGGCGGGCGGGGCAGCGGAGAGCGGCGCGCTGCTGAAGGTGGCCGAACTCTTCGGCTTTGTCCGCGAAACCAACTACGGCAAGTGGTTCGAGGTGCGCGCCGAGGTGAAGCCCAGCAACCTCGCCTTCACCAGCCTCGGCCTGCAGGCCCATACCGACAATCCCTACCGCGACCCGGTGCCGACCCTGCAGATCCTCTACTGCCTGGAAAATACGGCCGAGGGCGGCGAGTCCTACGTGGTGGACGGCTTCCGCGCGGCACAACGCCTGCGCGACGAAGACCCCCGGGCTTTCGGCCTGCTGTCGCGCTACGTGGCGCGCTTCGACTACGCGGGCGCGGCAGACGTCCACCTGGCGGCGCGGCGGCCGATGATCGAGCTGGCGCCGGACGGCGAGCTGATCGCGGTGCGCTTCAACAACCGCTCGGCGGCGCCGATCACCGATGTGCCCTACGCGGACATGGCGGACTACTACGCGGCCTACCGCCGCTTCGGCGACATCATCGGCGACCCCCACATGGCGGTGAGCTTCCGGCTGCAGCCCGGTGAGTGCTTCATCGTCGACAACACCCGGGTGCTGCACGCCCGCCGGGCCTATCGCAGCGGCGGCGCGCGCTGGCTGCAGGGTTGCTACGCGGACAAGGACGGCCTGCTCTCGACCCTGCGGGTGCTGGAAGAAAGCGCGGCGGAGGGAAGAGCGTGACGACGCCCGACTTCTCGCGGCTGGACGCGGACAACATCGTCGACTTCATCGCCGACATCTTCGAGCGGCGCGGCGCCGACTCCTACCTGGGCGAAGCCGTCACCATGTCCGAGCACATGCTGCAAGGCGCCCTGCTGGCGGAGCAGGCGGGGGCCGGCGACGAACTGGTCGCTGCGGCCTTGCTGCACGACATCGGCCACTACACCAGCGAATTCCCCGCCGACGCCCAGGACCAGGGCATCGACAACCGCCACAACGAAGCGGGCGCGGCCGTCCTGGCGCCCTATTTTCCGCGCAGCGTCACCGACTGCGTCCTCCACCACGTGCCGGCCAAGCGCTATCTCTGCGCCACCGACCCGGGCTACTTAGCCAAGCTGTCCGAGGCCTCCGTGCTGACGCTGAAGCTGCAGGGCGGGCCGATGAGCGCGGCGGAGGCGGAGTCCTTCCACGAGCTGCCGAACCTGGAGGATATTCTCCGCGTGCGCATCTGGGACGACGAGGCCAAGGTCCCCGGCCGGGACACGCCGCCCTTCGCGCACTACGCCCCGCTGCTGCGGCGGGTCGTCGACGCGCACTGCCGCGCTAGATCGGATCACGTTTAGACGGAACCACAGAGTGGCTCCGTCTAAACGTGTGAATCCGATCTATCTCTATAGAATAGAGCAGATTCACAGGATCGGTGGATCGCCTGCGGCGATTCCAGCCGATACTGATCTGCTCTAGCGCTTGCGGCGATAGTGGTAGCGGTGCAGCTCGGTCGTGAAGCCGAGCGCGCCGTAGAGGCCGCGCGCCGGGGCGTTGTCGGCGACGACCTGCAGGCAGACGCCATAGGCGCCTTCGTCCCTGGCCCACTGCAGCAACCGCCCCACGGTCTGCCGCCCGTAGCCGCGCTGCCGCTTCGCCGCGTCGGTGGCCACGGACTCGATCACCGCCAGCCCGTTGCAGACCACGCCGTAGGCCACGGCGGCGATCTCGCCGTCTTCGCGGCCCCCCTCGCGGGTCGCGGCGAAGGCGCGCGGCAGCAGCAGGCTGCCCAGCATGGCCTCGAAAATCCGCGACTCCGCCGCGCCGACCGCGCTGAAGTCGGCGCGCGCCTGCAGCCATTCCGCGCCGGGGACGATGGCGAGTTCCGTCGGGGCCCGTTCTGTCGCCGTCCCTGAGGAGATCGCGAGGGCGTCGATGTCGCCGTAGAGGGTGAGGGTCTCGCCCTCGGCCTCATAGCCGTTGCGCGCCAGCACCGGGTCCATCTCCGCGACGATCGAGACCACGCGGAACAGCGGCGCCTGGCCGAAGGCGCCGTAGATCGCCTCGACGGTGGCGAGCACCGGTTCGGGATCGCGCGCCCCGCCGCGGATCGGGTTCACCGAGTTGGGCCGGCGCACGCCGCCGCCGGCCAGGCGCAGCAGCCAGCC
>JBNKHC010000122.1:0-10032 GCA_050290145.1 Kiloniellaceae bacterium | reverse complement strand
ACGGCCAGCATCTTCTGGAAAATGACCTCGCCCATCTCGTCCAGGCTCTTGTCCCCGTCGATCACGGCGCCGCAGTTGACGTCCATGTCGCCGGCCATGCGCTGGTACATCGGCGTGTTGGTCGCCAGCTTGATGGTCGGCGCCGGGAAGGAGCCGAAGCAGGAGCCGCGCCCGGTGGTGAAGCAGATCAGGTTGGCGCCGCCGGCGATCTGGCCGGTGGCCGAGACCGGGTCGTAGCCCGGCGTGTCCATGATGACCAAGCCGTGCTCGGTCACCGGCTCGGCATAGCGGTAGACCTCGTTGATGCCCGTCGAGCCGCCCTTCTTGGAGCCGCCCAGGGCCTTCTCGATGATGTTGGCGAGCCCGCCGGCGTTGTTGCCGGGGGATACCCTTCCGTTGATCTGGGTGTCGCGGCCCTTGCTGTAGTCCAGCCACCACTCGATGCGCTCGACGAACCTGCGGCCGACCTCCGGCGTCCTCGCCCGCGCGGTCAGGGTGTGCTCGACGCCGTAGAGCTCCGAGGTTTCGGAGAGGATCGCCGTGCCGCCGTGGCGCACCAGGATGTCGACGGCCTTGCCCAGGGCGGGGTTGGCCGAGAGCCCGGAAAAACCGTCGGAGCCGCCGCACTGCAGGCCGACCTTGATGTGCTCGGCCGGACAGGGCTCGCGGCTCACCTGGTTGGCCTCGGCCAGCATCTCGCGGATCAGCGCCTTGCCTTCCTCGATGGCCGCCGCCGTGCCGCCGGCCTGCTGCATGGTCACGGTCTTCAGCGTCTTGCCCGTCGCCAGGCTCTGCTCCTCGAATAAGCGGCCGAGGTTGTTGCGCTCGCAGCCCAGCGAGCAGACCAGGGCGCCGGCAAGGTTGGGATGGCGGATGTAGCCGGCGAGTGTCCGGCGCAGCAGGTCCATGGGCTCGCCGGTCATCTCCATGCCGCAGCCCTGCTCGTGGACGAAGGGCACCACGCCGTCGACGTTGGGGAAGCCGGCCAGGCGCTCCGCGTCGAAGTAGTCGGCGATGCGCCGGGCCACCGTGGCCGAGCAGTTCACGGTGATGAAGACACCGATGTAGTTGCGCGTGCCGATACGCCCGTCGGCGCGGCGGATACCCTGGAAGGAGGCGCGCTGCTCGGGCGGCAGCAGCTCCGTCGGGCTGTAGTCCTGACTGAAGCGGTAGTCCTTCTGGAAGTCGTCCATCAGCACGTTATGGCTGTGCATCCAGGACCCGGGGTCGATGTCTTCGCCGGCGAAGCCGATGATGGTGTTGTATTTCAGGACCGGCTCGCCCTTGGCGATCGGCCGGGTGGCGATCTTGTGGCCCAGCGGCACGTCGTGCAGCGTGGTCACGCCCTCGCTGGCGATGACCTCGCCCTTGGGGATCTCGACGCGGGCGACGACCACGTTGTCGGCGGCGTCGAGACGGATGACGCGCGACTTGGCAGCGGTCGATTCGCCGGCCGGCAGCTGGGCAGGGGCGGACATGGGCTCAGCGCCCCTTTTCCTTGCGCCAGGCGGCGAACTTTTCCAGGTTCTCCTCCCTGGTCGCCGGGTAGAGGCCGATGATGGTCTCGCCGGCCTTCACCTGCTCGGAGACGAAGTCCTCGTAGGCGGTCATCTCGTGGGCTTCCGCGGCCACCTCGTCGGCGAGGTGGGCCGGGATGACGATGACGCTGTCGTCGTCGCCGACCACGATGTCGCCCGGAAAGACCGGCACGTCGCCGCAACCGATGGGCACGTTGAGGTCCAGCGCCTCGTGGCGGGTCAGGTTGGTCGGCGAGGAAGGCCGGTTGTGGTAGGCCGGGATATCCAGTTCGGCGATCTTCATAGCGTCGCGGAAGCCGCCGTCGCTCACGATGCCGGCGACGCCGCGCAGCTGCAGGCGCGTCACCAGGATGTCGCCGGCCGAGGCGGCGCGCGGATCCTTGCGGCTGTCGATCACCATGACGGCGCCCGGCGGGCACTCCTCCACGCCCTTGCGCTGCGGGTGTTCGGGGTTGCGGAACACGTCGATGGCGTTGCGGTCCTCGCGCGCCGGGATGTAGCGTAGGGTATAGGCCGGGCCGACCATGTTGCGCCCCTTCGCTTTCAGCGGGCGCACGTCCTGGATCGTCTGGTTGCGGAAGCCGCGCTTGAACAGCGCCGTCGCCAGGGTGGCGACGGAAACATGCATCAGCTTGTCGCGGGTTTCCGGCTTCAACTCGGTCATCGCAAGGGTATCCATCTCACGTAGTCTCGGGCTCAGTTGATTTCCGGCTCGCCGACCGGCGGGCCGAACTCGGTTCTCAGGAAGTCGAAGTCGCAGCCCTCGTTGGCCTGCTGGATGTGCTTGGCGAACATCCAGCCGTAGCCACGGCCGTAGCGCGGCTCCGGTGCGGTCCACGCGGCGCGGCGCCGGGCCAGCTCTTCTTCGCTGACACGCATATTCAGGCTGCGCCGCGGAATATCGACCTCGACGATGTCGCCGTTGCGCAGCAGGGCCAGCGGACCGCCGACGTAGGCTTCCGGCGCGACATGCAGGACGCAGGCGCCGTAGGAAGTGCCGGACATGCGCGCGTCGGAGAGCCGCAGCATATCGCGGCAGCCTTTCTTCAGCAGCGACTTGGGCATGGGAATCATGCCCCACTCCGGCATGCCCGGCCCCCCCTGGGGGCCCGCATTGCGCAGCACCAGCACGGTGTCGGGGTCCAGGTCCAGGTCCTCGTCGTCGATGATCTTCTTCAGCTCGGCATAGCTGTCGGCGATGAGCGCCGGGCCGGCGTGCTGGTAGAACTTGGGATCGCAGGCGGCCGGCTTGATGACCGCGCCGTCGGGCGCCAGGTTGCCGCGCAGCACCGCCAGAGAGCCCTCGTGGTAGACCGGCTTGTCGAGCGGGCGGATGACGTCGTCGTTGTAGACCTCCGCCCCTTGCAGCTCCTCGCCCAGGGTGCGGCCGCTGACCGTCAGCGCGGCGGTGTCGAGCCTGTCGCCCAGGGTCTTCATCAGGCCGCGCAGGCCGCCGGCGTAGAAGAAGTCCTCCATCAGGTAGTCCTTGCCCGCCGGGCGCACGTTGGCGATGACCGGCGTGGTGTGGCCGATGCGGTCCAGGTCGTCCAGCTCCAGCGCCACACCGGCGCGCCGCGCCATGGCGATCAGGTGGATAATGGCGTTGGTCGAACAGCCCATGGCCATGGCCACGGTGACGGCGTTCTTCACCGCGCCCTCGGTCACCACCTGATCGGGCGTCAGGCCGGCCCAGACCATCTCGACGATGCGCCGGCCGGCGGCCGCGCACATGCGCTGGTGGTTGGCGTCGGCGGCGGGGATCGAGCTGGCGCCGGACAGCGTCAGGCCCAGGGCCTCGGCGATGGCGGTCATGGTCGAGGCCGTACCCATGGTCATGCAATGGCCGTAGGAGCGCGCGATGCCGCCCTCGACCCCGGCCCATTCCTCCTTGGAGATATTGCCGGCGCGGCGTTCGTCCCAGTACTTGAAGCCGTCGGTGCCCGAACCCAGCACCCGGCCCTTGTAGTTGCCGCGCAGCATCGGCCCGGCGGTCACGTAGACGAAGGGAATGCCCATGGAGAGCGCGCCCATGACCAGGCCCGGCGTGGTCTTGTCGCAGCCGCCCATGAGGATGGCGCCGTCGACGGGGTGGGAGCGCAGCAGCTCCTCGGTCTCCATGGCCAGCAAGTTGCGGTAGAGCATGGTCGTCGGCTTGACGAAGTTCTCCGACAGCGACAGCGCCGGCAGCTCCATGGGGAAGCCGCCCGCCTGGAAGACGCCGCGCTTGATGTCCGCGACCCTGTCCTTGAAGTGCATGTGGCAAGGCTGGGCATCGGACCAGGTGTTGAGGATCGCGATGATCGGTTTGCCTTCCCAGTCCTCCGGCGCGTAGCCCATCTGCATGGTGCGCGAGCGGTGGCCGAAGGAGCGGAAGTCGTCCGGCGCCATCCAGCGCGCGCTGCGCAGCTCTTCGTATTTCTTTCTCTTCACGGTCACGCCAGGAATCCTGCGATTGGGGCGATTGGGATCAAGCGAAGCCCTTGGCCAGGGCGAACATTATCGAGATCAGCACCGCGGCCAGGATCACGCCGCAGATCCAGGGCCAGAGGCCGTAGGCGTTCAGGTCCGCCTTGCTGTCGCGTCCGATCATCTTGCTTTCCTTTCCTTGCCGCTCAGCCGCCGAGTGTCTCGGGCAGCCACAGCGCGATCTGCGGGAAGGTCATCACCAGGACCAGCCCGATCACCTGCAGCACGATGAAGGGCAGCACCGAGACGAAGATCTCCTGCAGGCTGACGTCCTTGGGCGCCACCGATTTCAGCCAGAAACAAGCCGGGCCGAAGGGCGGCGAGAGGAAGTAGATCTGGATGTTCATCACGAAGAGGATGCCGAACCAGATCTTGGCCTGGTCCTCGCTGAGGCCCAGCTCCGGCGCCAGGGTCATGACCACGGGGGCGAAGACCGGCACGGTGATGAAGACAATGGCGATCCATTCCATGAAGGTGCCGAGGATCACCAGGATGGCCATCATCATCAGCACCACGCCCATGGCCGGCAGGCCGAGGTCGAGGAACAGCGAGCGCATGAAGTCGCCGCCGCCCACCAGGTTGAAGATGCCGACGAAGGAGACCGCGCCCAGGATCAGCCAGATGATGGTGCCCACGGTGGTCATGGAGCCCAGCAGGGCCGCCTGCATCACCGGCCACTTCATCTGGTTGCGCACCGCGGCGACGCCGATGGCGCCGATGCAGCCGACCGCCGCCGCCTCGGTCACCGAGGCGATGCCGCCGTAGATCGAGCCCATGACCGAAGCGATGAGGGCGATGCAGAGCAGCACCGCGTTCATGCGCGCGCGGGAGAGCTTGTTCGACCGCCCGGTCATGGCCTCCACCTCCTTGGCGGTGGGGGCGAGCTTGGGATTGATGTTGACGCGCGCCAGCACGTAGAGGGCGTAGAAGACCGCCAGCATGACGCCCGGCACGGCGCCGGCCATGAAGAGGTCGCCGATGCCAACCTCGGCCGAGAGGCCGTAGACGATCATAATGATCGACGGCGGGATCAGCGTGGCCAGCGCGCCGGAGGCGCAGATCAGGCCGATGGTCAGCTTGCGGTCATAGCCCAGGCGGAACATCTGCGGCAGGGCGACCAGGCCCAGCATGACGATCTCGCCGCCCATGACGCCGGACATGGCCGCCAGGATCACCGCCACCACCACGGTCTGCACCGCGACGCCGCCGCGCAGGTTGCCGGCGAAGATCGACATGGCGTCGAAGAGGTCTTCGGCGATGCCCGCGCGCTCCAGGATCGAGGCCATGAGCACAAAGAAGGGAATGGCGACCAGGGTGTAGTGGTCCAGCAGGCCCGCGGCATTGGTGGAGACCAGGTAGAGCCCGCGCGGCCCGAAGAAGGCCACCGCCATGAGTACCGAGACGATGAGGGTGACGATGCCCAGCGGCATGCCGGTCATCATCAGGGCGACCAGCAGCACCACCATGATGAGGGAAATGGTGCCCAGATCGTAGGCGCGCATGTCGAGGAACTGGCGCGGGTCCAGCGCCTCGCCGGCGCCGGTGAAGACGCTCTGCACCGTCCCGAAGATGCTGTCGGCGCCGCCGTAGTGGGCCGCCAGGGCGATGACGAAGTAGAAGGCCATGACGGCGCCCAGCGTCTTGACCACGACCCGCCAGGCGGAAGAATCGGAATGCCGGTGCAGGTTGGTGGTGAGCTGGGCCAGGTAGAGGAAGCCGCCGACCACCAGCAGCACCTTCAGGATCATCGGCATGGGCGAGTTGAAGGCGCTGCCGGTGCGCTCCACGTGGTCGATCGCGGTGTAGGCGCGGATCGCCGCGTCGGTCAGCAGCAGGAACAGCGCCACAACGCCGACCACCATGGCGAAGAGGTCGAGCCACCAGCGCGCCCGCGGCGAGGCCATGACGTGGAAGACGGTGATGCCGATGTGGCGCTGCTTCAGCGTCACGTAACCGGAAGAGATCATCCAGGAGGCGGCGCAGAGCACCATGACCACCTCGAAGGCCCACTGGGTCGGCGCGTTGAAGACGTAGCGCGCCACCACTTCCCAGAGCGTCGCCCCGGCGGCCACCAGGTAGAGCACCGAGATGGCGACGCCGGAGAAGTGACTGACATGATCGACGAAGCTATAGCGGTCGAAGGCCAGGCTTTCTTCCTCATGGAGAGGATCGTCGGCCGCGATTTCGATGTCGGTCTTGTCGAGCGCTTCGGTCGTGTCGGTCATCTGGAGGGCGCCCCCTGGCATGCCTTAAGCGTGCGGCTCGTGGCGCGGCACGTGAAGATAGCCTAGCGGCACCGCGATCGGGCGGCCACAGGCGAAGTCGGAAAGAAAGGGAGCCGCGCCCCGCCCCCAGGGCAGGGCGCGACCTCAAGCCATCAGAAGTCTGCGCCGAGCAGGCCGATCTTCTTCATGAAGGCGATGTGCGAGGCGTAGACCTCCTGGGCCATCTCAGAGGAGCCGGCATAGTCCTTCCAGGCGCCGACGGCGATCTCGCGGAACTTGTCGCGCTCGGCCTGGGGCCAGTCGATGACCGTCAGGTCGCCGGCCGCCTTGTCGCGGGCCACCAGCTTGCGGTCTTCCATGTCGACGATGCGGCGCATGTCGTTGTAGGCCGCCAGGTACCAGGTCTCCAGCGCCGCCCGCTCGGCCGGGGTCATCTTGTCCCAGGCGCTCTGCGACACGGTGAACTGCAGGATCGGGGTCGAGTGAATGCCCGGGAAGATCGGGAACTTGGCGATCTTGTGCAGCCCGTTGGCGTCGTTATTGGCGTAGGCCGAGTTGTCGGCCGCGTCGATGACGCCCTTCTCCAGCGCGGTGTAGACCTCGGAGCCCGGCAGCGACACGGGCGAGGCGCCGGCGCGCTTGAAGACCTCGGCGGCAAGACCTTCGGGCGAGCGCACCTTCACGCCGGCGAAGTCGGCGACGCTGTTGATCGGCACCTTGGAGACGAAGGCCTCGCGGGCGTAGGCGCCGCAGCCGACGACGTGCACGCCCGGCTGGAACTTGTCGTACAGCTTCTGCAGCATTTCCTTGCCGCCGCCGTCGGCGCAGTAGGTCTGAATCTGGTCGGCGCTGTCGTAGCCGGCGATGAGGTCGCCCATCAGCGCGAAGGCCGGGTCACGCCCGGCGAAGTAGTTGATCGAGGTAAGATCGCCGTCGAGGATGCCCATGGAGACCGCTTCCGGCGTCTCGCGGTGCGGCACCACGGCCTTGATCGGCAGCAGCTCGATCTCCAGGGAGCCGCCGGTCATTTCCTTGAGCTTCGGCACCCACTTCTCGTTGAGAAAGGCCAGCGTGAAGTGACTGGCCGTCGAAGAGGTTTGGACCTTCAGGGTCCGCGCCTCGGCAGCGGCGCCCAGGCCAATGCCCAGCACCGTCGCCAGTGCCAGGGCTTTCGAGAACACACCCAGCTTATTGAATTCCATTATTCCCTCCCCTTGGGGGTTCGTTGATTGGCGCCCGCCGGGGCGACAGCATTTCCAAATAGGCGAAAACTAATATATTAGTTGTCTAGTTGAATCAATCCAGATTCTGCGCTATCTAGATTCCACGCACGTTCAAGGGCTTGTTCCGGGAGGCGAGAGAGTTCACGCATGGCCATGTCGACGCCTGAAGACCGCCTCGCCCCGGCCGGGATTTTCCTGTCGAACCGCACGGATTCCCTGCCCGCGGCCCAGCGCATCTACGACGTGCTGCGCGAGCGCATCGTCAGCATGGAACTGCCGCCGGGCACCACCCTGTCGCGGGTGGATCTGGCCAAGCAGTTCGACGTCAGCCTGACGCCGATCCGCGAGGCCATGCAGCGCCTGGAACAGGACGGCCTGATCCGCATCATCCCGCAGTCCAAGACGGAAGTGACCAAGATCGACGTCGCCCAGCTCTACGAGGCGCATTTCCTGCGCGTCGCGGTGGAGGCGGAGGTGGCGCGGCGCCTGGCCGAGGCGCCGGACCCGGCGGTGCTGAAAAAGGCGCGCGCCATCCTGACCATGCAGGACACCCTGGTGGACAACCTGGATGAGATCGACCTTTTCAACCAGCTGGACGAGGCCTTCCACCAGACGCTCTTCGCCGGCGTCGGCCAGCTGAACCTCCACGCCATGCTGAAGGCCAAGGCCGGGCACCTGACGCGGGTGCGCCGCCTCGACCTGCCCGCGGAGGGCAAGATCCGCCGGATCATGAAGGGCCACTGGGCGGTGCTGGAGGCGATCGAGTCGGGCAATCCCCAGGCCGCGCACGAGGCCATGCGCGACCACCTGGCCGGCACGGTCAAACGCATCCCGGAGCTGCAGCAGGAATATCCCGGCTACTTCAAGCCGGCCGAGTAGCGGCGCTCACGCCCGGGGATCGAGCAGCGGGCGCAGGCGTTCGCGGCAGGCCAGGAGCTGCGGCAGGTAGCGCTCGATCATCTGCGGCAGGGCGCTGCGCACCGAGTTGGCGCCGATGTTCATGGCGGCCACCACCCGGCCTTCGCTGTCGAGCAGCGGCACCGAGAGCGAGCAGAGCCCCAGCTCCAGCTCCTGGTCGATGCCGGCATAGCCCTGCTCGGCCACCCGGGCCAGGATCTCCATGATCGCTTCGACATCGGTCACCGTGTAAGGCGTGTGGGCGCGGCGGTCGGAGCGCTCCAGGATCGCGCGCGCCTCGCCCCGCGGCAGCGCCGCCAGCAGCACCCGCCCCATGGAAGAGCAGTAGGCCGGCAGCCGGCTGCCCGGCGTCAGGTTGATGGCCATGACCCGCGTCTGCGAGGCGCGGGCTACGTAGATGACTTCCGTCGCATCCAGGAGGGAGACCGAGGCGCTCTCCCCCGTCGCCTGGGAAAGCTCCTCCAGGAAGGGCTGCACCGTCGCCGGCAGCGAAGCCGAACGGTAGTAGGCGTGGCCCAGGCGCAGGGTACGCGGCGCGAGGCGGAAGTACTTGCCGTCGTAGTCGGCGTAGCCCAGGGCGTTGAGGGTCAAGAGGCAGCGCCGCGCCGTGGCCCGGTCCAGCCCCGTGCGCTCGGCCGCGTCGGAAACCGAAAGCCCGGTCGCGCCCTCCTGGAAGGCCTCGATCACGGCCAGGCCCTTGGCCAGGCCCTGCATCACGTCGGTCGGCCGCCGGTCCGCCAGCCAGTTTTTCTGCACGCCTTCCCGCCTCCTTATGCGCTGTTGAAAACGTACTCTGTGCAATATTTGAACAAATATCAATAATCGCACAAACGACCTTGAGGGCCGCCCGGCATTCTGGGAATTGTAGGAAAACGTGAGGAGGATGACCCCTTGCCCGTCTCTCAATCATCCGTCTTTCAATCGCTCTCCCAGGCGATCAGCGAGAACCTCCATGCCGGCGACAGCGTGGCCTTCGAGGGCTTCACTCACCTGATCCCCCATGCCGCCGCCCACGAGGTGATCCGGCAGGGCATCGGCGAGCTGACGCTGATCCGCATGACCCCCGATGTGATCTACGACCAGCTGATCGGCATGGGCCTCGTCAAAAAGCTGATCTTCTCCTACGCCGGCAACCCGGGCGTCGGCCTGCTGCGCCGCCTGCGCGACGCGGTGGAGAACGACTGGCCGCAGCCGCTGGAACTCGAGGAGCATTCCCACGCCGCCATGGCCAACGCCTACGAGGCCGGGGCCGCCGGCCTGCCGCTGGCGGTCTTCCGCGGCTACAAGGGCGCCGACCTGGCCAAGGTGAACCCCAGCATCAAGTCGGTCACCTGCCCCTTCAGCGGCGAGGTGCTGGCCGCCGTGCCCTCGCTGCGCCCCGACGTCGCGGTAATCCACGCCCAGAAGGCCAGCAAGCGGGGCGACGTGCTGATCGAGGGCATCGTCGGCGTGCAGAAGGAAGCGGTGCTGGCCGCCAGACGCGCCGTCGTCACCGTGGAAGAGGTGGTCGACGACTTCGCGGGCGTGCATCCGAACGCCTGCGTGCTGCCGCACTGGACCGTCACCGCCATCGCCGTGGTGCCGGGCGGGGCCCATCCCTCCTACGCCCACGGCTACTACGAGCGCGACAACCAGAGCTATCTGGCCTGGGACGAGGTCGCC
>JBNKHC010000121.1:0-13286 GCA_050290145.1 Kiloniellaceae bacterium | reverse complement strand
GCCGGCGCCTCGACGCCGAGCGGCATCACCACGGCGTTGAGGCCGATCTTCTCGAAGTAGGGGTTGTAGATCATCGGCGCCTTGAAGCTGTCCGTCGGAAAGCCGAGGTGCGCGATGAGGAGGGTCTTGCCGTCGATCATGGGGCGAAGAAACTGCCCGATAGCGCCGCCGGGCGCAATGCGCGCGATGACTAGTCCCTGGCGGCGCCTTCCGCCCCGCCGTCCAGGAGCTCGCGGCGCGCCTCGAGGCTCTTCATGCTGCCCTGGTAGGCTAGGTAGTACTTGAAGATGTTGCTGACGTAGCGCACCGGCTCGCGGCCCACTGACTTGGCGACGACATACTCCACGTTGTGGAACCAGCGGTTCGGGTCGTAGCCCTGCTCTGCCGCCTTCTCGCGCAGCCGGGCGATGCGGTTGGGCCCGGCGTTGTAGGAGGCCAGGGCGAAGAGCCCGCGGTTGAGGGCGTCCAGTTCCTCCGGGTGCATGTAGTGGTCCAGCATGAAGCGCATGTACTTCACGCCGGCGTGGACGTTGTTGTCCAGCTTGTCGATGTTCCTGATGCCGACATTGGGATCGGCCGCCGTCGACGGCAGCACCTGCATGATGCCGACGGCCCCCACCTTGGACTTCACGCTCTGATCCAGGCCCGATTCCTGGTAGCCCTGGGCGATGAGCAGCAGCCAGTCGAAGTCGTACTCCTCGGCGTACTTCTGGAACACCGGGGCCGACTCGTGGAAACGCTCGATGCCGTCCTCCGAAAGCGCCTTGCCGAGCCACTTGGTGCTGCCGTAGTAGCGCTTGATGAGGACATTGCCGAGATAGGTACCCTGCTTCGATGACTTCACGAAGTCATTGACCGCGGCGGCCAGCTGCGGGGAGCCCTTGCGGAAGACCCAGCCGATCTGTCCGCCTTCGCGCAGGGGCAAGGCGTCGTGAATCTGCAGGTTGTCCAGGACCTGAGACCAAAGGTCGACCTGGTGGCGATCGATCAGCGTTGCCGGAATCAGCTCGGCGTTGATCATCTCCAGCAGGTCCTCGGCGGTCAGAAGCTCGTTGGCCTTGTGGATCTCCACCGGCGCCTTGCCGGCCGCTTCCAGACGCCGGTTCAAAGCCAGCAGGCTCTCGTAGTAGCTGCTCGACTCGCGTACGTGGACCTCCATGCCGGCGAGGTCCTCCTCGCGTGTGATCGGCGCGGCGGACTTGGCCGTCACCACGACCTCGCTGACATTGCTGTAGAAGGGATCGCTGAAGTCGACCAGCTTCAGGCGTTCCTCGGTGATCGTCAGGTTGCCGGCGGCGATGTCGCCGTAGCCTTCGGCCACACCGGAGATGAGGCGGTCGGGCGGGGTCGGGATGATCACCACCTCCAAGCGCAGAGACTTGGTCTTCAGCCGCTTGTTGAGCTGCTTTTCGAACTCCCGCGCGAATTCGTAGGTGACGCCGCGCTGGGTCGCGCCGTCGAGGAAATAGTGGGTCGAGCTGTAGGGCACCAGAAAGCGGACGGCGCGCCGCTTGGCCATTTCGTCGAGATCGCCGGTCCAGGGCTTCAGGGCGGGCAGCTCGCCCGGCTCCATCACGGCCGGGGCCGGCAGGGGCGCGAGGGCGGCGAGCAGCAGACCCAGCGACGCAAGACAACGGACAAAGGCAGACATCGGCGCCTCCAGCGACGCGGCCCCAACAGACCCGGGGAGAATAGCAGACCGCCGATCAGCTTGATAAGAGACCTGGAGGCCTTGATTCGCGCTGTACTTTAGCGGCTGAAGCTGTCTTTGCTGGGGTCCGCCGCGCCATAGACTTTGCAGGACCCGAGACCATGCTGGCCGTCAACCCGGAACTCTTCGCAGGCTTCGTCCTTGCCGTCATCGTGCTGATCCTCATGCCGGGGCCCATCGTCACCCTGGTGATCGCCAATTCCCTGGCCTACGGACAGCGCACGGGTCTGGCCACGGTGGCCGGGGCGAGCAGCGGCAACGCGGTGCTGGTGGCCGCCGGGGCCGCGGGGCTCACCACCCTGCTGGCGCTGGCCGCCGAGGCTTTCGAGCTGCTGCGCTGGGCCGGCGTCGCCTACCTGGTCTACCTGGGTGTGAAGCAGTGGCGCCAGGCCTTCAGCGCCGGGCGGATGCCGACCCTGCCGCCGATGAAGTCGAACAAGGGCGTCTTCTGGCAGGGCGTGGTGGTGGCCATCACCAACCCCAAGACCATCTTCTTCTACGCCGCCTTCTTCCCGCAGTTCGTCGACCCGCAACTGGCGGTCGCCCCCCAGCTGCTGGCCATGTCGATCGCCATGATCGTCATCGCCACCTCGCTGGACAGCTGCTACGCCCTGCTGGCCGGGCGGGTGCGCGGCCTCTTCGCCTCGGCCCGGGCCAACAAGCTGCGCCACGGCATCACCGGCACCCTGCTTCTGGGCACCGGCCTGGGCCTGGCCCTCGCCCGGCGCTAAGCGCCGGGCGCTCTCTGTTTCTTGGGGGGCGCGGCGCTGACACGGCGGGCGATCACCGCATCTGCGGGCGTGGCAAAGGGTCGCGGCGCGGAGAGGCCCAAAACCGTCGGGAAATTGCTGGCCTCGCCCCCGGCGGCGGGTTTAAGGTCGCGGCCATGAAAACCTTCTTCTTCGTACTGATGCTGATCGCCATGTTCATCACGCTGGGCGTGCTGGCGACCGGGATCATCGGCATGGCCCGCGGCGGCGAGTTCAACGCCAAATACGGCAACAAGCTGATGCGCGCGCGCGTCATCGCCCAAGGCTGCGCCCTGGTGCTGTTCGCGCTCGCCGTGCTGGTCGGCAGCAGCGGCGACTGAAACCGCAAGGGTCCGTAAGGGGGAAGGGTCCGGCGCATGGTCAAGCTTACCCGCATCTATACCAAGGGCGGCGACAAGGGGAAGACCGCGCTGGGCAGCGGCCAGCGCGTGGTCAAGCACCACCCGCGCGTCTCGGCCTACGGCACCGTCGACGAGACCAACGCCGCGGTCGGCCTGGCCCGCCTGCACAGCGGGGCCCTGGCGGACCCGGAAACCGACGCCATGATCGACGAGATGCTGGGCCGCATTCAGAACGACCTCTTCGACCTGGGCGCCGACCTGGCGACGCCGCAGGCCGACAACCCCGAGTTTCCGCCGCTGCGCATCGTCGCCGAGCAGACCGAGCGCCTGGAGGCGGAGATCGACAGGCTGAACGCCGAGCTGGCGCCGCTGAACTCCTTCGTGCTGCCCGGCGGCAGCCCCGCCGCCGCCTACCTGCACCTGGCCCGCACCCTGGCGCGCCGGGCCGAGCGCGAGATCACCGCGCTGGCCGAGAGCGAGGCCATCAATCCCGAGGCCGTACGCTACATCAACCGACTGTCCGATCTGTTCTTCGTCATGAGCCGCTACCTCAACGACAAGGGGGCCGGCGACGTGCTCTGGGAACCGGGTGCCACCCGGGGAGGAAAGCAGGGCGCGAATCGGCGGAAATCCTAGGCTGAGGGCGGGTCTGGTGGCGTTGACAGTGTACGACCATGCTCCTATTGTGCGGCTGCGAGATAGGCAGCAAACGTTTCCGTTCGTCCGTCGTCCAAGGGCTTCGCGCAACATTCTTGCGCGGGACCGCGCGGCGGGTTCTTTGACAGCTTCAAGACAAAGGGTGGTCGCAGGGTTGCGATGAAGGTTCTCGTACCGATCAAGCGCGTCATCGACGCCAACGTGAAAGTCCGCGTCAAGGCGGACAACACCGGGGTGGAAACGGCCAACGTGAAGATGGCCATGAATCCCTTCTGCGAAATCGCCGTCGAAGAGGCCGTGCGCCTGAAGGAGGCCGGCACCGCCAGCGAGGTCATTGTCGTCTCCGCCGGCGCCGCCCAGGCGCAGGAGACCCTGCGCACGGGCCTGGCCATGGGCGCCGACCGCGGCATCCTGATCCAGTGCGACAGCGACCCGGAGCCGCTGGCCGTGGCCAAGCTGCTGAAGGCGGTGGTCGAGAAGGAAGGCCCGGAGCTGGTCATCCTCGGCAAGCAGGCCGTCGACAACGACAACAACCAGACCGGCCAGATGCTGGCCGCGCTGCTGGGCTGGCCGCAGGGCACCTTCATCTCCAAGGTCGAGAAGACCGACGGCAGCTTCGCCATCACCCGCGAGGTCGACGGCGGCCTGGAGAAGCTGGAGATCAAGGCGCCGGCGGTGGTCACCACAGACCTGCGCCTCAACGAGCCGCGCTACGCCTCGCTGCCCAACATCATGAAGGCGAAGAAGAAGCCGATCGACACCCTGACCCCGGCGGACCTGGGCGTGGACGCCAGCCCGCGCCTCACCGTGGTCTCGGTCACCGAGCCGCCGGCGCGCAAGGCGGGCGTCAAGGTCGCCTCCGTCGCCGAACTGGTCGATAAACTGCGTAACGAAGCGAAGGTGATCTGATGTCCACGCTGATCGTCGCCGAGCACGACAACGCGGAGCTGAAGCCCGCCACGCTCAATGCCGTCACCGCCGCCGGCCAGCTGCCCGGCGAGACGCACGTCCTGATCACCGGCTCCGGCTGCGACGCCGCCGCCGAAGCCGCTTCCAAAGTGGCCGGGGTCGACAAGGTCCTGAAGGCCGACGACGCGGCCTACGACCATCACCTGGCCGAGAACCTGGCCCCGCTGGTGGCCAAGCTGGCCGCCGGCTACAGCCACGTCATCGCCGCCGCCACCACCTCCGGCAAGAACGTCATGCCGCGCGCGGCCGCGCTGCTGGACGTGCAGCAGGTCTCCGACATCTCGGCGATCGAGGGCGAGGACACCTTCGTGCGCCCGATCTACGCCGGCAACGCGCTGGCCACGGTGAAGTCGGGCGACGCCGTCAAGGTGCTGACCATCCGCGCCACCTCCTTCGACGCGGCGCCGGCCGAGGGCGGCTCCGCCGCCGTCGAAGCGGTGGAGAGCACCGGCGACACCGGCCTCGCCGTCTTCAAGGGCCAGGAGCTGACCAAGTCCGAGCGCCCGGAACTGACCACCGCGGGCATCGTGATCTCCGGCGGCCGCGGCATGCAGAGCGGCGAGAACTTCGCCATGCTGGAGCGCGTCGCCGACAAGCTGGGCGCCGCGGTCGGCGCCAGCCGCGCCGCCGTCGACGCCGGCTACGTGCCCAACGACTACCAGGTCGGCCAGACCGGCAAGGTGGTGGCCCCGGATCTCTACGTGGCCGTGGGCATCTCCGGCGCCATCCAGCACCTGGCGGGCATGAAGGACTCCAAGGTCATCGTCGCCATCAACAAGGACGAGGAGGCGCCGATCTTCCAGGTCGCCGACTACGGCCTGGTGGCCGACCTCTTCGAGGCGATTCCGGAATTGGAAAAGGAACTGGGGTGAGCTTTGGGGCCAAGCGTCGTGGGGACGGCGGCCCGACCCGGTTCATAAGAACAAAGGTATCTTGAACCTCATGGCAGATCAGGACGCGCCCGCGGCGGGCTTCAGCGACATCAAGTCCATCGGCGTCATCGGCGCCGGCCAGATGGGCACCGGCATCGCGCATGTCTGTGCCCTGGCCGGCTACGACGTGAAGCTCTCCGACATCTCCGCGGAAGCGGCGGCCAAGGCGACCGACATCATCGCCAGGAACATGGACCGCCAGGTGCGGCGGGAAATGATCACCGAGGCCGACAAGGCCGCCGCACTGGCCCGTATCTCGACCGGCACCGGCCTGGAGATGTTCGCCGACTCCGACATCGTCATCGAGGCCGCCACCGAGAACGAGGAAGCCAAGCGCGCCATCTTCAAGGAGCTCTGCCCGGTGCTGAAGCCGGAGGCGCTGATCTGCTCCAACACCTCCTCGATCTCCATCACCCGCCTCGCCTCGGTCACCGACCGGCCGGCCAAGTTCATGGGCATGCACTTCATGAACCCGGTGCCGCTGATGCAGCTGGTCGAGCTGATCCGCGGCATCGCCACCGACGAGCCGACCTTCGAGACGGTGCGCCAGCTCTCCGAGAAGCTGGGCAAGACCACCGCCCCGGCCGAGGACTTCCCGGCCTTCATCGTCAACCGCATCCTGCTGCCGATGATCAACGAGGCGGTCTACACCCTCTACGAGGGCGTCGGCTCGGTGAGCTCCATCGACACGGCGATGAAGCTGGGCGCCAACCACCCCATGGGCCCGCTGGAGCTGGCCGACTTCATCGGCCTCGACACCTGCCTGTCCATCATGCACGTGCTCTATGACGGCCTGGCCGACAGCAAGTACCGGCCCTGTCCGCTGCTGGTGAAGTACGTGGAGGCCGGCTGGATCGGCAAGAAGGCGGGCCGCGGCTTCTACGACTACTCCGGCGACGAACCCGTCCCGACGCGCTGAGGCGCTGCGACGTCCTACAGGTGAAACCGCCCTCGCACTGCCGGGGTCGACAACCTCTTTGTCACCCTCAGGCCTGACCCGAGGGTCCGGGGCGCCGCTTGGCGCCCGGCTTCTCCGATGGGTCCTCGCATCAAGTGCGAGGATGACCGTTGATGAGACGGCAGGGCCATTGCGTGCTGACGGCAACGCCTCCGCCGCCACCTCAACACCGCGCGAGCCCGTCGGCCCCGTCAGCGCCTCACATACTCGAAGGTTTCGCCCTCGGCGCCTTCGTACTGCACCTTCAGAAGCTCGCCCGAGGCGCCGTACCAGAGATCGCGCTCGACCTCGCCGGAGAGCTTGACGTGCTCGGCCTCCATGGCGGCGCCTTTGGCTTCGATGGTCTCCCAGCCCAGCAGGTTGGAGCGCACGCGGTAGCTCTGGCCGCTGGCCGCCGAGAACAGCTTGCCGGCGGCGAGGCGGTCCCTGCTCCACAGGCTGTCGACCGAAAGCGGCTCCCTGATCTCCTCCTCGGTGCCGTTGACGGTGCGGCTGTAGAAGCCTTCCTTGCGCACGATGGAGACCTCGAACTCCTCGCCGTCGTCGTTGGTCATCCCGGCGAGCGACTCCAGCCGGCCGTCGCGCCAGCGCTCGACCCGCTTGTGCTCGTAGCGGAACAGGGTGACGAAGGCGAAGCTCACCTCCATCTCGGTTTCGACGGAGACCTTCAGGGTGCCGTCCAGATGCTCGAAGTCGAGACGATGCTCACCGATCTTGTCGCCGTCGCGCAGCACGTCGAAGACCATGGCATCGCGCGGCGCCTCCCCCGTGGCGGCGCTGCGGATCGCCTCCTGGGCCACCGCCTGGGCGGCGGCCTTCGGGGCGGCGGGCGGCGCGGCCAGCCCCAGGCAGGCCGCCAGCAGCAGCGGGAGTACGGACGTCGGCAGTCGGAACGGCCGAAGAAGCGGGCGGGCAGGTCGATAGCCCATAGCCAACACCTCCTTCCCCAAGCGGCCCGGATTTCCCAAGCGACGGGAGAACGGCGGGCCGGACTGTTCGCAGGCCGGCTATTTTCACCAGAGCCGGCGCCGACTACAAGCCTGCCGTGCAATTAAGCGTCATATTTCTACTTTTTCAACCGGGAGTGTGCGTTTCCGGCAGGGGCCGCCGGGTGTTCTGGGGGGCGTCTGCGGGCGCCTCTTCCGCCCCCGGTTGTCCCGGCCCCGGCTGTTCCAGGTAGTGGCGCATGAAGGCCAGGGATTCCGGGGAATCCCACTCCGCCGGGCCGACCAGGCCGGCAACCACCCGGCCGCGGCGGTCGAGGACGAAGCTGGTCGGCAGGCCGCGCAGGGCGAAGGCCCGGGCCAGCTTGCCCTTGGGATCCAGGTAGACCGGCAGGCGCTGCAGGTCGAGGCGGGAGAGGAAGGGCGCGACCACGCCGGCGCCGCCGCGGTCCTGGGAGATCGCCAGCACGGTGAAGCCTTCGCCGGCCAGCGCCCGGTGCAGGCGCTCCAGGCTCGGCATTTCCCGCACGCAGGGGGCGCACCAGGTGGCCCAGAAGTTCACCAGAACCACCTTGCCGCGGAAGTCGGCGAAGGTCGTCTCGCCGCCCTCAAGGGCCTGGAAAACCTCGCTCGGCGCTGGCACCGGCGGATCGGAGAAGGTAAAGTCCTGGGCGAAGGGGCCCTCTGGGGCCGCAGGCGTGCCGCCGGACTCCGCCAGCCGCTCTTGTCCCAAAGCATTGGGGGCCGAAGCCACCGGGACCAGGAGGGCGAAGGCCAGCGCGGCGGGCCCGACGGCCGCGAGGGTTTTTCTTATGACCCCAAGCTGAACGATCATGGGCGCGAAAGCCTCCTCAAGCAGATGAACGCAGAAACCAAAAAGCTGGCCGCCGACAGCGGATCCGACCAAAACACCGACGCCCCCGGTGCCAACACCCCCGGTGCCAACACCATGTGGGGCGGGCGCTTCGCCGCCGGCCCGGCCGAGGTCATGGAGCAGATCAACGCCTCCATCGGCTTCGACAAGCGACTCTACGCCCAGGACATCGCCGGCTCAAAGGCACACTGCGCCATGCTGGTCCACCAGCGCATCATCAGCCAGGAGGACGGCGCCGCCATCCTGGCCGGCCTGGACGCCATCCTCTCGGAAATCGAGGCTGGACAGTTCGAATTCAAGGCCAGCCTGGAAGACATCCACATGAACGTGGAGGCGCGCCTGGCCGAGCTGATCGGCGAGCCCGCCGGACGCCTGCATACCGCGCGCTCGCGCAACGACCAGGTGGCCACCGACGTGCGCCTGTGGACGCGCGAGGCGATCGACCGCCTGGAGGCCTCCCTGCGCGATCTACAGGCGGTGCTGATCGACCAGGCCGAGGCCGAGGCCGACACGGTGATGCCGGGCTATACCCATCTGCAGGCCGCCCAGCCGGTGACCTTCGGGCACCACATGCTGGCCTACGTGGAGATGCTGGGCCGCGACCGCGGTCGGCTGCAGGACTGCCGCCTGCGCATGAACGAGTCGCCCCTGGGCGCCGCCGCCCTGGCCGGCACCTCCTTCGACATCGACCGCCACGCCACGGCCAGCGCCCTGGAGTTCAACCGCCCCATGGCCAACTCCATGGACGCCGTCTCCGACCGCGACTACGTGCTGGAGTTCCTCGCCGCCGGGGCCATCCTGGCCATGCACCTCTCGCGCCTGTCGGAGGAGATCGTGCTGTGGTGCTCGGCCGGCTTCCGCTTCGTCGAGCTGTCCGACGCCTTCACCACCGGCAGCTCGATCATGCCACAGAAGCGCAACCCCGACGCCGCCGAGCTGATCCGCGGCAAGGCCGGGCGCGTGATCGGCGCGCTGAACAGCCTGCTGGTCGTCATGAAGGGGCTGCCGATGACCTACGGCAAGGACATGCAGGAGGACAAGGAACCCCTGTTCGACGCCGCCGACACGCTGCAGCTCTGCGTCACCGCCATGACCGGCATGGTCGCCGACATGAAGGCCGACCGCGCGGCCCTGAAGGCCGCCACGGCGCACGGCTTCCTCACCGCCACCGACCTGGCCGACTGGCTGGTGCGGGTGCTGGGCATGCCCTTCCGCCAGGCCCACCACGTGACCGGCAGCATCGTGAAGCTGGCCGAGGAGCGCGGCTGCGGCCTGGAGGCACTGCCGCTGACCGAGATGCAGGCCATCGAGCCGCGCATCACCGAGGACGTCTTCTCCGTGCTCTCCGTCGAGAACGCGGTGGCCAGCCGGGTCAGCACCGGCGGCACCGCGCCCGAGCGGGTGCGCGAAGCCGTCGCCGCCGCCAAGGAGCGTTTCCTATGACCGCTAACTTTCCGCGTGTCCTGCTGACCGCCGCGCTCTCGGCCGGCCTGGTGCTCGGCCTCGCCGCCTGCGGCAAGAAAGGCTCGCCCAAACCGGCGGCCGGAGAGGAAGCGGCCTATACCTATCCGCACGACTATCCGGCTCCCGGCACCGTGACGCCCGGCGCCGACAGCGACGAAGCGGCCGATGAGCGCAACGACCCCTTCTGGATCTTCACCACCGGTGACGACAAGCGCACGCGGACCAAGACCTACTGAACGCCAAGACCTGCTGAATGAGGGCGCCGCTGCGCGCGGCGCCAGGAAAGCCGATCAGATGACCAGTCATTTCTTTTCCTATCGTGAGGGGCGGCTCCACGCCTCCGACGTGGCGCTCGAGGCGCTGGCGGCGGAGGTCGGCACGCCCTTCTATGTCTATTCCGCCGACGCCCTGGAGCACGGCTACCGCTTCTTCGCCGAGGCGCTGTCCGGCCTGCCGGCCACCATCTGCTATGCGCTGAAGGCCAACTCCAACCAGGCGGTGATCCGCACCTTCGCGGCGCTGGGCGCCGGCGCCGACGTGGTTTCGGAGGGCGAGCTGCGCCGCGCCCTGGCCGCCGGCGTGCCGGCGCAGAAGATCGTCTTCGCCGGAGTCGGCAAGACCGGCAGCGAGCTGGCCGCCGGGCTGGACGCCGGGATTCTGCAGTTCAACGTGGAATCGCTCTCGGAGCTGAAGCTGCTGTCGGAGGTCGCCACGGCGCGCGGCGTCACCGCGCCGGTCGCCCTGCGCGTCAACCCCGACGTCGACGCCGGCACCCTGGAGAAGATCACCACCGGGCGCGCCGACTCCAAGTTCGGCATCGACGCCACCCAGGCGCGCGACTTCCTGCTGGCCAACCCGGAGATCCCGGGCATCCGCGTCGAGGGCCTGGCCGTGCACATCGGCTCGCAGCTGACCGACGTGGCGCCCTACCGCCTGGCCTTCGAGCGGCTGATCGCGCTCTACAACGACCTGCGCGGCGCCGGCCTGCCGCTGAAGCGCCTCGACTTCGGCGGCGGCATCGGCATCGACTACCAGCACCGGGTGCCGGGGCTGGACGCCGCCGCCCTGGACGCCGCCGACCTGGCCGACCACGCCGTCAGCCAGGCCGACGCGCGCGTCAGCGCCTATGCCGAGATGGTGCGCGGCCTGGTCAAGGATCTGGAGGCCGAGCTGGTCTTCGAGCCGGGGCGCCTGCTGGTCGGCAACGCCGGCATGCTGGTCACCCGCGTGATCTACGTGAAGGACAGCGGCCCGCGGCGCTTCGTCATCATCGACGCGGCGATGAACGACCTGATCCGCCCCTCGCTCTACGAAGCCTGGCACGAGATCATTCCGCTGCGTGCCCCGGCGCCCGGCGCCGAGCTGCGGCCCGTCGACGTGGTCGGGCCGGTCTGCGAATCGACCGACACCTTCGCCAAGCAGCGGCCCATGCCGCCGGTGGCCGAAGGCGACCTTCTGGCCTTCTCTTCGGCCGGCGCTTACAGCTTTGTGATGGCGTCGACCTACAATTCCCGGCCGCTGCCCCCGGAAATCCTGGTGCGCGGCAATCGCCATGCGTTAGTGCGCGCGCGCATGGACTATGACACAATGATTGGACAGGACCGGCTGCCGGAGTGGCTGGAGGGGGACAGCCCCGAGGGATCCAGTCCCATCGCGGGCCTTTCCCGGGAACGGCGCGGCGCGGCCTGAGGCTTTAAAGGATTCTTTCGGAGCTGGGTTTATGGTCGCAACGACCTAGTTCCGTACAGAGGGGGACGTTTTTTGGACTGTTCGCGGCCTCGCGAAAGGGGCAAGGGGCCGCAGGTGCCTGGACGAAGGACAGAAAACGCGCATGACCGATAGACGGCCCGACCGTTCCCCTTCCGCTTCGCCCTCGGAAAGCACCCAGGGCGCCGAGCCGAGACGGGCGCTCGCCCGCTTCGGCCTGCTGCTGGCCCTGGCGCGCGGCGCCGTCGCCTGGGAAATCATCTGGCCGGCGATCTGGCCAATGCTCGGCGTCCTCGGCATCTTCCTCGCCCTCGCCCTCTCCGGACTTCTGCCGGACCTGCCCGGCTGGCTGCACAGCGTCGTGCTGGCGGCCTTCGCCTTCGCCTTGCTGGGCGCTCTGGCGCATGCCCTGCGCCGCATCGCGCTGCCCGACGAACAGGCCGGCAAGCGCCGCCTGGAGCGTGACAGCGGCCTGGACCACCGTCCGCTGACCGCCCTGGAGGACCGCATGGCCGCCGGCACCGGCGACGTCGCGGCCCGGGCCCTGTGGCGCGCCCACCAGCGCCGGGTCATCGCCCGTCTGGGCCGGCTGCGCGTCAGCCTGCCGCGCCCCGGCATGGCCGCCTTCGACCCCTGGGCCCTGCGCGGCCTGGTGGTGCTGCTGGTGCTGGTCGGCTTCGCCGCTTCGGAAGGCAACGTGGGCGCCCGCCTGGCCGGCGCCGTGACCCCCACGTTCACCCGCGAAACGCGGCTGCCGCCCAGCCTGGATGCCTGGATCAATCCGCCGGCCTACACCGGCCTGGCGCCGATCTACCTGGAAGCCCGCATCGGCGCCGGCGAGACCGAGGCCGAAGCCGAGGCCGCCGGCCCGCCGCACGAGACCCTGCGCGTGCCGGCGGGCAGCGTGCTGCTGGCCCAGGTGCAGGGCGGCAGCGGTGCCCCCAGCCTGCAGATCGCCGGGGCGGCCAAACCCTTCGAGAACTTCGCCCACGAGGCCTACCGCCTGGAGCACGCCCTGACCGAGGGCAGCCAGCTCGCCATCGAGCAGGACGGCCGCACCCTCGCCGCCTGGCCGCTGGAGCTGGTGCAGGACAACGCCCCCGAGATCGCCTTCCAGTCGCCGCCGGCACGCACCGAGCGCTCGGCCCTGCGCATCACCTACCAGGCCTCCGACGACTACGGCCTGGTCGACGTCACCGCGGTGGTGCGCCGGCTCGACCAGCCCGAGGCGCCGCCCATGGAGCTGGAGCTGGTGCTGCCGGGCGCCGCCCCCAAGACCAGCGAAGCCTCCACCTATCACGACCTGACGCCGCACCCCTGGGCCGGCCTGCCGGTGGAAATCGAGCTGGTGGCCAAGGACCAGCCGGGCCAGGAGGGGCGCAGCGAGAAGCTGCGCACGGTGATCCCCGAGCGCATCTTCAACCACCCGGTGGCCCGCGCCCTGGTGGAGCTGCGCAAGGAGCTGACCATCAATCCCAACCGCCGCCTGCCCGTGGTGCAGGCGCTCAGCGGCATCTCCGAGCATCCGGAGCACTTCTATCACGACATCGTCGTCGCCCTGACGCTGCGCTCGGCCGAGCGGCGGCTGATCTACGACGGCACCGGCAAGGCGATCTCCGAGGTGCAGGAACTGCTGTGGAACGCCGCCCTGCGCATCGAAGACGGCGAACTGGCCATCGCCGAGCGGCGCTTGCGCGAGGCTCAGGAGGCGCTGATGGAGGCCCTGCAGCGCGACGCGCCTGACGAGGAGATCGAGCGCCTGATCGACGAGCTGCAGCAGGCGCTGAACGACTTCCTCGACGAGATGATCGAGCAGATGCGCGACCAGCTGGCCCAGCAGGACGGCCAGGAGATGATGAACCAGGAGCTGCCGCCGAACAGCCAGCTGCTGAACCGCCAGGACCTGCAGGACATGCTGGAGCGGGCGCGCGAACTGGCGCGCTCCGGCGCCAAGGACGC
>JBNKHC010000120.1:0-12052 GCA_050290145.1 Kiloniellaceae bacterium | reverse complement strand
GTCCCGAAAAACCACGACATCGCATTTCTGGCACGGGCCTTGCTGATGCTTTCCCGAACCCGAGGCGGAGTCTGCCCGCGCTCGGGGTCCAACAAGGGGAGGGACAGCCCAGCATGACCGAGACGTTCTACGAGGTAATGCGGCGGCAGGGGATCACCCGCCGAAGCTTTCTGAAATTCTGCAGCCTGACGGCGGCAGCCCTGGGCCTGGGGCCCAGCTTCGCGCCCAGGATCGCCGAGGCGATGGAGACCAAGCCGCGCATTCCCGTGCTGTGGCTGCACGGCCTGGAGTGCACCTGCTGCTCCGAGAGCTTCATCCGCTCGGCCCATCCGCTGGCCAAGGACGTCATCCTGTCGATGATCTCCCTCGACTACGACGACACCATCATGGCGGCGGCCGGTCACCAGGCCGAGGCCATCATCGAGGAGACGGTGCAGAAGTACGACGGCAACTTCCTCCTCGCGGTGGAGGGCAATCCGCCGCTGAACGAGGACGGCATGTACTGCATCATCGGCGGCAAGCCCTTCGTCGAACAGCTGCGCTACGCCGCCGACCACTGCAAGGCCATCATTTCCTGGGGCTCCTGCGCCTCCTGGGGCTGCGTGCAGGCGGCGCGGCCCAACCCGACCCAGGCGACCCCGGTGCACAAGGTGCCGGGCCTCGCCGCCAAGCCGATCATCAAGGTGCCGGGCTGCCCGCCCATCGCCGAGGTCATGACCGCGGTCATCACCTACATCCTGACCTTCGAGCGCTTTCCCGAGCTGGACCGCCAGGGCCGCCCGAAGATGTTCTATTCCCAGCGCATCCACGACAAGTGCTACCGCCGGCCGCACTTCGACGCCGGCCAGTTCGTCGAGTCCTTCGACGACGAGGGCGCGCGCAAGGGCTACTGCCTCTACAAGGTCGGCTGCAAGGGGCCGACCACCTACAACGCCTGCTCCACCGTGCGCTGGAACGGCGGCCTGTCCTTCCCCATCCAGTCCGGCCATCCCTGCTTCGGCTGTTCGGAAGACGGCTTCTGGGACAAGGGCAGCTTCTACGACCGGCTGACCGACATCCACGGCTTCGGCGTGGAAGCCAATGCCGACAAGATCGGCGGCACCGCCGCGGCCGCCGTGGGCGTGGCCGTTGCGGCCCATGCCGGCGCCAGCGCCATCAAACGGGCGCGTCAAAAGGGAGGTGACAACTGATGGCGATCATGCAAACGCCCAACGGCTTCGATCTCGACACCTCCGGCCAGCGCGTGGTCGTCGATCCGGTGACCCGGATCGAGGGGCACATGCGCTGCGAGGTGAACATCGACGAGCAGAACATGATCCGCAACGCGGTCTCCACCGGCACCATGTGGCGCGGGCTGGAGGTGATCCTGAAGGGCCGCGACCCGCGCGACGCCTGGGCCTTCACCCAGCGCATCTGCGGTGTCTGCACCGGCACCCATGCGCTCACCTCGGTGCGCGCGGTGGAGGATGCGCTGGGGATCGACATCCCGGAGAACGCCAACTCGATCCGCAACATCATGCAGCTCTCGCTGCAGGTGCACGACCACCTGGTGCACTTCTATCACCTGCATGCTCTGGACTGGGTGAACCCGGTGAACGCCCTGAAGGCGGACCCCAAGGCGACCTCGGAGCTGCAGCAGAGCGTCTCGCCGCACCACCCGAAGTCCTCGCCGGGCTACTTCCGCGATATCCAGAACCGGCTGAAGAAGTTCGTCGAGTCCGGCCAGCTCGGGCCCTTCAAGAACGGCTACTGGACCAACCCGGCCTACCTGCTGCCGCCCGAAGCCGACCTCATGGCCGTGACCCACTATCTGGAGGCCCTGGACTTCCAGAAGGAGATCATGACCACGCGCACGATCTTCGGCGGCAAGGACACCCATCCGAACTGGCTGGTCGGCGGCGTGCCCTGCGCCATCAACATCGACGGCGAGATGGCCGCCGGCGCGCCGGTCAACATGGACCGGCTGAACTACGTCTCCGGCGTCATCGACCGCTCGCTGGAGTTCGTCAACAACGTCTACATCCCGGACATCATCGCCATCGGCTCCTTCTACAAGGACTGGCTCTACGGCGGCGGTCTCTCGGGCAAGAGCGTGCTGGCCTACGGCGACATCCCGGACCGGGCCAACGACTACTCGGCCTCGAACCTGCTGATGCCGCAGGGCGCCATCATCGACGGCAACCTGAAGGAGGTGCATCCGGTCGACCTGCGCGATCCCGAGCAGATCCAGGAGTTCGTCCCGCACTCCTGGTACAGCTACCCGGACGAGGCCAAGGGCCTGCATCCCTGGGACGGCATCACCGAGCCGAACTATGCCCTGGGCCCCAACGCCAAGGGCACCAGGACCAACATCGAGCAGCTCGACGAGCAGGCGAAGTACTCCTGGATCAAGGCGCCGCGCTGGCGCGGCCACGCCATGGAGGTGGGGCCGCTGGCCCGCTACGTGGTCGGCTATGCCCAGGGTCACGAGGTGATCACCGACCAGGTGAACCGCACCCTGAGCGCCCTCAACCTGCCGGTCGAGGCGCTGTTCTCCACCCTCGGCCGTACCGCGGCGCGGGCGCTGGAGGCGCAGTGGGCGGCTGAGATGCAGCGCTACTTCATGGACAAGCTGATCGCCAACATCAAGGCCGGCGACAGCGCCACCGCCAACGTGGAGAAGTTCGATCCCGCCACCTGGCCCAAGGAGGTCAAGGGCGTCGGCTTCACCGAGGCGCCGCGCGGCGCGCTGGCCCACTGGATCAAGATCAAGGACACCAAGATCGACAACTACCAGTGCGTCGTGCCGACCACCTGGAACGGCTCGCCGCGCGACAACGAGGGCAACATCGGCGCCTTCGAGGCCTCGCTCATGAACACCAAGGTGGAGCGTGCCGAAGAGCCGGTGGAGATCCTGCGCACCATCCACAGCTTCGACCCCTGCCTTGCCTGCTCGACCCACGTCATGGGCCCGGACGGCGAGGAGCTGGCCGAAGTGAAAGTGCGCTGAGGGAGGACGAGAACATGCGAAAGATCTTTCTGCCCGCCGCCGGCTTCCTTGCTGCGGCGACTCTCGCGGGCCCGGCGTCGGCTCACACCGGCGGTGCGGTCTCCGGCCTCACGGCGGGGCTTGTCCACCCCTTCCTCGGCCTCGACCACCTGCTGGCCATGCTCGCCGTCGGACTCTGGGCGGCGACCCAGCCGGCGGCGCGCGCCTGGCAGGGACCGGCGGTTTTCCTCGCCTTGCTGGCCTTGGGTGGCCTCGCCGGCCTGGCCGGCGGCAGCCTGGCCTTCGTCGAGCCGGGCATCCTCGCCTCCGTGATGGTGCTGGGGGCGATGGTCTTCGCCGCCCGGCGCCTGCCGGCGGGCCTGGGGCTGGCCGCGCTGGGCGGCTTCGCCCTGCTGCACGGTCTCGCCCACGGCGCCGAGGCCGCCGGCGGCCTTGCCGCCTACATGGCGGGCTTCCTGCTGGCCAGCGCCGGCCTGCACCTGGGCGGCTTCGCGGCCGGCCGGGCGCTGGGGCGCTGGCGCTACGGCCTGCCGGCGGCGGGCCTCGGCCTCGGCCTGGCCGGCCTGGCGCTGGTCGCCGGATAGGAGGGCGCGCCATGAACGTCGAGACCTCCATCGAGACACCGGTCGCCGCCGCGGCGGCCCACGCGCCGCACAAGGAAGAGGCGGTCTACGTCTATCAGGCGCCGGTGCGTCTCTGGCACTGGGTGAACGCGCTCAGCATCCTCGCCCTCTGCCTCACCGGCTACTTCATCGGCTCGCCGCCGCCCTCGGTGCACGGCGAGGCCAGCAACAGCTTCCTCTTTGGCTGGATCCGCGCCATCCACTTCGTGGCCGCCTATATCCTCATCGTCGGCTTCGTCCTCAGGGTCTACTGCGCCATCGTCGGCAACAGCCACGCCAAGCAGATCTTCCTGCCGCCGGTGTGGCGCGGCCGCTTCTGGAAGGAGCTGCTGCACGAGGTGCTGTGGTACGCCATGATCGCCAAGCAGCCGCTGAAGTACGCCGGGCACAACCCCCTGGCCACCCTGGTCATGCACGTGATGTTCGTCTGGGGCATCCTCTTCATGATCGTCACCGGCCTGGCGCTCTACGGCGAAGGCGCCGGCATGGGTTCCTGGCAGTACGATTTCTTCTCCAGCTGGGTGATCCCGCTGTTCGGCCAGAGCCAGGACGTGCACTCCTGGCACCACCTGGGCATGTGGGTGCTCATCTGCTTTGCCATCATCCACGTCTACGCGGCGGTGCGCGAAGACATCATGTCGCGCCAGTCGATCATCTCTTCCATGTTCTCGGGCTGGCGGAGCTTCCGTGACGGCGGACCGGGCGACAACGGGCACTAGGACCCTCGGGGTTTCCACGGGGCCGAGGACAGAACCCAACCTCTGTCAGGCACCTTTCCCCCTCGAAGGGGCGGGGCTTCGGCTCCGCCCTCTTTTTTGTGGTCGGGATCAGGGTGGAAAATAACTTTCCATTTCGGTTACTATCCGGATGGAAGGTTTGCATCCATGATCGCAGTCCCTTCGGAGAGTGCAGCGATTCCGGCTAGTTACTTTCACTTGGTCGTTGGCATGCGTCTTGCTGTTAACCACCCAAAGGGCGCCGCAGGGCGCCCCAAGAAGAAGAACCAAGGATTTGGGAGGGAGCCGCGATGGCAGATACGCCGTCCGTCTTGATTCTGGGGATCGGCAATCTTCTCTGGGCCGACGAGGGCTTCGGCGTCCGCGCCGTGGAAGAGCTGCACCGCGGCTGGTCCTTTCCCGACAATGTGCGCCTGATGGACGGCGGCACCCAGGGCATCTACCTGGTCCAGCACATCCGCGAGGCCGACATCCTGGTGGTCTTCGACGCCGTCGACTTCGGCCTGGCGCCCGGCAGCCTGAAATTGGCCGAGGGCGACGAGGTGCCGAAGTTCCTGGGCGTGAAGAAGATCTCCCTGCACCAGACCGGCTTCCAGGAAGTCCTCGCCATGGCCGAGATGCTGGGCGACGCCCCCGCCGAGCAGTTCCTCATCGGCGTGCAGCCGGTGGAACTGGACGACTACGGCGGCAGCCTGCGGCCCCAGGTGAAGGCGCAGATCGCCCCGGCCATCGAGGTGGCGCTGGATTATCTCGCCCGGCGCGGCATCGCCGCCCAGCGCCGCGCGCGGCCGCTCGACGACGACATCACCATCGCTTCCAGCGAAATGAGCCTGGCCCGCTACGAGGCCGGCCGCCCGGATGAGCAACAGGCCCTGCGCCAGGGCGACGTCCGTGTCCTGGCGACGGACGGCTGGCGCGGTCCTGAGGACTTCGAGGCCGAGATCGACGCCCTGCTGTCGCAGCCGGCGAGGCCGCGCTGATGTGTCTCGGGATTCCCATGCAGGTCATCGAGGCCGACTTCGGCGAGGCGCTCTGCCAGGCCCGCGACGGCCGCCACCGGGTCGATACCCGCCTGGTCGGCAATCCCGCGCCCGGCAGCTGGCTGATGGTCTTCCTGGGCGCGGCCCGCGAGGTGATCAGCGCCGAGCGGGCGGCGCAGGCCGCCGACGCCCTGGAGGCCCTGGCCATGGTCCAGCGCGGCGAGGCGGGCTTCGAGCATCTCTTCGCCGACCTGATCGACCGCGAACCGCAACTGCCGGAGCACCTGCGCCGGCCCGAAAAAGAAGAAGCATAGAAGCGTAAGGGAGCCAGACCGCATGACCTTCTCACCCCTGTTGCAGTCGATCATCGACCGCCACGGCTATCGCGTCGTCGACGAGGACAATCTGGACGAGGCCGCGGGCGCGCTGGAGCACGCGGCGCTGTTCTTCGCCGGCGATGCCGAGCGCATGGCCGAGAGCAACGACGTCGCGGTCATCCTGCCGGAACTGGAGAAGGCCTTCGCCGGCGCCTTCACTCCGCTGGTGGTGGCCCGCGACGGCGAGCGCGCGCTGCAGCGCCGCTATCGCTTCAACGCCTACCCGACGCTGGTCTTCCTGCGGCGCGGCCGCTACCTGGGCGCCATCCAGGGCGTGCAGGACTGGATCGACTATCTGCAACAGATCCGCGTCCTCCTGACCTCCGAGCCCAGCGACCCGCCGCCCTTCAAGTTCCCCGAAGGCTGCGGCGTTCCCCAGCAAGCGCACTGATCCCGGCGGAGAAGCGACCATGAGCAACACACCGATTTCCTCCTTTCTGGGCCCGGGCAGCCAGCCGGCGGACGAAGACGGCGGCAAGCTGGAATACATGCAGATGCCCACGGCGATGATGACCTTCGCCCTGCCCGACCTGCCGGAGCCGGAGGACGCGGCGGGCCTGGCGGCGGCCAAGACGGCGCTGGCGAAAGTGCTCGACCGTCTGCAGAACTACGGGAGCGACGGCGCCCACAACATCGTCTCCCTGGCGGGGCTGGACGCCGCCAACCTGGAGCTGGTGAACCAGGTGCTGGGCGAAGGCGAGGTCTCGGTGGTGGCCGGCGCCGAGCTGCAGGCCCAGGAAGCGGTGCTGGCCGGGGTCTGGCGGGTGCGCGGCACGAACGCCGAGGGCCGGGTGGTGCGCGACGAGATCGAGGTCGGCACTTTCCCGACCAGCGTGGCGGCCCTGGCCTTCAAGGACGCCAGGCCCGCGGTGGAGATTCCGGAGAGCTTCGCGCCGGAGGTCTTCAACGCCCCGCCACTGCTGCCGGAGATCAACGAGCACATTCCGCAAGTCGCGGATGGCGCGGCGCCGCACGTCATCAACCTCTCCCTGCTGCCCCACACCGAGGCCGACCTGGCCTTGCTCAGCGACCTGCTGGGCGAGGGGCCGCTCACCATCCTCTCGCGCGGCTACGGCAACTGCCGGGTGACCAGCAGCGGCACGGACGCGGTCTGGTGGGTGCAGTTCTACAACTCGCAGGACGCGCTGATCCTCAACTCGATCGAGATCTCGAGGATGCCGGAGGTGGTCTGCGCGGCGCCGGAGGACATCGCCGAGTCCGCCGAGCGCCTGCACGAGATCCTGGAGGTCTACAAGTGAGCGAGTCCTTCTTCGCCGGGTCCTACGGCGGCGACGCCGCCAAGCTGAAGGCCGACAGCAAGCTGGAATGCAAGATCTGCTGGCACGTCTACGATCCGGCCGAAGGCGACGATTACTGGCAGGTGCCGGCGGGCACGCCCTTCGCCAAGCTGCCCGAGCACTGGACCTGCCCCAACTGCGACGGCGCCAAGGCGGACTTCATGGTGGTCGAAGAGGTCTGAGTTGGACACGCCCGAAACCATCGCCGCCCGGGATATGGCAGAACGGCTGGAACGCTGCTTTGCCGAGATCGGTGCGACGCGCATGGAGGGCGTGCCGATCCTGAACGCGGCGCTGCGGGTGCAGGCGGTAGGGACCGGCGAGTGGCAGGGCTTCTGGCTCTCGGCTCTCATCACCCCCTGGTTCCTGAACCTCATGCTGCTGCCGCGGCAGGAAGAAGAGGATCTGCCGGTCGGCAGCAAGCGGAGCTTCGCCTTTCCCGCCGGCTCCTTCGAGTTCATCCGCGGGCGTGAGGAGACCCTGGGCGGCTACTGGATGTGCTCGCTCTTCTCCCCGGTCCTGGAGTTCACGGACCAGGCGGCCGCCGAGGCCACGGCGGTGGCCGCGCTTGAGGAGCTCTTCACCGCCGACGAAGCAGAGTCGGCGGAGGCGGAGATGGCGATGATCTGGCGCGGCGAGCTGCCGGAGGCCGAAGCAGCCGAGCCCGAAGTGGAAGAGGCAATAGCTCCGGAAAGCCAGGGCGAACCCGCGACCGTCAGCCGCCGGGCCTTCCTGCGCGGGGAGCGCCGGCCATGAGCGGCGTCCTCACTTCCGGCCAGGCGATGGAAGGGCGCGTCATCATCGACCTGCCCCGCGGCGCGCCCGCGGAGGTCTCTTTCACCGAGCCCGGCGACATCGGCGGACTGCTCTGCGGGCGCAAGCCGGAGGAGGCGCTGGCCCTGGTGCCGCTGGTCTATGCGCTCTGCGGCACCGCCCAGAGCCAGGCGGCGGTAACTGCCCTCGAAAACGCGCTCGGCGTCGCGGCGTCTTCGCGCAGCCGCGCGGCCCGTGACGCGCTGACCGCCATGGAAACCCTGCGCGAGCACAGCCTGCGCATCGCCCTCGACTGGCCCGGCTTTCTGGAGCTGCCGCCGCAGGCCGAACGCCTGCGCCCGGTGATGGAGCTGCTGCCGGCGCTCACGGCGGCGCTCTTCGGCGGGCAGGCGCCCTTCGCCCTGGGCGCCGAAGCGGCTCCCGACAAGGCCGCGGCCCTGCGGGTGATCGACGCGGCGGAGGTCTTGCTGGTGCGCGAAGTCTTCGGCGAACCTCTGGACCGCTGGCGGGCGCGGCGCGGCTGGGACGGCCTGCGGAGCTGGGCGCGAGAGGGCGGCAGTCTCGCTGGGCGCCTGCTGACCACCGTGATCGAGGCCGGCTGGCGCGACGCCGGAGCGGTCGCGGCCCGGCCCCTGGCGGTGCCGGCGGCAGAGGACCTGCGGGCCTGGCTCACGCGCGGCGACGAGCTGCCGCTGGCCGCCGGCGCAGCGCTGCCCGAGACCACGCCGTTCTCCCGCAATCTGGGCGATCCGCTGCTGGCCGGCCTGGAGAGCGGCGGCCTGGCCGCACGCCTCACCGCCCGCCTGGTGGAGCTGGCGCGCCTGCCGGCGGCCCTGCGCGCGCTCGTTGAGGGCGAAACGATAGCCTCGCCGCAGGCGTCCCGGAGCGACGGCTTCGGCTTTGCCGCGGTCGAGGCGGCGCGCGGCCTGCTGATTCATGCGGCGGAGTTGCGCGACGGCGCCGTCGCCCGCTACCGTATCCTGCCGCCGACGCGCTGGAACTTCGATGCCGCGGGCATCGCCCGGCGCTGCCTTTGCGAACTTGCGGCGGGGGACGCGGCCGCCCGCCGGCGCCAGGCGGAACTGCTCGTCAACGCCGTCGATCCCTGCGTCCGCCACGAAGTGAGGGCCGCCTGATGCACGAGATGTCGATCTGCCAGAGCATCCTGCAGACCCTGGAGGAACAGGCGCGGCTGCAGAACTTCTCCCGCGTCGAGCGGGTCTGCCTGGAGATCGGCCCGCTCTCGGGCGTGGAGATCGAGGCCCTGAAGTTCGGCTTCGACGTGGTCATGCGCGATTCCCTGGCGGCCGAGGCCAGGCTGGAAATCATCGAGTGCCCGGCGCAAGCCTGGTGCCTGCCCTGCGCCGCCACGGTGCCCATCAGTCAACGCTTCGATGCCTGCCCGCACTGCGGCTCGCATCAGCTGCAGGTGACCGGCGGCGAGGAACTGCGGATCAAGGAACTGGAGGTGAACTGATGTGCAACGTCTGCGGCTGCGGTGAGGGGGAAGTGCGGATCGAAGGCTCCGCCGCGTCCCACCAGCACCACCATCATCACCATCACCACGATCATGGTCATCATCATGATCACGGGCATCATCATGATCATGCCCAAGATCACGGGCATGATCACGGCGAGCTGCATCACTACGGCGAGGGTCCGGCGGGCGTCGCCGTGCCGGGCATGAACCAGAGCCGCCTGGTGACCCTGGAGCAGGACATCCTGGCCAAGAACAACGGCTATGCCGCCGCCAACCGGCGCTTCTTCGCCGAGCGCGGCATCCTGGCGCTGAACCTGGTCTCCAGTCCCGGCTCCGGCAAGACCACCTTGCTGGTGCGTACCATTGAGGAACTCGCCGGGCGGTTCCCGGCCTATGTCATCGAGGGCGACCAGCAGACCTCGGCGGACGCCGAGCGCATCCGCGCCACCGGCGCCCCGGCGCTGCAGATCAACACCGGCAAGGGCTGCCACCTGGACGGCCACATGGTCGGGCACGCCGTTGAGCATCTCGATCCCGCCGAAGGCAGCCTCCTCTTCATCGAGAACGTCGGCAACCTGGTCTGTCCGGCCGCCTTCGACCTGGGCGAGGCGCACAAGGTGGCGATCCTCTCGGTCACCGAGGGCGAGGACAAGCCGCTGAAGTATCCGGACATGTTCGCCGCCGCCGACCTGGTGCTGCTGAACAAGGTCGACCTGCTGCCGCACCTGGACTTCGACGTGGAGGCCGCCGCCGCCAACGCCCGCAAGGTCAATCCGGCGATCGAGGTGCTGCAGGTCTCGGCGCGCAGCGGCGAGGGGCTGGCGGAATGGCTGGCCTGGATCGCGGCGGCGCGCGACAGGACCGGCGCGGCACAAAGCGCCCCGGCCTTTGAATCCACCGCTTAAACAGGCTGAGAGGGAGAAAGATCATGTGTCTGGCATTGCCGGCCAAGGTGGTCGAACTGGGCGAGGGCGGCATGGCCACCGTCTCCCTGGAAGGCGTGACCAAGGAGATCTCCCTGGCGCTGGTGGAGGATGTCGCGCTCGGCGACTTCGTGCTCATCCATGTCGGCTACGCGCTGCACAAGGTGAGCCCGGAGGAGGCCGAGCGCACCCTGAAGCTCATGGCCGAGGCCGGCGTGCTGAGCGAGGAGGTCATGGAGCTTGCCCCGGTCCAAGGCGAGGTGCCCAGCGATGTCCAGGGGGGAGAGACGCCATGAAGTACATCCGCGAGTTCCGCGACCGAGACCTGGCCCGCACCCTGGCCGAGGCCATCGCCCGCGAAAGCGATAGCGGGCGCGACTACCACCTGATGGAGTTCTGCGGCGGCCACACCCATGCCATCTTCCGCTACGGCGTGCAGGATCTCATGCCCGACAACGTGGAATTCGTCCACGGCCCCGGCTGCCCCGTCTGCGTGCTGCCGGTGCGCCGCCTGGACGACGCGGTGGAGTTGGCCGAGCGCCACGGGGTCATTCTCTGCACCTACGGCGACATGATGCGCGTGCCCGGCACCAAGCAGCGCAGCCTGATCCGCGCCAAGGCCGACGGCGCCGACGTGCGCATGGTCTATTCCACTCTGGACGCCCTGAAGGTCGCCCGCGACAACCCGGGCCGCGAGGTGGTGTTCTTCGCCATCGGCTTCGAGACCACGACGCCGCCGACGGCGGTGGCGGTGAAGCAGGCGGAGGCTGAGGGCCTCAAGAACTTCACGGTCTTCTCCAACCACGTGCTCACGCCGCCGGCCATGCGCCACCTGCTGGAGACGGCGGGCGAGGAAGAGGTGAAGATCGACGGCTTCCTCGGGCCCTCCCACGTCAGCTCGGTGATCGGCTCCAACCCCTACAAGCCCTTCGCGGAGCAGTTCGGCAAGCCGGTCGTCATCGCGGGCTTCGAACCGCTGGACGTCATGCAGGCGAGCCTCATGGCAATCCGCCAGATCAACGAGGGCCGCCACGAGGTGGAGAACCAGTACACCCGCGTGGTGACGCCCGAGGGCAACCTGAAGGCCCAGGCGCTGGTCGCCGAGGTCTTCGAGCCGCGCCGCAGCTTCGAGTGGCGCGGCCTCGGGTCGATCCCCGAGAGCGCCCTGAAGCTGCGCGAACGCTACGCCGCCTTCGACGCCGAGCAGCGCTTCCAGCTGGCCGCCAAGGACTCCCGCGAGGTGAAGTCCTGCGAGTGCCCGGCCATCCTGCGCGGCGCCAAGAAGCCGACCGACTGCAAGCTCTTCGGCACGGTCTGCACGCCCGACAGTCCCATGGGCTCCTGCATGGTGTCTTCCGAGGGTGCCTGCGCCGCCTACTGGAGCTACGGGCGTTTCCGGGGCCCTGAAGTGCAGAAGAAGGGAGCGGCGGCATGAACATGATCGAACGCAAGGCGCCGGCGAAGGCGCTATCGCTGCGCGGCAACGTCAACATGACCCATGGCGGCGGCGGCCGCGGCATGGCCGAGCTGATCAGCGATCTCTTCCTGCGTCACCTGGACAACGAGCTGCTGCGCCAGGGCCACGACGCGGCGCTGTGCCGCGTGCCGCCGGGCCGTCTCGCCATCTCCACCGACGGCCACGTCATCTCGCCGCTGTTCTTCCCCGGCGGCGACATCGGCTCCCTGGCGGTGCATGGCACCCTGAACGATGTGGCCATGGCCGGGGCGAAGCCGCTGTATCTCACGGCGGGCTTCATCCTGGAGGAGGGCTTTCCCCTGGCCGACCTGGAGCGCATCGTCGCCTCCATGGCCGCGGCGGCGCGCGCGGCCGGCGTGCCGGTCGTCACCGGCGACACCAAGGTGGTCGAGAA
>JBNKHC010000119.1:0-2234 GCA_050290145.1 Kiloniellaceae bacterium | reverse complement strand
GGCGCCAAGCGCGTCATCGTCGCCATGATCCACACCGTCAAGGGACAGCCCAAGATCGTGCCCGAATGCACCCTGCCGCTCACCGCGACGCGGCGCGTCTCGCTGATCGTTACCGAGATGGCTGTGATCGAGCCGACCGAGACCGGCTTGGTCCTGCGCGAGACAGCGCCCGGCGTGACGGTCGACGCCGTGCGCGAGGCCACGGCCGCGGAGCTGCGCGTGGCCGGGGACGTCCGCGAGATGGTGCTGAGCTGATGGCCGCATTGACGCGACTGCTGCCCTAGACCGCTTCGCCGCCAAATTCGCGGAGGAGTATCCGAAGGCTATCGACTGCCTGACCAGGGGTCGCGAGGCACTGCTGACCTTCTACGACTTCCCCGCCGAGCCGCACGTTCAACACCAAGGGATGCTTGTCGAACGTGACCCGGCCCCCTGAAATCCGGCCATGAGATGGTAGAGTCCATCGATAGAAAAAATGGACCATGAGAAAGAGCCGGTTTTCGGAGGAGCAGATCATCGGGATGATCCGCGAGCACGACGCCGGGGTGAAGACCGCGGAGATCTGCCGCAAGTACGGCATCTCGGATGCGACCTTCCACAAGTACAAGGCCCGGTTCGGCTGCATGACGGTGTCGGACGCGCAGCGCCTGCGGACGCTGAAGGCTAAATAACCGACCAAGTTACGAGGGTAGCAAAATGGTGCTAAAAAAGGGACTTCTCATCTTCTCGTTTTTTGCGATCTGTATTATTGCGTTTCTGTATGGAGTGTCCCCGGAATGGTTCTTCGAGACCTTCTTGGTAGACTCTCAAACGCCAACTACCGATCAATCTCATTTTTTGAGGGCAGTCATGATGCTCTATATTGGGCTTGGTCTATTTTGGCTTTGGTGCGCATTCTCGGATAAATACCGCGATGCAGGAGTCCTGGTGCTTTGCATATTTTGCGGCGGGCTCGTAACGGGCAGAATTTTGAGCGTGATTGTTGATGGAATACCCTCGTCTCTTCTAATTCTGTATATCTTGATGGAGTTAAGCTTGGTTCCTGTTTGTATTTGGCTATTAAAGCGGCCAGGCAAAATGTGACCCGCCCTCGCGGATAGTGCCACCCGCTAGTTTATAGTTCTAGGGGGCTGGCGAAAGCGTCGATCTATCTGGAGCCCATCCAGAGCGCAGGACAGATCGACGCGGTGGTGCTGGATGGCCTCTGGCGCTGGCGGCCGGTAAGCGAGCGCGCTGTGAGGCCGGATGGTGTTGTAGTGATGACGCCATTGCTCGATAAGCACCTTGGCCTCCTTGAGGGTGTAGAAGGTCTCCCCTTTGAGGAACTCGTCTCCAAGTTTCCCGTTGAAGCTTTCATTGTAGCCGTTCTCCCAGGGGCTCCCGGGGTCGATGTAGAGGGTCTTCACGCCGATCCTGGAGAGCTTTCTCGGACGGCCTTGGCGGTGAACTCCGAGCCATTATCCGAACGAATGTGATCGGGCGAACTGACCAGCCCAATCTGATTGGTCCAATGCAATTGTTAGTTCATGGCCGGCCGCTCGTCCATCGGGATGACCGCTTCTGGCGTGGGTGGTCTGTAGCCGAGGGCGGAATGCGGACGGATCGTGTTGTAGTGTATCCTCCATCGCTCGATGATGATCTGAGCCTCCTTGAGTGAATAGAAGATCTCTCCGTTCAATAGCTCGTTCCGGAAGCGGGCGTTGAAGCTCTCGCAGTATCCGTTCTCCCACGGGCTCCCCGGCTCGATGAAGGCGGCCTTGGCGCCCACGGCGCTGATCCAGCCCCGCACAGCCTGGGCAACAAACTCGGGGCCGTTGTCGGATCGAAGGTATGCCGGTATGCCGCGCAGGATGAAAAGGTCTGTCAGAACATCGATGACATCCAGGGAGTTCAGCTTGCGCCTAACGCGAATGGCCAGGCATTCGCGGGTGAACTCGTCGATGATGTTCAGCGTCCGGAACGCCCGCCCATCGTCGGTGCGGCAGTGCACGAAGTCATAGGACCAGACGTGGTTGCGGCGCTCCGGCCTGAGCCGCAGGCAAGAACCGTTATTGAGCCAGAGGCGGCCTCTCCTCGGCTGTTTCGTCGGCACTTTTAGCCCCTCACGCCGCCACAGCCGCTCAATACGCCCGTCGCTGACAGACCAGCCGGCTTCGCGCAGCAGGGCCGCAATCCGCCGGTAGCCGTAACGCCCGTACTGCCGGGCCAGTTCCACCATGTCGGCGACCAGGCGT
>JBNKHC010000118.1:0-2008 GCA_050290145.1 Kiloniellaceae bacterium | reverse complement strand
ACCAGCCGACCGTCCTCGGTTCTCAGTTTAGCCGGAGGTGACCCTGAGAACCCCTTTCGGCTGCCGTACTTTTCCAGGCAGTCCTCTTGCAACGCCCCCAAGTCGGTATACTGCCGGCGCATCAGAAGCGAGCGCCTGTGCTGCGTCAGCGCCAGACCGACCAGCAAACCGGACTTGCCGCCACCAGCCTGCCCGCCATAGAGCAGCACGTCCGCCTTGCACCTGTAGGCGTCATATTGAGGCCCCGGAGAGGGCGCCCATCTTGCCCCCGCCACAGGATCCCGCAGCACCTCTTCCTGTAGCTTCTTCCGCTCCCCCTCGCTCATCCCCTGGATGCGGGCGAGGGTTTCGTCAAGTAGGGATGTCATCCCGGATCGGTCACGCCCCAGACGTACTGGCGCCGGTAATACTGCGTTGCCGACTGCTCACCCTTCAGGTGGTTGATATTCGCCGCCATCTGGCCAAGGGCCGCATTCAACTCGCCCAGCTTCCCCTCCCCGGCAGCAAGCTCCTTCTGCATGTCCTCGGGGGTCAGCGTGACAGACTTGCCCTGGTGCTGCGACATGATGTTTCGCAGACAGAGCAGCGCCCCCTCCTGACGATAGAGGTCCGCCTTCATGCCCTCGTATCTCGGCTCCTGCTGCGCCAGGATATCCCCGAGCCATTTGTGCTTCTTCTCAAGGGTCAGTGCCAGGTGCGTCTCGTACCTGTCGGGGTAAGGGTTGAGGTCCCTGGTCAGGCCGGAGCCCGCCGGGAGGTGGATATTGATGCCCACGGCCCTCGCAAGGTCCAGGAAGTGCTTGCAGCCCATATGCTGCGAGATGTACTCCTCGCCGGATTCCAGATCGATCCCCCAGCAGCCTATATCCGTGGCTCCCTCCTCGATGGCAAGGGCGATGCAATAGGAAATCGACGAAGAGAACCACGTCCGCCCGTAGCGGTCGAACAGGGCCTCCCTGTCGATCACCACGTTGGATTTCCAGTTACCCTTGATCGTCTTTTTCAGCCAGGCGGCATCCTTGCCGTGATCCTGCGCCCATTCTTCCATCTTCGGGATCATGGGCCACAGCGTCATCACCTGACGCGGGCTCTTTACCTGGGAGAGGTCGTTCAGGTAGTCCTTGAAGTCTTCCGGCCAGGTGCCGTGAACCTCGAACAGGCGCTCCCAATCGTGGGCATCCTTGCCGCCGGGGCCGATAGTCCAGCGTTCCCAGCCTTCTTCCCCGTTGATCGGGCCTTCCATCCTCGATGGCGTAGTGCCGAAGATGGCGATTTTCCTGCCGCTGCCGACATGCTTTGGCGCGTGCGGCTCGGTACCTTTCTGCTTCACCAGTTCCCCGGTGGTTACAGACTCACTTTCAATGACATCGGTCATTACGCAATCCCAGCCTTTGCCTTTTCTTCTTGCTCGATATGAACCCACCAGATTGAACTATCCTGATCCGCGGTCAGGGAGACTTCCGGAAAGGCGTCCAGCACGGCCAGAACCACGCCGCAGTGAACCCCGCTTTCCCTATCCCAATCAACATGCGCCCTGGCCCGCAGAGACTCTTCGGTCAATTCGATTGACGACATCTTGTCGAAATCATGTCCGGCCAGAACGCCGCCCGGCCTTACAAGGGGCAGCCAGGCGGCAATGTCGCGCTTCACGTTCTCGTAATCGTGGGCGCCGTCCAGAAAGACCACATCGAACATATGCGGCCTCAGCATTCCGGCGATCCTCTGTGAGTCGCCAACATGCATGGACACTCTTTCAGACCCGGCACCTATGCGGTCGAAAGCATAGACGAGAGTGTTGACGGGGCTGATTCTTTCGGTGCTGGACCCCTTCACGCCGCGGAACGTGTCGATGGTCAGCAGGTGACCATGCGGGGCCATGCTATTGAGAATGACCTCGCTGGCACCGCCGAGAAACGTGCCGATCTCGGCAACTGACTCGGCGCCGGAAACAATGTCGGCAAGAACCAGCCTGTCCGACTCGGTAATCTGATCCAAGGTAACCGGCCCA
>JBNKHC010000117.1:0-3241 GCA_050290145.1 Kiloniellaceae bacterium | reverse complement strand
GCGAGGGTGTTTTCGGCAACTTCAGGCAGTTCGCCAGGTTGGCCGCGGTTCCCTTCGCGCTCTCGCTCGCCTTTGGGGTTCTGAAAATCCCAAGCGGCCTCTTCATTCCCGCCAGCGATCTCATCTTCATCGCCCTCGACCTGCTGCCCTTTGCAATTCTCGGCGTCGCCTTGAACCGCTCGCTGCTGGGCGAGGAGAGCTTGGGCCTGCTGCCGCATCGGCTGCTCGGGCGCCGGACCTTCTCCTATCTTGGTTACGCCCTGCTGATGCTGCTCGTCGTGGTGGTCCCTCTCATCCTTCTCGTGCTCGTTTCGTCCGGCCTTTCCGCTGCCGGTTACAGCAGCGATTTGGACACAAGCCTGGGCAACGGATTCCTGCTGCTCGGTATCGCCCTCTTCCTCCTCCTGCTTTACGTCGTCGCACGCCTCAGTCTCGTCTTCCCGGCGCTCTCGATTGATCGGCGTCTCGGCCTCGCCGGCTCCTGGCGCCTTTCCCGGGGCAGCGGCCTGAAACTCCTTGGCGTCATTCTCGCCGTGCTCTTCTTCATGGTGCTCACCGGCATTGTCGGCGGGCTCGTTCTCCGCAGCGATATCAACATCAATATCGGCGGTGGCGTGGAGGTCCTTCCAGGCGCCAGCGTGACGGACACGATTCTGGCGAGCCTACCGAGCCTGACATGGAGCATCGTGGTCTCCTATGCCGGCTGCGGCCTGATCATTGCCGCTTATGCCTCCGCCTACGCCCAGCTGAGCGGCTGGGGCGGACCGCGCGAGGAAATTCTCGAGCGCTTCGAATGACCAACACTGAACCGCCCCCCGGCGCCGTCGCGCCTTTGCAGCTCTGGCCGACCGTCACCGAGGGCCTCGTCCTGTTGCGCGACAACCTGGGGCCTATGGCGAAGCTCGCGCTCTGGCCGCTGCTGCTCAGCATGGCCGCCGACTTCGCCCTGGCGGCGACCTTCTGGGGCACGCCCCTCTACGGCGTGCTGAAAGTTCTGTTTCTCAACCTCATCTGGGTGCTCTTCGCCGTCGGCTGGCTGCGCCTGCTCCTCTTGGAGGATCGGCAGGCGGTAAGAATCTTCCCGCAGCTGACACCGCTCTACAGGCGCTTCACGTTCTACACCCTGATCATCGCCCTTCTCGACCTGGTGCAGCCGGTCGGCCGGCTGCTGCTGGACGAGGCGCCGGACGACATCTCCCCGCCGGGGCTCGGTTACTGGGCGGTCTTTCTCGCCATCGCCTTCGTGAAGCTGCGCTTCGCCTTCGTCTATCCGGCGGTGGCCGCCGGCGAGAGCTACAGCCTGACGCACGCCTGGCGGCACAGCGCCGGCGCGGGCCTGGCGCTCTTCGGCGCCCAGCTCATCGTCGTCTTCCTCCCGCTGATCCTGCTGAGCTATGTGGCCAACGCCCTGGCGGTCAGTCCCAACGCCTTCGTCCAACTCCTGGTCTGGCTGGGCTCCTACGTCGTGGCCTGGCCGCTGGAGGCCGCCTACCTGGTCCTCATCGCCGTCGCCTTCCGCACCTGCACCGGCTGGGTGCCGCCGCCCGATAAGGCCATCCTGGAGCGCTTCGAGTGAGCGCGCGAACAGACCGAGCGAGGCGGGTATGAAGCTTCCGGTACTGCAGATCGTGCTCGCCGCTTACCGGCTCGTATTCGACCGATCCCTGCGGCTGGTCATGGCGATGGTCTTCGGTCTTTTCCTTGTCGGCGGACTCTGGATTGTTGTGCTTTCCTGGGAGAGCCTGCGAATTCTATTACCCTACTCGTTCTGGCAAGTATTGTTTTTGCTGCCTTACCTCTTGTTTGGGCTGCTTTGGTGCCGCCTCTATCTGAACGAAGCATCGGCAACCCCGTCGCTTGGTGCTGCCTTGGGCCCAACTCGCTTTGCCTACCTCCTCGCCGGATCGGCCATTTTGGTGCCGCTCTGGCTACCGGTAACGCAGGTACCATTCATGTTGGTGATCTTTCTCGAAGCCCTGCGCGTCGGCGGCCTCGGCTATGCACTGGATACCTACAGTGCCGAGTGGGTTCCCTTCGCGCTCCTTTTACTCTGTTCCTACTTTCTTGCGCGGATAAGCCTTATCGTCCCCGCGCAAGCAGTCGGACAGGCGCTGTCGCTTCGCGCCGCCTGGCGCGCGACAAGAGGCAATGGCTTCGGCCTGCTGGGGGCGTACCTGCTGGTTGCTTTGCCGCTTCTCATACTTTCGGTCGTCGTCCAATTTTCTGCGATTAGTGCCCTGTATGATACCACTTACATGGCCTTGGCGAGCTTGGGCATGGCCCCCTTCCTGCTTGCCGCCGCAGCCCTGTTCGTCACCGTCATGGCGGAGGCCTACCGACAACTCGTCGGGCCTCCTCCGCAAGACCAGATCATCCTGCGCTTCGAGTGACCCCATTGACTTAGCCGCCCCTACGCGCGCTAATCCGCGCCCATGAGCGTTGACGTCAAAATCTGCGGCCTCTCGACGCCCGAGGCCATGACCGCCGCCGTCGAGGGCGGGGCCGCCTTCGTCGGGCTGGTGTTCTATCCGCCCAGCCCGCGCGCGGTGACGCCTGCTCAGGCCGCGCCCCTGGCCGCCCTGGTGCCGGAGGGCGTCATCAAGACCGGCCTGCTGGTCGACGCCGACGACGCCACCATCGAGGCCATCCTGAAGGAGGTGCCGCTGGACCTGCTGCAGTTGCACGGGGCCGAGAGCCCCGCGCGGGTCGCGGAGGTGAAGGCGCGCTTCGGCCTGCCGGTCATGAAGGTGGTGAAGCTGCGCCGCGAGGGCGACCTGGAGGCCGTGCAGCCCTACTTGGAGGTCGCCGACCGCCTGCTGTTCGACGCCAAGCCGCCCGCGGACATGGAAAACCCCCTGCCCGGCGGCAACGCCGTGGCCTTCGACTGGACCATCCTGGCCGGAACGACCTGGCCGCTGCCCTGGATGCTGGCCGGCGGGCTGACCCCGGAGAACGTGGCGCGGGCGGTCGAGATCTCCGGCGCCCCGGCGGTCGACGTCTCCTCCGGCGTCGAAGACGCGCCGGGGCGGAAGAATCCGGCCAAGATCAAGGCCTTCCTGGCGGCCTGCCGGGCGCTTTAGCGGCCGCTGAAAGGCGGAAATCCGCCGTTTCCGGGCATTGCGGAGACGGCCCTAATCGGGCAAAGTCCGCCCTTCATCAACGAAAAACGCTTTTTGAAGGACAGGACGTCCCCCATGGAGACGCTCAACACCTACCGCGCCGGCCCCGACGAGGCCGGCCA
>JBNKHC010000116.1:0-41530 GCA_050290145.1 Kiloniellaceae bacterium | reverse complement strand
CAGCGCTCGCGGGCGGCGTGGTATCTGGCGCCCCCGCTTTGCCCTGGCGCGTGGTCGACCGGCCTCTGGCCGGGGCGCTCTCCCTCTTCACTGCCTGGTGCCTGGTGACCTCCTTGTGGAGCTTTCATCCGGGGGCCGCGGCCACTCTCGCGCTAAGAGTGGGGCTGCTGCTGTTGGCGCTGCTCTATCTGGCCGGCCTGGTGCGGCTGCTCGACGACCGCCAGCGCGAACGCGTGGTGCGTGGCCTCTGCCTCGGTTTCGCCGTTGCAGCCGCTATCGCCGCGATCGATCTGCTGTTCGGCACGCCCATCTTCGACCTGTTGAAGGGCGCCGCCCACAGCGAGAATGCCGCCTACGCGCGGCTGAACCGGGGTATCTCCGCCCTGGCCATCCTGGTCTGGCCGCTCGCCGCCTTTGCCTGGCGGCAGGGATGGCATGCCGCCGCGCTGCTGCTGCCACCGACGCTCTTCGGTCTGACTCTCTTGTCCCAGTCCTCGGCTTCCATGCTCGCCCTCGGCAGCGGTCTGCTGGCCGCCTCGGTGGCCTGCCTCGGGCGCGCTGCCGCGCGTCTGGTGCTTGCAGCCGCCATCGCCGGCACGCTGCTCGCCGCCCCGCTGGCCGTGGACCTGATGCAGCGGGCCGGCCTCAATCAGAGCGACCTGATCCACGAGAACGGCCTTTACCGCCTGCACATCTGGGGGGTGGTCAACGATCGCATCGCCGAACGTCCGCTTTTCGGCTGGGGCTTCGATGCCTCGCCCGACCTGCCCACGGCCGGCGTTGAGCCTTTCGCGCCGGGCAAAAAGATCATCCCGTCCCATCCGCACAACGGCGCGCTGCAGATCATGGTGGAGACCGGGATCGTCGGCAGCCTGTTTGTCTTAGCCATGCTGGCCCTGATTGCCCGCCGGATCGATGGCCTGGCAACGCCGGCGCGGTGCTGTGCGACTGCGATGCTTGTCACCCTTCTCGGGATCGCCTGCACCGCCTACGGGATCTGGCAGAGCCACTGGCTGGCCATGATCGGCGCCGCCGCGGCGATCTTCGTCGCCGTCCAGCCGGCACCCCAGGCGAAGACCGCATCCCCCGTCGCAGGGCAAGGGACGAAGCAGCGCGAGCCCTGACATCCAGCCCTCCCCTGCCCGCAAGTGCTCCTGGCGCGGCGCGGCACGATCTCCGACCGCAACCTGTCACAGCCCAAAGGACTGGTCCCGTCTGCCCCTTCGGAGATGGAAACTGCGCTTGCAGAACGGGGTCCCCTACCCGATGGTCAACCCGCCTGCTGCTGCCGCGTCGCCGGATGACCGTCGGTTCGCCCAGACAATCCGTTTCCATCGAGTCCCATCGCCGAAAGCATCTTCTCGTTAATCGCTCTGACATCGAAGCGCTCTTCGGCAAGCCGGCGGCTGTTGCGCCCCATAATGCGAACTTGCTGCGGATTCTCGATGAAATACAGCATCGCGGTCACAAGAGACTCGACGTCGCGCGGGGGAACGAGGAAACCGTTCTCACCAGCAACAACGGTTTCTCTACAGCCGGGCGCGTCCGTTGTGATAACAGGGCGCCCGGCAGCCAGGGCCTCCTGGGTACTGCGCGGCACCCCCTCACGGTAGTAGGAGGGAAGGACGAAGACGCTGGTCTGTGCCAGCCAGGGCCGCACGTCCACATAGCCCGGCCACTCAACAATGCCGTCCGCCACCCAGGAGGTCACTTCTGCTTTCCCGACGGCAGAGGGGGTCGTGTCTATCCAGCCAATAAGAAGGAAGCGCACATCAGGGTACCTCCCCTTGACCTGACGGGCAGCCGCCACGTATTCGCGTACGCCTTTTTCTCCCAGCAGTCTTGCGACAAGCGCAAAGGTCACCGGCGGCTCTGGCAGATCCATCTGTGGCCAGGCAACGAGATCGACTCCGGTCCCATTGACCCGGACTACCTTGTCACGCGCGACCATACGCCGAGCGACAAGTTCGTTGGCATCATCTGGGTTCTGCACAAAAACCGCAGCGGCCCTGCGCAGAGCTGTACGGTAAAGTTGGCGCGCCAACGATTGAACTAACCGAAGCCTAGGCGACCCACCCTCGGAAGAGATAAATCCCAGCCCCGCCACGAGCGCGAAGCGCCGGGGAACGCGAGCCATCGCGGCGGCCAAGATGCCGTAGACGATCGGCTTGATCGAGATGGCCAGCAGAACGTCAATCTTAAGTCGGCGCATCTGCGCATGCAGCCTGACAAGGTCGCGCAAGTCCCGAAGCGGATTCATTCCTGTACGTGATAAGGAAACATCGACGGCTGTGACGCCAATGGCGGACAGTTCAGAGCGCGTTTCCGCATCGAAGTCCGGGGCCAGCGCCGAAACTTTGTGGCCGTGGGCGATTATTGCCTGCATCAAGGGGCCGCGGAAGTTCACCAGATAGCGGGCGTGACTCCCAAAGATAGCGACGTGCAAGCATGTCATGGGGCAGTGCCTGCGCTCGGGCCCGTCCGGTTTTCAATAGGCCAGCATGACTTTGAGGTATCGATCTTCGTCAAGCGACCACGGCAGGGCTGACAGGGGAACCACGCTAAGGTGAGACTTTCCAAGAGGTGATGCATCATAATCGATAGCGGACCCGACATTCTATGGTGTTTCCAGACAGCTGGTGGAGTCCTGCATCATCAGTCTTCGCCGGTGGGGGGTCGAAGTTTATCACTGCTTTTCCCAAGAGCCCATTCAGCGAACTGTGCGCCAGATCCATGCCTCCCTGGGCGTCTCAGCATCCTTCGCCAATGACAATCCCGTTCGCAATCTGGGCTGCCAGTTGAACGGCAGCAAGCCCGCGAGTTGGCAGGGGCGATGGCGGCCGATACGGGCGATGGTCCTGTGAGGAGAGCGTCGCGCGTCCGGTTCGGGCAGATTTCGGATCGAGATGCGAGAGGCAGTTCACGCGATCGGTCAGAGAAACTCAACCCGGACGCGAGTTCCGGCTCTCAGGCGAGCACGATTTGCACCCGGATTGCACCCGAAAAACCGGAGGGCCGGGCGACCGAGTTTCCGCTAAGTCATTGAAAAGAATGGTGGGCGTACCTGGGATTGAACCAGGGACCTCCTCGATGTCAACGAGGCGCTCTCCCGCTGAGCTATACGCCCGAAAGCCTAGAAACCGGGGCCGGAACAGGGCGTCCCGGACCGGGGCCTGCCGGCGGAACCGCCGGAGGCAGGCGAAGTACCACTATCCCCGGGCTTTTTCAAGACTAAGCGCAGCAGGAAATTTCGCCCGCCCCGTCCGGTCAATTCGGCCTCAGACCGAGAGGATGGAATCCACCTCTTCGACCAGGTGGCGCAGGTGGAAGGGCTTGGAAAGGATCCGCGCGCCCTGGGGTGTCTGGTCGCGGTTCTTCAGCGCCACGGCAGCGAAACCGGTGATGAACATGACCTTCAGCCCCGGCTGCAGCTTGGCCGCGCGCCGGGCCAGCTCGATCCCATCCAGGCCGGGCATGACCACGTCGGCGAGCAGCAGGTCGGCCCGGAAGCCGTCCAGGGCCTCCATCGCATCCAGCCCGTCGCCCACCGCCACCACATGGTGGCCGGCGTTGCGCAGCGCCTTTCCCAGGAACTCCCGCATGGAGGCATCGTCTTCGGCAAGGAGGATTTGCGCCATAAAACCCGTATTCGCTCTCTTCGGCCTCCCGCGCCCCGGGGCGAGGGAGGTGGTCGTCCGGCCGCTTGGCTTGCGACGCCTCATCGTCCGGCCGCTAAGCACTTGACCCGAAAGCCATAGCTCCGGTCCGCCGGCCGGGCGCGATTCGTCCCGCAAGCCCTTCCAGTATAGACTAGCGGCAAAGCCCCAAGTAGACCTTAATAAGGCGATCCCGCCGTCCGGCGGCGCGCGGGCCGGCCGCGCCGGGCGCCGGAAAGCGCTGCGGAATCAGGCATGACAGCCCCGCGCCTTTGTCCTAAAACTGGATCGGAAACTAGCTCGAAGAGATATGGACGCGATCGCCCCGAGCGCCCAGGCCCCGAAGCCTCATGAAATCCTCCAGCCGGCACGGCAGACCCTGCCTCTGGTCTTCGCCTCGCCCCACAGTGGCAGCGACTACCCGCAGGATTTCCTCGCCTCCTCCTGCCTGGACCCGATGAGCCTCAGGCGCTCTGAGGACTGCTTTGTCCACGAGATCTTCGGCTGCGCCCCGGAACTGGGGGCACCGCTGCTGCATGCCCTCTTCCCGCGCGCCTTCGTCGACCCCAACCGCGAGCCCTACGAGCTGGACCCGGCGGTCTTCAAGGACCGCCTGCCGCCCTACGCCAACACCTCCTCGCCGCGGGTCGCCGCGGGGCTGGGCACCATTGCCCGGGTGGTCGCCAGCGGCGCCAACATCTATCGCAAGAAGCTGAGCCTGGAAGAAGGCCTGGAGCGCATCCGGGCCTATTACTGGCCCTACCACGAGGCGCTGCGCAGCCTGGTGGAGACCACCAAGGAGCGCTTCGGCTACTGCATCCTGGTGGACTGCCATTCCATGCCCTCCAACAGCCGGCCGGGCGGCCTCACCGGCCGCGGGCGCGGGGCCAAGCGCACCGCCTTCGTGCTGGGCGACTGCCACGGCACCACCTGCGCGCCGGCGGTCACCCAGACCGTGGAGCGGGTGCTGACCGAGAAGGACTATGTGGTGGTGCGCAACACCCCCTACGCCGGCGGCTTCGTGACGCGCCACTACGGCAAGCCGCAGGCCCGCGTGCACTGCCTGCAGATCGAAATCAACCGCCACATCTACATGGACGAGTCGCGCATCGAGCGCCGCCCGGCGCTGCAGACCCTGGCCGGCGACATGCGCGACGTGGTCACGGCCCTGGGCGCCCTCACCCCGACAGACCTGGGTCTCCGCAAGCAATGAGTGACGCCGCCGCCGTGGGCCTGGGCCTGAACGTCCGCCAGGCCGAAGAAAACGACATCCCCGCCATCCAGGCGATCTACGCCCACCACGTGCTGCACGGCGTCGCCTCCTTCGAGCTGGAGCCGCCCGACCAGGCGGAGATGCTGCGCCGGCGCGCCGACGTCCTGGGGCGCGGCCTGCCCTACCTGGTGGCCGAGGACCAGCCGGGCAGCGGCGCCATCCTGGGCTTCGCCTATGCCGCCCCCTACCGCGCCCGCCCGGCCTACCACTGGGCGCTGGAAGACTCGGTCTACGTGCTGCCCGGCGAAGGCGGCAAGGGCATCGGCTCTGCCCTGCTGGGCGAGTTGATCGCCCGCTGCACGGAACTCGGCTACCGCCAGATGATCGCGGTGATCGGCGACAGTGCCAACGAGGGCTCGATCCGCCTGCACGCCCGCCACGGCTTCAGCGACGCCGGCGTGCTGAAGGCGGTCGGCTTCAAGCATGGCCGCTGGCTCGATTCCGTCTTCATGCAGCTGGCCCTCGGCCCCGGCGACGAGACCCCGCCGGCCTGACCACAGCCAAGTCCGGCCCCCGCCCTCTCGCCGTTCGCTGAGGCGAACGTCTGCCGGGTGGCCGAAACTGAGCTTCGGCCGATAAAAAAAGGGCCGCGACAAGCGCGGCCCAAGTTTAGGGAGGAAATGCCCTATGGAACTGCGGCAGGCCCCGGCGAAGGCCGTGTCCGTACCGCAGTGCACAATATGCTCCCGGCAAGCCCTGAATTCAATGGCTATTTGTTCAATTCATTGATTTGCCAATAAATTTCTCGTCTCCGCTTTAACAAAGCTGTCACCGAGCTGACCCGGATATTGCGCCGCAATAGCGCGCTTGAAAGTCCTGCAACCGATCGTGGGCAGTATTTCAGCTCCGCCGGCTGCCCTGGCACGGCGATTGCTCCTGAATCGGGCAGATTTGCTGACGATGGAGACGCCCTGGTGGCCCGACAGTTCCTGAAATTCGCCCTCCTGGTTTGGAGTCTCGCCTTTCCCCCCGCGGCAAATGCGGCTGAACCTCCTGAGAACGCGGAGGCTTTCTGGGATCTCTGCCGCCAGGAAACCGCCCGGGCGGAGACCCTCCGCGACCTTCCGCCGCACCTGCTGGCCGCCATCGCCCGCACCGAATCGGGGCGCTGGCATGCCGGGCGCTCGGAAAGCCTTGCCTGGCCCTGGACCGTCATGGCCGAGGGCAAGGGGCGATTCTTGCCCAGCAAGGCCGCGGCGATCGAGGAAGTGCGCCGTCTCCAGGCCCGCGGCGTGCGCAACATCGACGTCGGCTGCATGCAGGTGAACCTCCATCACCACCCCGACGCCTTCGAGAGCCTGGAGGCCGCCTTCGACCCGGCGGTCAACGTGGCCTATGCCGCCGATTTCCTGGTGGAGCTGCGCCAGGAGGCCCGCTCCTGGACCCGCGCGGTGGGCCAGTACCACTCGCGCCAGGCAATCCGCGGCAACAGCTACCGGGCCAAGGTCTTCAAGGCCTGGCGCGCCGAACGCCACCGCGCCAACCGGGAGCGCAGCGCCCGCCTGCAGGCCGCCCGCGAAGCCGCCCGCCAGGACGGCGATTCCTGAAGACGGGCAGAGATCACCCCTTTCTACCAGTGATGGTTGATTGCACATCTTCCTAGCAGGCGGGCCGCATGGCATCATTGGCAGACTAACGAAAGGCCGCACCCGTCGACATGGAAGAGCTTCTGGAGGACATCCAGGCCGCACAGCTGGACCTGGACAAGGATCTGCCCCGCTATCCGGATCTCTGCCAGGTGCTGGACTATTGGAAGAGCAGGAAGGGCGATCGCATCGTGCCCGCCCGCGCCGACATCGACCCGGTCGATATTCCGCGCCTGCTGCCGCGTGTCATGCTGGTCGACATCGAGACCGGCCCCTCCGGTGATCTCGACTTCCGCTACCGCCTCAGCGGCACCGGCATCCGCAACGTTCACGGCTACGACGCGACCGGCCTCAGGCCCCGCGACCTGAAACCGGCGCTTTACGGCAAGCTGATCCACGCCCACTACCGCGCCGCCGTCGAAGCGCGCGCGCCCCTGGCGCACGTCATCGCCATGATCACCAACAAGAAGCAGCGCTCCTACGCGCGCATCATCCTGCCGCTGTCCGACGACGGTGAGACGATCAACATGCTGATGACCGTGGACAGCGAGACCCAGAACCTGCTGCAGGAATTCCTCGAGACCATCCAGGCCATCGGCGAGCGGGAGTGAGCTCCGCTAGCTCCAGTCCAGATTGACCGACCAGCAGTTCGGGCAAAGCAGCGCGCCGCGCGGCATCTCAGAATCGCAATGGCTGCACCCTTGGCCCGGCTTGCGCAGGTGCGCGACGATCGCCTTGGCCTCGCCGTCGCCGCAGGGCAGCATGGTCGTCAGCGTTTCCATGGTGGTGCTTGGAGATTCCGCGGCCTGCGCGGCGATCTTCTGACGTTCGGTGCGCGACAGGGAATCGCAGAGCAGCACCAGGGCGCGGCACTGGGGACAGACCACGTGCAGCCGGCCTTCGGGGTTGAAGTTGGCGTAGGCAAGACTCTGGTCCCGGTACTCTTCGAGGTAACGCGGAATCATTCTCCTCGGCATGGCAGCTACTCCCAGCTGACCTCGCCCTGCATGGCGAGAAAACCGTCGGGGTCCTCGACCCAGAGATCGGCGTGTTTGGCGGCATCGTCCGGCGCGCCGCAGACCGTGAAGTGCCGGTTGTCGAAGATCGGCCGCCTGGCGCGGAAGATGAAGCGCGTGGCGCGGGCCTCGGGCCGCTCGCGGCGCAGCTGGCCGATCATCATCGTCGCCAGCAGCGGCCCGTGCACGATGAGGCCGGGATAGCCCTCTTCCTGCGTGGTGTAGGGGTGGTCGTAGTGGATGCGGTGGCCGTTGAAGGTCAGCGCCGAATAGCGGAACAGCAGCACCGGCGAGGGCGTCACCTTCCGGCTCCAGGCGCCCTCGGGCGGCGGCGCCTCGCCTTCCGGCAGGGGGGCGCCCTTTTCCCCCGCCTCGCGGTAGACGATGTCGTGCTCCTCGACGATGCAGGGGCCGGCCTCGTCGGCGACGATGTGCTCGACGGTGACGAAGGCGAGCCGGCCGCTGCGCCCGCTCTTTTCCGTCACCGACTTGATGGTCGAGTGGCGCATGACCTCGGCGCCGACTTCCAGGGGCCTGGGAAACTCGACGCGGCTGCCGGCCCACATGCGCCGCGGCAGTTCGATGGGCGGCAGGAAGCCGCCGCGCGCCGCATGGCCGTCGGGGCCCAGGCTGGCGGTCGGCGCCAGCGACCAGAAGTAGGCCCAGTGCCACAAGGGCGGCAGGGCATCGCCCGGATGCAGCAGCGGCGCGGTATCGTCCAGGGTCGCCTGCATCGCCTGGGCGCGCCCGGCGGCGATGCTGTCGCGCAGCATCTCGCTGCGCCCGACCCACCTGCTCCAGTCCTCACTACTCATGCCGTGAACTCCTTGCGCAAGGCCGCCCCGTGTTCATCCACCGACGGGACGGCGCCGAGATCGAATTCGCTGCCGCGGATCTCCACCGGCGGCGCCACCAGGTCGACCGGCCCCGTCGGCGTCTCGACGGTGACGCGGCGCAGCTGCGGATGGGCGCTCAGGTCCGCCGGGGTGTTCACCGCGCCGTAGGCGATGGCGGCGGCGAAGAGCCGTTCGGTCAGGTCCTCGCGGCTCAGCTTGGCGAAGACCTCGTCGATGATCGCGTCGAGGGCCGGGCGATTGGCGACCCGCGCCGAGTTGTCGGCGAAGCGCGGGTCGTCGAGCATCTCCGGGCGCCGCAGCACCTCTTCCACCAGGCGCCTCCACTCGCGCTCGTTCTGGATCGAGAAAACCACCTCCTCGCCGCCGCGGCAGGCGTAGACGCCGTAGGGCGCGATGGAGGGATGGTTGAGGCCGACGCGCTTGGGCGCGCCCGGGCCGTAGTCCTGGTGCAGCAGCGGCACGGTCATCCAGTCGGCCATGCCGCTGAACAGCGAGGTCGCCAGGGCCGAGCCCTCGCCCGTGCGCCCGCGCAGCAGCAGCGCCTCCAGCACCGCCTGGTAGGCGTACATGCCGCAGGCGATATCGCAGACCGAGACGCCGACGCGGCCCGGCCCCTCCGGGCGCCCGGTGATGGCGGCCAGGCCGCTTTCGGCCTGCACCAGCAGGTCGTAGGCCTTCATCTTGGCGTAGGGCCCGGTCTCGCCGTAGCCGGAGATGTCGCAGGTGATGAGCCGCGGATGCTCCCTGCGCAGCACCTCGTGGCCGAGGCCTAGGCGCCCGGCGGCGCCCGGCGCCAGGTTCTGAATGAAGACGTCGGCGCGTGCGAGCATGCGCTTCACCAGGGCCAGGTCGTCCGGCTGCTTCAGGTCGACGGCGATGGATTCCTTGCCGCGGTTGAGCCACACGAAGTAGGCGCTCTCGCCGTGCACCACGCGGTCGTAGCCGCGCGCGAAGTCGCCTTCCGGCCGTTCCAGCTTGATGACCCTGGCGCCCGCGTCGGCCAGGCGCGAGGAGCAGTAGGGCGCGGCCACCGCCTGCTCCAGGCTGACCACCAGCAGACCTTCCAGGGGCTTGGTCATGCTGTCCTCTAATAACTGCGCGGCATGCCGAGCACATGCTCGGCCAGGAAGGCGAGGATCAGGTTGGTCGAGATCGGCGCCACCTGGTAGAGCCGCGCCTCGCGGTACTTGCGCTCCACGTCGTATTCCTCGGCGAAGCCGAAGCCGCCGTGGGTCTGCAGGCAGGCCTCCGCCGCCGCCCAGGAGGCCTCCGAGGCCAGCATCTTGGCCATGTTGGCTTCCCTGCCGCAGCGCTGGCCGGCGTCGAAGAGCGCCGCGGCGCGCTCCACCATCAGGGCCGCCGCCTCGCTCTGGGCATAGGCGCGGGCGATGGGGAACTGGATGCCCTGGTTCTGGCCGATGGGCCGGCCGAAGACCTTGCGCTCGGTGGCGTAGCTGCTGGCCTTATCGATGAACCAGCGGGCATCGCCGATGCACTCGGAGGCGATGAGGATGCGCTCGGCGTTCATGCCGTCCAGGATGTAGCGGAAGCCCTTGCCCTCCTCGCCGATGAGGCTCTCCGCCGGGATCTCCAGGTTGTCGAAGAAGACCTCGGTGGTGGAGTGGTTCATCATCGCGCGGATCGGCTTGATGGTGACGCCCTTACCCACCGCCTCGCGCAGGTCGACGATGAAGACCGACAGCCCCTCACCCTTCTTCACCACCTGGTCCTTGGGCGTGGTGCGCGCCAGGAGCAGCAGCAGGTCGCTGTATTCGGCGCGGCTGGTCCAGACCTTCTGACCGTTGACGATGTAGCGCTCGCCCTCGCGCCTGGCGAAGGTCGAGAGGGAGAGCGTGTCCGTACCGCTGGTCGGCTCGGTGACGCCGAAGGCCTGCAGACGCAGGCTGCCTTCGGCGATGCCCGGCAGGTAGCGCTGCTTTTGCGCCTCGCTGCCGTGCCGCAGTACCGTGCCCATGGTGTACATCTGCGCGTGGCAGGCGGCGCCGTTGCAGCCGGCCTTCTGGATCTCCTCCAGGATGGCGCAGCCGGCGGCCAGCGGCAGGCCGCTGCCGCCATAGTCCTCCGGGATCAGCGCGGCCAGGTAGCCCGCCTCGGTCAGTTCCTTCACGAAAGCCTCGGGATAGGCCCGTCTGGCGTCCAGCTCGCGCCAGTAGGCGCCGGGATAGTTGGCGCAGAGGGCGCGCACCCCCTCGCGGATTTCGGGGAAGCTCTCGCCTGTCTCGACAGTCATGGGATTGGGGCTCATAGGCTCTGCGGCGTTTCTCCTTGGGGGCCGTCAGCCTACTAAAACGCCGCTGCCCGGCAAAGTCCGGCGCGGCCCTCAGCGGTCACCAGGTGGCGGCTGAGGCGGAAGGCCGCCGCCGCCAGCGCCTCACCCGAGGGGCCGCCGGCAGGCGCGCCCCGCCCGGCCGCGCCCGGGCGGCGGCCGGCGATGTCGCCGGCCGACAGCAGGGGCACCGCCTGCAGCTGCGCGTGGGGCTCATCCCCGGCCGGGAAGAGGAAGCCGACCCGGTCAACCTTGAAAACGGCGCGCTGGGCGTCGGCGAGGCGCCGGCCCAGGTCCAGCAGCTCGCGCGCCAGGTCCGGCGGCAGGGCATTGAAGTGGGGAAAGTGCTCGCGCGGGATGATCCGCAGGTGGCCGGGGCGGATCGGGGAGCGGTCGAGAAAGGCGACCAGGCGAGCGCTCTGGTGGACGATAGGGGCGGGGCTGCGGCCCGCGGCGATGGCGCAGAAGGGACAGCCGCCTTGGGCGGCCCGCTGATGATGTGCGGTCATGGAACTGGCTCCGGAATGCGGTTGGGGGCCCGAATCGGGGAATAAAAAACACCCCGGCCGTTACCGGCGGGGTGTCCGCATTTCCGAACAAGAGCGCAGCAGCGCGCCTAACCCCGCGTCAGTGGCGACGGCCGGGGCGCGGCATTCGTGCGGCGATCTCGAAGCGCTTGTCCATGAAGGGAGGATAGCCGCCTTTGCGGAGGCTGAAAAGCCCGTCAGGAGGCTGGCAGCAAAGACGCCACCGAGCCCCCCGAAAGGCCCTGGAAGTCTGGCGAAGGCCCGCCGCCAGGGCCTAAACTACGCCCGCCATGACCCAGACTCCCCTGCTCAAGCACACCGAAGTGCTGCGCCAGCGCCTGCCCCTGGAGGGCGCGACCATCGCCGACGTCGGCTGCGGCGACGGCGGGTTGGTGCGCGTCCTGGCGCGCGGCGGCGCCTGGGTCATCGGCATCGACCCCGGCCCGCAGCAGCTGGCCCGCGCCCGCGCCGCCGAACCGGCCGGAGACGAAGCCTATGTCTGCGCCCTGGGCGAGGCCCTGCCCCTGCCCGAGGCCTGCCTCGACACCCTGATCTACTTCAACGCCCTGCACCACGTGCCGGTGGCGGTGCAGGGCGCCGCTCTGGAAGAGGCCGCCCGCGTGTTGCGCCCCGGCGGCACCCTCTACGTGCAGGAGCCCCTGGCCGAGGGTGCCTACTTCGACTTGATGCGCCCCATCGAGGACGAGACCGAGGTGCGGGCCCGCGCTTACGAGGCCCTGAAGGCCGCCGCCAACGGCAAGCTGCGCGAGACCGAGGAGTTCGTCTACCGCGCGCCCTTCAAGGTGAAGAGCCTTGAGGCCTTCCTCTCGGGGCTCATCGCCGTCGACCCCGCCCGCCGTCCGGCGGTGGAGGCCGCCGAAACGTCGTTGCGGCAGGGCTTCCTGGCGGCGGCAGAACAGCGCGACGGGGCCTTCTGGTTTGAGATCCCCTCCCGGCTCAACCTGCTGCGCCGGCACTGAGGACTGAAAGCCATGGCCATCCGCTACCTCTCCGAGCACGACTCCCCCGACGATCCCGGCGGACTGATCCGCGAAGTGCTGAATCTGGGCGACGACTTCCCCGGCCCGGCGGAGGACGTGGTGCTGGCCTGGATCCTGCGCCTGGGCCAGGACCGCGATCCGGGCCAGGCGGCCCAGCGGCTGATCGCCGACTACCGCCTGGATCAGGAGCCGCAGCCCGGCGGCGCCTGCGGGCGCGTCATCGAGATGCTGAAGGAAACCGCCGAGTTCCCGGCCCAGCGCATGACCCGCCACATGTGCAAGCCGCGGCGGCGTGGCGGCTGGCGGCGCAACCGGCCCGCCGACGAGAAACCGTGAGTCAGCCGAGGGTCATCGACAACCGCAGCGCCCGGCGCCTTTTCCTGGCGCGCCAGGGCCTCGCCTTCCCGCCGCACCGCAAGCTGACCGACGCGGGCCTGCTGGACCTTATCGAGCACCTCGGCTACGTGCAGCTCGATTCCATCCAGACGGTGGAGCGCGCCCACCACATGATTCTCTTCGCGCGCAACCAGACCTACCGCCACAAGCAGCTCACCCGGCTGCACGAGCGCGATGCGACGCTGTTCGAAAACTGGACCCACGACGCCGCCATCATTCCCACCCGCTTCTTCCCGCACTGGAAGCTGCGCTTCGCCCGCGAGGAGGCGCGCCTGCGCGAGCGCTACCGCAATTGGCGCAGCGGCGACTTCGAAAGCGAGCTGGAAAGCGTGCTGCGCCACGTCACCGACAACGGCCGGGTGCTGGCCCGCGAGCTGGGCAACGACGACGCAGCCAACCCCAAGACCAACGGCGGCTGGTGGGACTGGCACCCCTCCAAGACCGCGCTGGAATACCTCTGGCGCTGCGGCCACCTGGCCGTGGCCGCGCGCGACGGCTTCCAGAAGGTCTACGATCTGACCGAACGCACCCTGCCGCGCGTGCAGCTGGAGGCGGAGTTCCCTGAGGCCGAGACCGTGGACTGGGCCTGCCGTGCGGCGCTGCAGCGCCTGGGCGTCGCCACCTCGGGCGAGATCGCCGCCTTCTGGGACCTGGTCACGCCCGCCGAAGCCAAGGCCTGGTGCCAGGCGCGCCAGGGCGGCGAGCTGGAAGAGGTGCGGGTCGAGAGTGCAGAGGGCGGCAAGCCGCGCGCCGCCTTTTGCTTCGCCGGCGAAGACCCCTGCGCCGGGCTGCCGGAACCGCCGAAGCGCCTGCGCGTCCTCAGCCCCTTCGATCCGCTGATCCGCGACCGCAAGCGCACCGAACGGCTCTTCGGCTTCCACTACCGCATCGAGGTCTTCGTGCCGGCGGCCAAGCGCAGGTACGGCTACTACGTCTTCCCGCTGCTGGAGGGCGAGCGCCTGGTCGGGCGCATCGACATGAAGCATGAGCGCGAACGCGGCGAGCTGCGCGTGAAGGGCCTGTGGCTGGAGCCCAAGGTGAAGCTCTCCGCCGCGCGGCGCGATCGCCTGGAAGCGGAGCTGGAGCGCCAGCGCCGCTTCACCGGCGCCGAGCGCGTCGTCTTCGAGAAGCGCTGGGTGAAGGAGACCGCCTAGAGCAGATCAGGGTCGGCTGGAATCGCCCAAGGCGATCCACCGGCCCTGTGAATCTGCTCTATACCTCTGAAATAGATCGGATTCACACGATCAGACGGGACTACATTGTGGTTCCGTCTGATCGTGATCCGATCTAGCGCCGGCGTCCGGGCCGCCAGCGCGTCAGGGCGTAGAGGGCGAGCCCGGCCAGCAGGCCCCAGAAGGCGCTGCCGACCCCGAAGAACGACAGGCCGGAGGCGGTGGCCAGGAAGGTGACGATGGCCGCCAGCCGGTCCTCGGCGGCGGCCAGGGCCTCGGTCAGGGCCGAGCCGAACGCGCCCAGCAGGGCGAGGCCCGCCACGGTGAGGATCAGGTAGGCCGGCACCGCGGCGACGAAGGCGGTGATGATCCCGGCCAGCAGACCGAAGACCACGTAGAAGGCCCCCGAGACCACGGCGGCCCAATAGCGCCGGGCGGGGTTGGGATGGGCGTCCTCGCCCGCGCAGAGCGCCGCGGTGATGGCCGCCAGGTTCACCGCGTGGCCGCCGAAGGGCGCCGCCAGCAGGGTGAAGACGCCGGTGGTGGCGAAGAGCGGTCCCGGGTCGGGGCGGTAGCCGTTGGCGTTCAGCACCGCCATGCCGGGGATGTTCTGCGAGGCCATGGTGACGATGAAGAGCGGCAGGGCAATGCCCACCAGCGCCCCCAGGGAGAATTGCGGCACGATCAGCAGCGGCTGCGGCCACAGCGCCGCGGTATCCAGGCTGGGCACCTCGGTGGTGGCGAAGATCATCACCAGGGCGGCCAGCAGAGCGACGGGAATGGCATAGAGCCGCTTGAAGCGCCAGGCCAGCGCCCAGGCCAGGATGACCGGCAGCGTCAGCGCCGGCCCCTCGGCCACCGCGCGCACCGGCGCCAGGCAGAAGGTGAAGAGCACGCCGGCCAGCATGGCGTTGGCCAGCGCCGGCGGAATGGCGGCGACCCAGCGGCCGAGCGGCTTCCACAGGCCGGCGACGACGATCAGCACGCCCGACATGACAAAGGCGCCGACGGCGGCGGCGAAACCGCCTTCGACCGCGCCGGTGGTGGCCAGCAGCGCCGCGCCCGGCGTCGACCAGGCGATCGAGACCGGCAGCCGCGTCTTCAGGGAGAGGAAGACGCCGCAGAGGCCCATGGCGAGCGCCAGCGCCATGAGGCCCGAAGCCGCCTCGGCCTGGCTGGCGCCGATCCCGAGCAGACCCTGGATGACCACGGCGAAAGAGCTGGCGAAGCCGACGAAGGCGGCCAGCAGGCCGGCGCTGGCGGCCTGCAGGGAGACGCCGCCGCCCTCTTGCACGGAGCCCTGCGTCACGCCTGCTTTGCCCCCCCGGCCATCCCCGCGGCCATCATCGTGCGGGTCAGGCTGTAGAGCACTACGGCGTTCAGCAGGTGCCAGAGGAAGTGGGTGCCGACCGGCAGGGCGGCGCAGAGCGGCAGGTCGGCAGTGCGGAAGGCCAGCGAGAGGGCGAAGACGCCCGCCGCGGCCAGGATGGGACGGCCCGCCGGGTGGCGCCGCTTGAAGTGCAGGAAGCCGCCGACGCCCAGCATGGCCGCCAGCGCCACGCCGTAGGTGGAGACGCTGAAGCCGAAGACCAGCGGCATCACCGCCACCAGCACCAGCACGATGGCGACGCCGATGAGCGCGCCCCACAGCGGCAGGGCGGCGAGGCGGTACAGCGCCAGGTACATGTAGAGCAGGATGAAGAGGGCGACGGGGATGACGTCGGCCAGCACCGCCCAGACGGTCGCGAAGGTGTGGAACAGCCCGCTGCCGATGCCGACCAGGAAGACCAGCGCCACCAGGCCCAGGATCGCCGGGTCCCGCCGCACCGGCGGCTCAGCCCGGCGCAGGGCGGCGACCAGCAGGATGCCGGCCAGGATGAAGGCGAGGTTGGTCACCGCGTTCAGCGGCTCGGCCCACAGCCCCGGGCCCAGCCTTTCGCAGTAGAGGTCGATGGCGCGGTCCATAACGCGGTCAGCCTAGCAATTTCTTTCCCGCGGCAGCAGAGGCAAGGGAAGCACTATTGCTGCTGCGCGCCGGCCTGCTTGGCGAACTGGTCCTCGATGTACTGCACGATTTGCTGCAGCGATATGGTGAAGACGCCGGCCCGGCCTTGCTCGAAGGCCTCGCGCCAGATGATATAGCCCTCCGAGATGTCCGGTGGAATCACTCCTTCCTGCGTCATGGAGATGACGCTGGCCTCCAGAGCCTCCTTGCTGACCGGCACGTGGACCAGATGGTCCTGCACCCCGCCCTCGATCAGCGGGTTCTTCAGCTTCAGCCCATCGATATAGAGGTGGAAGATCGACTTGGAACCGAGATCCCGGTCGATGCGCGCGATATAGATCCGGGAGGCCTCCTCACCGGGGCGCGTGCGGTAGCTCCACACCTGGCCGACGTCGAAGGTGATGGCCTCCGCCGGCAGGGCCAGAATCTGCAGCAGCAGGACGAAGACGACAGCAAATTTCCGGTTCATCGATTCTCCTAACCCCAAGGCGTTCTATCCCCAAAGGGTGGGGGCGGGCGGGTAGACCAGGCTGCCCTCGATCTTCAGCGGCGGGTCGCGGTCTTCGGCCAGCAGCAGCGGCGCATCGATGTCGGTCAGCGCGACGCCCTGGGCCAGGATGACCGCCGGCGCGCAGGCCAGCGAGGTGGTGAGCATGCAGCCGACCATGATGCCGAAGCCCTCGGCCTCGGCCGCCTGCTTGAGCTTCAGAGCCTCGGTCAGGCCGCCGGTCTTGTCGAGCTTGATGTTCACCATGTCGTAGCGCCCCTTGAGCGCCGCCAGGGTCGGCGTGTCGTGGCAGGACTCGTCGGCGCAGACCGGCACCGGCCGCTCGATCCCGGCCAGCGCCGCGTCGTCGCCGGCCGGCAGGGGCTGCTCCACCATGACCACGCCCAGGCGCTGCAGGTCGGGCACCAGCGCGCTGTACTGCGCGGCCGTCCAGCCTTCGTTGGCGTCGACGACGATGCGGGCCTCGGGCGCGTTGGCGCGCACCGCCTCGACCCGGTCCAGGTCGTCCGGCCCGGCCAGCTTCAGCTTCAGGATCGGGCGGCCGGCGTTCTCCGCCGCCTTGCGGCCCATCTCCTCCGGTGTGTCGATGGACAGCGTGAAGGCGGTGGTGACGGGGCCCGGCTCCGGCAGGCCGGCCAGTTCCCAGTGGCGCTTGCCGGCGCGCTTGCACTCCAGGTCCCAGAAAGCCAGGTCGACGGCGTTGCGCGCCGCGCCGGCGGGCAGGAGCGACTGCAGGCCTTCACGGTCCAGTCCCCCGGCGAGGGGGCCGCGCAGCGCCTCGATCTCCGCGATGACGCCCTCCACGGACTCGCCGTAACGCGGATAGGGCAGGCACTCGCCGCGCCCCAGGTGCTGCCCGTCGCTCAGCTCGGCCACCACCACGTCGGCCTGGGTGCGGCTGCCGCGGGAAATCGTGAACTTGCCACGCACCGGCCAGGCCTCGTGGCGCACCGTAAGCTGGGTCATCGCTAACCTACTGCAGGCGGTCGACGATGGGCGCCACGCCGGTGGCGAAGGGATCGACGGCAGGCAGGCCGAACTCGCCTTCCAGACTGTTCAGGTAGTCGGCCACCTCCGCCTTGTCCATCTGCGAGGTGTTGACGGCGATGCCGACGAAAGTCGCTTCCGGATTGGTCAGGCGCGCGGCGGCCAGGTTGGTCTCCATGCAGTGCCGCAGGTCGGGCAGGTGATAGTCGGGCAGGCCGCGCATGTGGCGCCGCGTCGGTTCGTGGCACAGCACCAGGGCATCGGCCTGGGCGCCGTGCAGCAGCCCCAGGGAAACCCCGGCGAAGGAGGCGTGAAACAGCGAGCCCTGGCCCTCGATAATGTCCCAGTGGTCGGCGCTGTTGGCAGGCGAGAGATACTCGACGGCGCCGGAGATGAAGTCCGCCACCACCGCGTCGATGGAGACGCCCGAGCCGGCGATGAGGATGCCGGTCTGGCCGGTGGCGCGGAAGTCGGCCTTCATGCCGCGCGCGCGCATTTCCTTCTCGATGGCCAGCGTCGTGTACATCTTGCCGACCGAACAGTCGGTACCGACGGCAAGCAGGCGCTTGCCCGAGCGCTTCTGGCCGTTGGCGACCTCGAACTCGCGGCTGGGGTGGCGCACGTCGAAGAGCTTGCGGCCATGCTGTTCGGCCGCCGCCTTCAGCACCGCCACGTCGGCCAGGCGGTTGTGCAGGCCGGCGGCCAGGTCGTAGCCCAGCAGCAGCGCCTGCTCCAGCACCGAGACCCATGTCTCCGAAAACACGCCGCCGCGGTTGGCGACGCCGATCACCAGGGTCTTGGCCCCGGCGGCGATCCCCTCCTCCAGGGACATGTCGGTGAGGCCGAGGTCGGCCTGGCAGCCCTCCAGCCGCAGCTGGCCGAGGCACCATTCCGGACGCCAGTGGGCGATGCCCTGGGCGGTCTTGGCCGTGAGCTGGTCCGGTGCGTCGCCGAGAAACAGAAGATAAGGATGCTGGATTGCCATACGCCCCTCGGAAGTTTGTTTTGCCGCGCCGGCCGGATGCCCGGGAGCGGTCGTTGGTCTGCCTGTCTGCACGCCGCTTCGCGGGCGCTTCAGGGCCGGCATCTTAGTGATACCGGAGGGGCGCGCCAAGCCGCGCCGCCCAGCGTTTGCTGCAAAGCTGCCAAGCCTTTGCCGCTGCGCCGCGGCGGCCTATGATCCCGCCCCGCCCCCGAACCGCCCACGCCAGCGCAAAAAAGGACCTTCCCCCGCAATGACCGGCAGCCCCGCGACAGGACCGGCCCGTCCCGGCGACCAAACCGGGGACTGGAACCGCCGCGTCTGGCGCCTGGCCGGGCCGATCATCCTGGCAAACCTGACCACGCCCCTCCTGGGCGCGGTGGACACGGCGGTGGTCGGCCACCTGCCCGATCCCAGCTTCATCGGCGGCGTCGCCGTGGGCAGCGTCATCTTCAGCTTCCTGTTCTGGGGCTTCGGCTTCCTGCGTATGGGCACCACCGGCTTCACCGCCCAGGCCCACGGCGCCGGCGACGGGGCCGAGCTGCGCGCCTGCCTGCTGCGCCCCCTGGCGCTGGCGCTGGGCTTCGGCCTGCTGATCATCCTGCTGCAGAGCCCGATCCGCCTCGTCGCTCTCTGGGCCATGGACGCCAGCGCCGAGGTCGAGGGCCATACCGCGGTCTACTTCGACGTCCGGGTGTGGAGCGCCCCGGCGGCGCTGGTGAACTACGTCGTCCTGGGCTGGCTGCTGGGGGTGCAGCGCGCGCAGGCGGCGCTGGTGCTGCAGCTGCTCTTGAACGGCACCAACATCCTGCTCGACCTGGTCTTCGTCATCGGCCTCGACTGGGGCGTGGCCGGGGTCGCCTGGGCCACCCTCATCGCCGAGTCCGCCGCCGCCCTGGCCGGCCTCGTCGTCATCCTTGGCGGCCTGGGGCAGCGCCCCGGGCGCGCCGACTGGGCGCGGTTGCGCGACCCGGCGCGCCTGGCCGCGCTGATGCGGGTCAACGTCGACATCTTCGTGCGCACCCTCTGCCTGGTGCTGGCCTTCGCCATCTTCACCTCGGAGAGCGCCGGCTTCGGCGACGTCATCCTGGCCGGCAACGCCATCCTGCTGCAGTTCCAGGCGGTGGTCTCCCACGGCCTGGACGGCTTCGCCCACGCCGCGGAGATCCTGGCCGGCAGCGCGCTGGGGGCCCGTAACCGCGAGACCTTCCGCCGCGCGGTGGTGGTCTGCACCCTCTGGGGCCTGGCCGGCGCCCTGGTCGCCGCGCTGGTGCTGCTGGCCGCCGGGCCGCTGCTCATCGCCGTCTTCACCACCCTGCCGGAGGTGCACGCCAGCGCCCAGACCTATCTCTGGTGGATGATCGCCTCGCCGCTGATCTCGGTGTGGAGCTTCCTGCTGGACGGCGTCTTCATCGGCGCCACCCGGACCACAGCCATGCGCAACGCCATGCTGGCCTCCCTGGCGGTCTTCCTGCTGGCCGACTGGCTGCTGCTGGGCCCGCTGGGCAACCACGGCCTCTGGCTCAGCCTCATGATCTTCATGGCGGCGCGCGCCGCCACCCTGGCCTTCTGCTACCCGGCGCTGGAGGCCACCCTGGCGCCGCAGGGCAGCGGCATCGGCGCTCCGGGGGCAAAGGGAGAGAACCCGGGCTAGAGCAGATCAGGGTCGGCTGGAATCGCCGAAGGCGATCCACCGGCCCTGTGAATCTGCTCTATGCCTCTGAAATAGATCGGATTCACACGATTAGACGGGACCACATTATGGTTCCGTCTAATCGTGATCCGATCCAGCCGGCCTCAGGAAATCGTAGTCTTCGGAAAACGGCGGTCAGGAAACAGCGGCACCGGCCAGAGCCGCGACACTGACCAGGGGGCGGCTCGTGAGATCCGTAACCATCTGCAGGATCGCCTCCCCCTCGTCGATGGCGGTGGCGTCGCAGGGCAGGATGGCGAGTCGAATAGCTCCCAGAGGAATACCGGAGCTCCGCAGCGACTGCTCCAGGCGGGCGCAGAGGCCGCAGGCGGCTTCCTCGTCGGTAATCCCCTGGGGATGGATGAAGATGACGATCAGCGCGCCGTCGTCGGCCAGCTCGGCGATCAGCGAGCGGTCGTCGATGCCGGTCAGCCTGCTGTCGCAGCCCGGCGCCAGGGTGACGCGGCAGAGCGACAGTCGCAGGTGAAGCCCGCGCAAGCGGCGCAGGCTGCTGGCGATACCCCGGGGCAGGCTGGACTCGCGCGGCGATGCGGAGAGCGCCGGCCGGGCTTTCGGGCCACCCGGCCGGCGAAGGGGAAGCTCGGGGGAGTACCCGAAGGGAGGGGCCGTCAGAATGCTTCCCCTTTCCCACCTCATGTCCTCAGCATCGTTCCCCACCGGGCCGAGGGGACCGCCGTCAAGGCAAGGGACATGAGAGGTCTGTTTGCTCCGCATCAATCTGACGATACTGCGATGCTGCAACTGAGGGGTGCGTCAAAGTTGTGGCTGTGAAAGCCAGGAAAATGAAGGTTTTAGCGATAAATTGCGTTGTGAGCCCTGCGCTCACCCCCAAAGAGCATCAGGCGGCAAGGGGGAAGCGCATGACCATGGCCAGCCCGCCGTCCGGCCGGTTGTCCGCCCGGACACTGCCCCCGATCGCCTGCAGGTTGCGGCGGACGATCCACAGGCCGATGCCCATATGCGGGCTGCCCTCGCCGCCGTCGCCCTCGGCGGGAAGCGGCTTGGAACGCAGGGAAACGTAACGCTCGAAGATGCGGGTCAGCTCGCCGGAAGGCACGCCGGGGCCGCGGTCCAGCACCGCGAGCTCCGCGCGTCCCTGCACCGCCCGCAACTCAACGATGATCTTGGAGCCCGTCGGCGAGATCTCGATGGCGTTGTCGATGACGTTCTCCAGCACCGTCTCCAGCAGGTCCTCGCCGGCCAGCACGAAGATGTCGGGCTGCAGGCGGGCGTCGAGGATCAGGCGCCGGCTGGCGAAGGTGTCGGCGTAGGCCGCCAGCATGCGCTCGACCATGCGGGTCAGGCAGATCTTCTGGCGCGGCGGATCGAGCAGCTCGGCCGTGGTCTCCTCCAGGCGGCGGGCATAGGCCACCAGGTGGTCGAGGCGGTCGATTGAGACCTCCAGCACGTCGAGGGCGCGCTGACCGCGCACCTCGTCGGGGGAGACGAAGCGGCGCAGCGGTTCCAGCGACTGGCGCATGATGGCGATCGGCGTCTTGAAGGCGTGGGCGTTGTCCTCGGCGGCCAGGCGGATGCTTTCGGCGGAGTCCTGCAGCGCCATGGTCATACGATCGAATTCCTCGGCCACCGGGGCCAGCTCGGGCACCCGGTTCTGCTGGGCGAAGCTGACGTGGCTGGCGCCGGTGCGGATGCTGCGGGCGAGGCGGCGGAAGCGCATCAGGCCGCGCCAGATCGACACGAAGAGGCCGATGGTGAAGATCGCCATGGCGAAGTAGATGGCCGCGGCGATGCGCACCTCGATGGTCTTCCAATAGGGCTGGTCGATCGAGGTGCCCAGGAACTCGGTGGTCGAGTGGGTGGTGATCACCGCCCAGCAGCCGGCCCCGGTATTGATCGGGGTGATGGAGGTCAGCAGTTCCTCCGCCCCCGAGGGCCGGCGGTGGCGCAGGGCCATGGAGAGCTCGCCCCAGCAGCTCTGCGCCAGATTGTCGAAGACGCCGCGCTCGACCAGGCGGTCGCGCTCCTCGGCCAGCTCGGTCGGGGCGATGGTGGGCTGGGAGGCCACGAAATAGAAGCTCTCGGCCCCGTATTCGCCGGCCGGCCGGAACAGCACCTTCACCCCGGTCTGCTTGGTGGCGAAGCGCGCCACCTCGTCGTTCAGCAGCGGCAGGGACGAGATTTCCTGCTGCTCCAGCAGGGGCCGCAGACTTTCCGCCACCATGCGGCCCTGCTCGCGCACGCTTTCCATCAGCAGGAAACGCTTTTCCGCGTCCGCCTCACGGAACTGGATATAAAGGATCACCGGGACCGCACAGAAAATGACCAGCAGCAGCATCAGCTTGCTGATCAGCGAGCGGAACGACACACCCGGGGAGAAACTGCGCGGCACAGCCGGCGTCGCCGGACCTTCGACCCGCGCAGTCATGAGACTCAGGCTCCGCCCTTACCGCTCTGGTCGCGCCAGCGGTAGCCGAACCCCGGATAGTTCTCGATGCCGTCGAAGTTCTCGTCGACGTCGCGGAACTTCTTGCGGATGCGCTTGATGAAAGAGCGCACGTTGGCACGATAACCGTCGGGCCCGTAGCCGGCGACGAAGTCCTTGCCGCGCACGATGTCGTAGATCTGGCGGTAGGAGACGTCGCCGCCCTGCTGGGAGACCAGGAACAGCACGATGGCGAACTCGGTGAGGGTGAGGTCCACCTGCTTGCCGTCCCAAAAGGCGCGGCTGATGTCGGTCTTAAGCTCCAGCGGCCCGTTGCGGATCACCGCCGGGGTCTGGCCGCCGCCCTCGGCCGAGGGCTTCACGCCCTCGGTGATAAGCTTCAGGCGCTGCAGGATGATCGGCAGGCGACGCGACTTGTCGATGAAGTCGACGGCGCCCCACTTCAAGGCCGCCTCCTCGTAGATCTCGTCGCTGAGGACGGTCAGGAAAATCACCGGCGTCTGGATGCGGCATTCGCGCATGCGGCGCAGCACCGCCAGCCCGTCCAGGCCCGGCATGCGCCAATCCAGCAACACCGCCTCGGCCTCTTCGCCGGACATCATGAATTCAAGGGCACTTTCGCCATTGGCGAAATCGACGACCTCATAACCTTCCTCGGCCAGGTTGAGCCCCAGGGATTCGCGGAACAGGTCGTCGTCATCGACGATAAATACTCGATTGAAAGTGGTCTCTGTCACGACCGGCTGTACAGCCATCATTCTCACCGCGCTTGCCAGCGCCCCCTTATTGTTTGCTTGCTCCTCGCATTCGGCTGCCTGCTAAAGGCTACCCGCTAACTGCCGCCGGCCGACCCATTCGTCGGCTTCACCGGGGACGCTTCCTCGCTGTCCCGGCCCGCCTCGGCCTGTACCAGCAGTTCGCTCAAACAAAGACGGGCAAAATCCTTGGACTCCGCGTCGCTGGGCGCATCACCCTCGGCCCCGCCTTTCACTTCGTATGTCAGCACACGAAAATCGGTTCCACCCACCTTGGGATAGAAGAAAATATGTAGGACACAGCTGGCACCGTTATAAGCCCAGATCTTCGCCGGCGGCTCCTCGATCAGCAGCGCCGGCGCGCCGAGCAGCGCCGTGGTGCGCTCGAAATCGAGACCGACCAGCGAATCGGGCTCCACCTCCGGCACCTTGGCCACTTCGACGGCCGCCGGGGGCACCTCAGGCTTGCGGATCGGCAGCGGCGGCGGCGGTTTCAGCTTGGCCACCTCCTCCGTCACGTCCTCAGGAAACCTGCCCGCATTGCTCAGCGCCTGCTCTTCGGGCACCGGGCGTGCGGTCTCGGTGGCCGGACCGCGAAAATCAGGGAACTGGACGCCCAGCTCCGCGCACGCGGAAAGACCCAGCAATGCCGTCCCCAGGACCCCGGCGAGGAGTCTCATTATCGTTTTCCTGATCTTCGCACCATTCCGGCTTTAGACCGGAACCCATCAATCGTGAGCCTCAATTTCTTAACGAAATCCTAAGATAGACATGGGGGAGCAGTGCCGTGCCCCGTGCGCAGCATCAAGATACGACCCCAAGTGCCTAATCTGCATAGCATCCTGGCGGGTGTGACAAATTTGGCGCGGCTCCCGATGAAGCCAGCAAAAGTATTAAGGCGCCTTGGCCGCGACTTGGGCACAACTCTTCCTCTGGCCGTTCAGCGGAGCTCCCCGCCCAGAAGTGCCAGGGTATCGCCAAGGGATAGCCCCCTCAACCGTGATGTTTGCCCGGCAAAAACGGCGAAGTTATGGCAAACCGCGGCCTGCGGCCCGGCGGCAGCGCCCCGGCGGGGGAGTTCGCGCGCCGCGGCGCTCCGTCGCGCCATTTCACACCGCCGTGCCGTTATCCGGGATTGACAAGCCCCGCCGTGACAGCTTGATATCAGGGAGAGTGCGGCCTTTAAGGGGCCGCCATAAGGCGTGTGGAAACGCCGGCATGAAGTCACGTCAACAGGGAAGCAGGTATGACAAAATCACGATATTTCGCCCCGGCGGGTGCGATGATCGCTCTCGTCCTGGCGATGGGCACGGCCCAGGCCCAGGATAAGGTCGTCAACGTCTACAACTGGTCCGACTATATCGACGAATCGATCCTCGAGGACTTCGAAAAAGAGACGGGCATCAAGGTCGTCTACGACGTTTTCGACTCCAACGAGGTGCTGGAGACCAAGCTGCTGGCAGGCGGCACCGGCTATGACGTCGTGGTGCCGACGGGCTCCTTCCTGTCCCGCCAGATCCAGGCCGGCGTGTTCCAGAAGCTGGACAAGTCCAAGCTGCCGAACCTGAATAACATGTGGGATGTGGTGGAAAAGCGCACCGCCACCTACGACCCGGGCAACGACTACTCCATCAACTACATGTGGGGCACCACCGGCGTCGGCTACAACGAGGAGAAGATCCTCGAGCGCATGCCCGATGCCCCGGTGAATTCCTGGCGCATGGCCCTCGACCCGGAGGTGGTCTCCAAGTTCGCCGACTGCGGCATCCACTTCCTCGACGCCCCGACCGAGCTGATCCCGGCGGCGCTGAACTACATCGGCGAGGACCCGGACAGCAAGGACCCCGACGTCATCGCCAAGGCCGAGGAGGTGCTGATGGCGGTGCGCCCCTACGTCCAGAAGTTCCATTCCTCTGAGTACATCAACGCCCTGGCCAACGGCGACATCTGCCTGGCCGTCGGCTGGTCCGGCGACGTGCTGCAGGCCCGCGACCGCGCCGACGAGGCCAACAACGGCGTCACGGTGAACTACGTCTCGCCGGACGAGGGCGCGCTGATGTGGTTCGACCAGATGGCCATCCCCACCGATGCCCCGCATCCGGAGAACGCCCTGGCCTTCCTGAACTACATCATGGACCCGCAGGTCATGGCCAAGGCGTCGAACTACGTCTACTACGCCAACGGCAACAAGGCCTCGCAGGAGTTCCTGGAGGAGGACGTGATCGGCGATCCGGCGATCTACCCGACGCCGGCGGCCCTGGAGACCCTCTACACGGTCACGCCCTATCCGCCGAAGGTCCAGCGGGTCGTGACCCGCCTCTGGACCAAGGTGAAGAGCGGTCAGTAAACCCGAGCGACGGCCCCGCCCCGACCCGGTGCGGGGCCGTTCGCTTTTTCGGAGATAGGCCGTGCAGCGGGCCGGGCGCGGCGCCGGGCGGCGGCAAGCGGGGACATGACGGGATGAGCGGAGCAGGCACCGCAAGCAACCAGGCGCGCAGCGGCTCTTCGGCCGCGCGCCAGCGCTGGGCGCCCTGGGAAGACCCCAACGAGAAGCCCCACGTCCAGATCGTCGGCGTGACCAAGCGCTTCGGCGACTTCGTCGCCGTCGACAACGTCTCCCTCGACATCTACAAGCGCGAGTTCTTTTCCCTGCTCGGCCCCTCGGGCTGCGGCAAGACCACGCTGCTGCGCATGCTGGCCGGCTTCGAGACGCCCAGCGCGGGCCAGATCCTGCTGGAGGGGGAGGACATGTCGGGCGTGCCGCCCTACGAGCGGCCGGTGAACATGATGTTCCAGTCCTATGCCCTCTTCCCGCATATGTCGGTCGAGAAGAACATCGCCTTCGGTCTGAAGCAGGACCGCGTGCCCAAGGCGGAGATCGACCGCCGCGTCGCCGAGGTCATCGAGATGGTCCAGCTCGGCCAGTTCGCCAAGCGCAAGCCGCACCAGCTCTCCGGCGGCCAGAAGCAGCGCGTCGCCCTGGCCCGCAGCCTGGTGAAGAAGCCCAAGATGCTGCTGCTCGACGAGCCGCTGGGCGCGCTGGACAAGAACCTGCGCACCCAGACCCAGTTCGAACTGATGAACATCCAGGAAGAGACCGGCATCACCTTCGTGATCGTGACCCACGACCAGGAAGAGGCGATGACCGTCTCCAGCCGCATCGCGGTGATGGACCACGGCCGGATCGTGCAGGTCTCCACCCCGGGCGAACTCTACGAGGCCCCCAATTCGCGCTATGTGGCCGATTTCATCGGCGAAGTGAACATCCTGGAGGGCCGCGACGCCCAGCGCGAGGGCGACTACCTGGTGCTGCAGAGCCCGGAAGCCGGCTGCGCCATCCAGACCGGCCCCTATGCCGATGAAGGCGGCGACAAGCCCCTGTGGATCGCGCTGCGGCCCGAGAAGGTGCGCATCTCCAAGGAGCCGCCGGCCGATACCGGCCGCAACTGCATGACCGGCGAGGTCTGGGACATCGGCTACCTGGGCAATCTCTCGACCTACCACGTGAAGCTGGACAGCGGGAAGATGATCACCGCGACCCAGGCCAACATGGCCCGCCTCATCGAGCGGCCGATCACCTGGGAGGACCGGGTCTACCTGACCTGGGCGCCCGACGCCGCCGTCGTGCTGCGCGACTGAGGGGCGGCAGAGTGTCATCCTCCCCGCAGCCCGTTCCGGTTCCGCAGGCCGCCGCCGAAGGCCCGGCGGCCGCCCGGCAGGGCTCGCAGACGCTCTTCAAATACCTGGTCATCGCCGTCCCCTACCTCTGGCTGCTGGCTTTCTTCCTGGCGCCTTTCCTCATCGTGCTGAAGATCAGCCTCGTCGAAGTGCGGGTGGCGATGCCCCCCTACTCCGAGCTGTTCACCTTCGTGGAGGATGGCTGGATCGCCTTCCACGGCTCGCTGGAGAACTATCTCTGGCTCTGGGACGATCCGCTCTACATCAACTCCTACCTCAGCTCCCTGAAGATCGCGGCGACCTCGACCGTGCTGACGCTGCTGGTCGGCTATCCCATCGCCTACGGCATGGCGCGCGCCCCGCGGCGCTGGCGCTTCGCCCTGCTGATGCTGGTGATCCTGCCGTTCTGGACCTCCTTCCTGATCCGCGTCTACGCCTGGATCGGCATTCTGAAGAAGGAAGGCCTGCTGAACCTGGCCCTGACCCAGTTCGGCCTGATCAGCGAGCCGCTGACGATCCTCAACACCGATGTCGCCGTCTACATCGGCATCGTCTATTCCTACCTGCCCTTCATGGTGCTGCCGCTCTACGCCAACCTGGAGAAGATGGACCTGAGCCTTCTGGAGGCCGCTGCCGACCTGGGCTGCCGGCCGATCAAGGCCTTCTGGGTGGTGACCGTCCCGCTGTCGATGTCCGGGATCGTGGCCGGCTGCTTCCTGGTCTTCATCCCGGCGGTCGGCGAGTTCGTCATCCCGGACCTGCTCGGCGGCTCCGAGACCCTGATGATCGGCAAAACCCTGTGGAGCGAGTTCTTCAACAACCGCGACTGGCCGGTGTCGTCGGCGGTCGCCGTGATCCTGCTGCTGGTCCTGATCATCCCGATCGTGCTGTTCCAGCGCCAGCAGGAACGCAGCGCCAAGGCGGAGGCCTGAGCGCATGAGACAGGGCCTCACCTGGTTCAACATCGCCTCGCTGCTGCTCGGCTTCCTGTTTCTCTACCTGCCGATCGCGCTGCTGATCATCTACAGCTTCAACGAATCGCGGCTGGTGACCGTCTGGGCCGGCTTCTCGACCAAGTGGTACAGCGAGATGCTGCAGAACGAGGGCCTGCTGAACGCCGGCTGGGTGACGCTGAAGGTCGCCTTCACCTCCTCCACCTTCGCCACTGTGCTGGGCACCCTGGCCGGACTCATCATGTCGCGCTTCGGCTCCTTTCACGGCCGCACCCTGTTCTCGGGCATGATCTATGCGCCGCTGGTCATGCCGGAGGTCATCACCGGCCTGTCGCTGCTGCTGATGTTCGTGGCCGTCGCCCTGGACCGCGGCTTCGTCACCGTCACCCTCGCCCACATCACCTTTTCCATGTGCTACGTGGCGGTGGTGGTGCAGTCGCGCCTGGCCGGCTTCGACCGCTCCATCGAGGAGGCGGCCATGGACCTGGGCAGTCCGCCGGCACGCACCTTCTTCCAGATCACTCTGCCGGTCATCGCCCCGGCGGTGGTCGCCGGCTGGCTGCTGTCCTTCACCCTGTCGCTGGACGACCTGGTCATCGCCAGCTTCACCACCGGGCCCGGCGCCACCACCCTGCCGATGAAGATCTACAGCCAGGTGCGCCTGGGCGTGACGCCGGAGATCAACGCGGTTTGCACCATCCTGGTCGGACTGGTGGCGATTGGCGTGCTTACCGCCTCGCTCATCACCCGGCGCCAGGAGATCCGGCGCGAGGCCGAGGAGCGCCAGGCCGTCGCCAACGGCTGATCCAGGACGGTTTCCCTGCCCGCGGCAGGGTTCGCCGCCTCAGCGGGCGTTGCCCTGGGCGAGGGCGCGGAAGCTGCCGAAGACGTTGTAGTGGTAGACAATGTAGATGCCGCTGATCACCGCGGAGATCATGAAGGCCGCGATGGTCGCCGCGAGGACCCCCGCCACACCGTAGTAGAGCGCACCGTACCAGCTGAGGTAGGCATTCATCAGGATGCAGGTCAGGCTGCTGATCGACATCGGCAGGATGGCCTTGCGCAGGTGGAGGAAGGCCTGGTTGTGATAGAAGTAGCCCATGGCCACGGTACCGGCGATGGCCCAGGGAATGAGGTCGAATGAAGCGGCAAAGGACGGCCCGACCACCAGCGGCGCCGCCATCATGGAAATCAGGTAGAAGAACATCCCCATCACCGGCAGCAGAAGCAGGAAGCTCAGCGACACCGCCGTGACCTCCTTGCGATAGTTCGACTGCAGTTCACCCAGCCGCTTGAAGAGCCAGGGCATCCAGGCGTGAAGGAAGCCGTTGATGGCGACGAAGAGCGCGGCGCCGAACAGGGCGGCGACGCCGTAGAGTCCGTTCTCGCTGAGGCCCAGCAGGTGGGTGATGATGAGGCGGTCGGTCAGCGGGACCGCGACCAGGCCGAAGCCCGTCGGCAGGTAGATCAGGCCGAACTTCACCAGATCCTTGAACTGGCCGCGCTCGGGCAGCCTGAAGCTGAGCTTCAGGTCCTTCGCCAGCCAGGCGACGCCCAGCAGGCAGGTAATGGCCAGGCCGGTAACCTTGCCCAGGATCACGCCCTGCCAGCCCGCGCCCTGGAACACCAGCGCCGCGATGACGGCGAAGCCGAGGAGCGACTGCGCGAATTGCAGCGCAATGAAGCGGCCGCGCTTTCCGGCGAACTGGTTGTAGGTCAGGACGAAGTAAAAATTGACGTAGAGGTAGGCGGCGAAGACCACCGCCAGCACCCAGGCGGCGGGAAAGCTGAAGAGGGCCGCCAGTGTCTCACCGAACAGCAGGCCGACGAGGCCCAGCAGCAGGGCCGAAGCGGTCGAAAGATAGAAGGCCGAGACCACGAAGGCCGCCAGCCCCGCCTTGTCCAGCTCGTAGAAACGCATCTTCAGCGCGTCCTGGATGGTCAGATTGACCGCCGGACGCAGGAAGGCCACCAGCGAGACAAAGAGCACCCAGACGCCGTAGTCCTCCGGCGCCAGGATACGCGTTAACAAAATAGCGAGGAAGAAGGGGGAGAGTGCCTCGATGCTGTTGGCGAGGGAATAGAAGATGGACGTCCCCACCAATTTCCGAAACAGCTTCAGCATCCTGACCTTCTTGGCGTCGACGAGTCTGTGAACATGTACTCTCTGGGCAGAGCATCTTTGATTGTCAGGAAGATGGATGCCTCGGCTGGCCGTCTGAGCGTCTTCGATGACGTTGTCCGGAAGAACTTCTACATCCGGTTCTTCTACGCCCTTTACGCAAAATGCCCCGGATTTCTGAAGACGACGCTGTTAATAATTTATGGGCTGAAATGTTATCTTTCAGTTAATTGGGGCCCTGGCCGGGAGGGTGAGATCGCCTTCTTCGCCTCCTACCCCAACGAGCGCGTCGCCCTCGGCCACCTGCGCCGGAACCTGCCGGAACTGTCGGGCGTCGAACTGACGATCTCGCGGCGCAACTGCCTGGACTGGGACGCTCTCAAGGCCCTGCCCGCCTTCCTCGCCTGCGTGGCCCGTCTCTGGCCGCTCGCCGCCCGCCTGGCGCGGCGGCTGCACTTCATGCCGGCCTGCCGCGTCCTCAGCACCTCCGCCTTCTACCTGCGCTTCGGGCGCCTGCTGAAGCAGCGGCGCGTGCAGGCGGTGTTCATCGCCAGCCACTACTCGCCGGAATGCCTGGCGCTGGCCGCGGCGGCGCATCGCCAGGGCAGGAAGGTCCTCTTCGTCAATCACGCCAATGCGACGGGGGACAAGGTCTACGCGCCGCCGCTGTACTGCGACCTGGCGGCGCTCACCGGCCAGGGCGTGCTCGACGCCTATTCCCAGAACGGCGCCAAGCCCGTCAACACGGTCTTCATTCCACCCGCCTCGCCCCAGGCGCCGATGCGCAATCACTTCAATCCGGAAGGCGGTCTCTCGGTCGGCATCTTCCTGACGGCGCTGACCGACATGGCGCGCCTGGAGGCGCGTATCGAACAGCTCTTGCGCAGTCCGCGCGTCGCCCGCGTGCTGATCCGCCCGCACCCGGTCAAGGTGATCAACGAGGACCTGAGCGGCCTCTGCACGGCCGACGGGCGCGTGCAGGAAACGGGCGGCACCCTGCTGATCGACAATGTGCGGCGCTGCGACCTGGCGATCTGCGGCAACAGCACGGTAACCATTGAGGTTCTGCGCGGCGGCCTGCCGGTCTTCTACGACGCGGCGCTGGACGACTGCGGCCACGACCTGAACGGCCACCTGCGCCGCAACCTGGTGCCGCCGCTGCCCGAGTGGCTGGATGACGCGGCGCTGGAGGCGGTCGAGGCCTTCTACGACGATCCCGCCTGGCTCGGTCGGATGCGCTATTTCGACGCCAGCTATCGGGGAGATGAGGCGGAGATGTTCCGACGCCTTGCCGTAAGTATCCGCGAGACCCTGCAGGACAGCGGCCTGGCGCCGCTGCTGCTCACGCCGGCCGCCGCCGCGCCCCCGGCGCGGGATGCGGCGCAGGGTGAGGCCGCCGCCGAACCGCCGCGGCGCGAAGAAGCCGGCAAGGATCCGGAGACTAAGCCCCGGGCCGGTCGCCGCCTTTCAGGGTGAAGACCTTTTCCACGTAGCGAACGATCCGCTCCACCGACTCGGGCACCGTCTCGGTGGCGGTGTCGACCACCAGGTCGGGCGCTTCCGGCGGCTCATAGGGCGCCGAGACGCCGGTGAACTGCGGGATCTCGCCGGCCCGCGCCTTCTTGTAGAGGCCCTTGGGGTCGCGCTGCTCGCAGGTTTCCACGTCGGCCTGGATATAGATCTCGTGGAAGCGGCCCGGCGCCGAGGCGCGGGCGCGGTCCCGGTCGACCCGGTAGGGCGAGATGAAGGCGGTGATGCAGATGATGCCGCTGTCGGCGAAGAGCGCCGCCGCCTCGCCGACGCGGCGGATGTTCTCCGTGCGGTCTTCCGGCGAGAAACCGAGATTGGCGTTGAGGCCGCGGCGCACGTTGTCGCCGTCCAGCACGTAGACCTGATAGCCCCTGGCGAAGAGGCGCTGTTCCACCTCCATGGCCAGGGTCGACTTGCCGGCGCCGGACAGGCCGGTGAACCACAGCACGCCGCCGTGGTGGCCGTTGCGCGCGGCGCGGTTTTCTGCGGTCAGGCGATGCTCCACCGAGATCACGTTGGTGGACTTCACCTCGATCGCCTGGCGCTGGTCGGGCAGGCCCTCCATGGAGATCACGCCGCCGCCGACGGTGTCATAATCCTCGATCAGCACGAAGCGGCCGGTCTTGGGCAGGTCGCCATAGTCGTCGAGGCCCAGCACCCGGCGGCTGCGCAGGGTGACTTCGGCCACCGCGTTGCGCTCCACCGTATCGCCGGCGGAGTTCTCCAGGGTCTGGGTGTCGACGATGCGCTCGATCGACTCCACCGTGACCTCGGCCTCCTGGGTCAGAAGCTTCAGCTTGTAGCGGCTGCCCACCGTCAGCGGCTTGTGGCCGAGCCAGAAGAGGCGCGCATGGAACAGGGTGGTCAGCTTCGGCGGGTTCTCCACGTGGCTGGCGATCTCGCCACGCTCCACGAAGAGCTGCTCGTCCAGCGTGATGCCCACCGCCTCGCCCACCGCCGCGCTTTCCGGCTTGCTGTCTTCCGGCCAGGCCTCGATGGCGCGCACCCGCGCGGTCTTGTTGGAAGGCGAGAACAGCACCGTGTCGCCGACCGAAATGCTGCCGCTCTCGATGCGTCCGGCCAGGATACGGCGGGCGTCGAACTTGTAGACGTCCTGGACCGGCAGGCGCAGCGGCTGGGCGCCGACCCCGGGGTGGCCGTGGAAGCCGTCCAGGGCGGAGAGCACCGTCGGGCCGTCGTACCAGGGCGTGCGCCAGGAACGCTTGGCCATGTTGTCGCCGTCGCGCGCCGAGATCGGCACGATGACCATGGGCTTGGCGCCAATGGATTCCAGGTAGGCGGTGATCTCCTTGGAGACTTCCTCGAAGCGTGCCTGGTCGAAGTCCACCAGGTCCATCTTGTTGACCACCACCGCGACCTGGCGGATGCCCAGCAGATGCAGGAGGTAGGCATGGCGGCGCGACTGCTCGCGCACGCCCTCGGCCGCGTCCACCACGACGATGGCCGCGTCGGCGCTGGCCGCGCCGCTGACCATGTTCTTCAGGAACTCGCGGTGCCCCGGCGCGTCGATGATGACGTAGTCGCGCAGCGCCGTCTTGAACCAGATCTGCGTGGTGTCGATGGTCACCGCCTGGTCGCGCTCGGCCTGAAAGGCATCGAGCACGAAGGACCACTCGATCGCCATGCCGCGGCGCGCCGAGACGGCCTCCAGTTCCTCCACCTTGCCCGGCGGCAGGGAGTCGGTGTCGTACAGCAGCCGGCCGATCAGTGTCGACTTGCCGTGGTCGACATGGCCGACGATCACGATACGGTGCAGCGCCCGGGCGCCGTCGGTTTCTGCCTCTGCCAAAGCCTGGCCCTTCAACTGGTCCGGCGTCAGGGTGGTGGTGCCGTTGTCTTTCATTTTCGCACCCTCGTCCCTTACATGTAACCCGTGGCGCGCAGCCGCTCGAAGGCGTCCTCGCGCTCGTGGTCCATGGCGCGGCCGGCGCGCTCAGAGGTCTTGGTGGTCTGCAGTTCCTTGATGATGTCCTCGATGGAGGCCGCATCGGAATCCACCGGGAAGGTGATGTCCTCGTCGCCCAGCGAGCGGTAGCGCTTGCCATCCTTCGACAGGTAGAGCGGCACGATGGGAATACCCTCGCGCTGCGTGTAGAGCCAGATATCCAGCTCCGTCCAGTGCAGCAGCGGATGGATGCGGATATGGGTGCCCGGCGGGAAATCGGTCTTGTACTGGTCCCAGAACTCCGGCGGCTGGTCGCGGAAATCCCAGGCGCCGGTCTCACCGCGCGGCGAGAACACCCGCTCCTTGGCGCGGGTCGCCTGCTCGTCGCGGCGGATGCCGGCGATCACGGCCTTCAGCTCGTGCTTGGCGATGGCCTGGCGCAGCCCCTCGGTCTTGCGCGCGGCCGAACGGGCCGCCGGCGGCAGCGAAGGGTCGATCTCTTCGATCGGCGGGCAGACCTCGCGCAGGAAGTCCAGCTTCCACTCCTTGGCGTAGCGGTCGCGGAACTCGTACATCTCCTTGAATTTCTTGCCGGTGTCCACATGCATCACGGGGAAGGGCACATGGCCGAAGAAGGCCTTGCGCGCCAGCCAGATCATCACGTTGGAATCCTTGCCCAGGGACCACAGCATGGCCAAAGGCTCAATCCGGGCATAGGCCTCGCGGAGGATGTAGACGGATTGCGCTTCCAGAGCGTCCAGATGGTCCATAAAGGAAAAGGTCCTCAACCTTTGGAGGGATGCTGCAGGTGCGAAAGCGGGCTTAACGCCTTTCCTGCTGTTAATCAAGGAACATACTGCTGACAGGTCAAGGCCGCATCTGCGGCCGACGGCCTGCCCCGGTCCATTCCCAACAAAACCAGGCACCCGCTTGTCGCAGGCGCCGCCATAAAACATTTTACTTTTTCGTTATGCAAATTATTTTTTTATACAAATTGCTACTGTTAAATACTGTTCCTGGACAAACACACCTGCCCCGCTCCGGCTAGACGCCGTGGTAGGCCCGGTACCACGCGACAAAGCGGGGAATGCCCTCGTCGATGGAGGTTTTCGGCTCGAATCCCAGGTCCCGGCGCGCCGGCCCGATATCGGCGTAGGTCTCCTTCACGTCGCCGGCCTGCATTTCGGCGAATTCCTTGATCGCCTCGCGCCCGCAGGCCTGCTCGATCACCTCGACGAAGCGCAGCAGAGGCTCGCAGCGGTGATTGCCCAGGTTGTACACCTTGTGAGGGGCCGCTTCGCCCTCGCGCCGGGGCGGACGCGCCATGACCGCCAGCACCCCCTCGACGATATCGTCGATATAGGTAAAGTCGCGGCGCATATCGCCGTGATTGAAGATGGTGATGGGGCGTCCTTCGAAGATCGCCTTGGTGAAGATGTAGGCCGACATGTCCGGCCGCCCCCAGGGCCCGTAGACGGTGAAGAACCTGAGGCCCGTGCTCGGCAGATCGTAGAGGTGGGCGTAGCAGTAGGTCATCAGCTCGTCGCTGCGCTTGGTGGCGGCGTAGAGCGAGACCGGGCTGTCGACCCTCTGATCGACCGAGAAGGGCAACTCCTTGTTGCCGCCGTAGACCGAGGAGGAGGAAGCGTAGACGAAGTGGCGCAGCTGCGGCAGGCGGCGCGCCAGCTCCATCATGCAGAGATGCCCCATCACGTTGCTCTCGACGTAAGCGAAGGGATTCTCCAGCGAGTAGCGCACCCCTGCCTGGGCAGCCAGGTGCACGATCTCCGTCACCTCGGGGAACTCTTCGGCCAGCGCCAGCATCGCCTCCCGGTCCTGGATGTCGTGCTGGCGGAAGGTGAAGCCGTTGTGATGGGAGAGCTTCTCGAGCCGGGCCCGCTTCAGCGCCGGGTCGTAATAGTCGTTCAGGTTATCGATGCCGATCACGGCGCGGCCCTGATCGATCAGCCGCGTCGCGACGTGAAAGCCGATGAAACCGGCAGCGCCGGTCACGATCACCGTCATGCTGCGGCGCTCCCCCAGGATGTCTGTCTCACACTCTTCTCCTTCAAATCGAAAGACGCTGCGTCGCAGCCGGCAGGTCGCTGTCGGTCCACATGTTCCGCAGATCGAAAGCGATGCCCTGCCCGCTCAGCAGCCGCTCGAAGTCCGCCGGTGCCAGGCGGCAGTAGGGCTCGTGGGAAACGGCACCGACCACGCAGTCGAAGCCGGCCGCTTGCTGCAGGTCGTCCAGCAGATCCAGCCCACACAGAGCTTTCGCTTCCGCCCGGTCGGCCAGCGGGTCGTGGACGCTAACCTCGCAGCCGCTGTCGCGCAGGCCGGCGATGAGGTCCACCACCTTGCTGTTGCGCAGATCCGGCACGTTCTCCTTGAACGTCAGTCCCAGGACCAGGACCCTGGCAGCGCCCGAGCGTTCCGACGCGCGCGCGTTCAAGGCGTCGACAACACGCTCGGCAAAATACTGCCCCATGGAATCGTTGGTGCGTCGCCCGGCCAGGATCACCTGGGGGTGGAGGCCCAGAACTTCACTGCAATGAGCCAGATAGTAGGGATCGACGCCGATGCAGTGGCCGCCGACCATGCCGGGGCGGAAGTCCAGGAAGTTCCACTTGGTGCGTGCTGCCGCCAGAACATCGTAGACCGAGAGATCCATCTTGTTGAAGATCTTGGTCACCTCGTTGACGAAGGCGATGTTGATGTCGCGCTGGGCGTTTTCGATCACCTTGGCTGCCTCTGCGGTCTTGATGCTGGCGGCGCGGAACACGCCGGCCTCGGTGACCTTGCCATAGACTTCCGCCAAGTAGTCGGTGATCTCCGGCGTCTGGCCCGCCACCACCTTGGTGATCTTGTTCAAGGAGTGCACCCGGTCGCCCGGGTTGATGCGCTCGGGCGAATAGCCGAGGAAGAAGTCCCGCCCGGCCGTGAGCCCCGAGACCTGCTCCAGCATCGGGCCGCAGACCTCCTCGGTCACGCCGGGATAGACCGTCGATTCATAGACCACCACGCTGCCGGGAGTGAGGGCCGCGCCGACCATGCGGCTGGCGGCCTCGACCGCCCCGAGATCAGGCTGCTTGTCGGCGTCGACCGGTGTCGGCACGGTGACGATGAAGAGATCGCGTCCGGCCAACGCGGCCGGCTCCGGGCTGAGCGCCAGCGCCGCCGACTGCAGCGCGCCGCTCTCGACCTCGCGGGTGCGGTCGTGCCCCTGTTCCAGCTCAGCGATGCGTTGCCGGTCGACGTCGAAGCCAAGGACATCGAAATGCCGGCAGAGCGCCACGGCCAGGGGCAGGCCCACGTAGCCCAGGCCGATGACGGCAATCTTCGGTTTCTGCGGCGGGGTCACGCGCGAATCTTCCTCTCAGCAATCACTAGGGTGCCGGTTCCGGCGCTGCTCTTGTAGAGCAACAGGTCCCCGCACCGCCAGCAGGTCGCTTTCACAACAAGCAGGACGCAACACCTCAACGGTCCCGCCACAATCCCAAAAGTCGAATATTGAGTGGTTCAACGCCGCTAACGAGGCATCCTTAGGGCCCGAGCGGCGCGCCACATTAAGCCATCGCAAACCATCCAAATCAATGAACCCACTTAAGAAATCCTAAGATCGTTCATGGAATGAACGCCTGACGGCAGCGATTCCCAGCGAGCAGACAGGCCACAGCAGCGACCGGACCGGCCGAAGGGGCCGCAGGTGCAGCAGGGCGGAGCCAGCCTTGGGCAGCCACCCGGGCTCATCGATCGAACGGGACCACGAGGCCGACTCGACCCGGCTGATGCTGGACGCCATCGGAACGCGCAACCCTGGCGGCCCACAATTCCGGTATCAAGGTGGTGGCGATCTTCGACGAGGAAACCAACCGCCGGCAGGTCCACGTGGTCCGCTCTCTGGAGGCCCCGGCCGACTGCCTCGGCCTTTTCGAGAAAACGGCCGACCGGGAGCGGGTGGTGGTGCTGCTCGAGCCGCTGGGGCGAAAGGTCCGTGTCGAGGCGCCGCTCACTTCGGTCAGCGTGGGGGCGTGATCGGCCGGCGTTTGGAATTGGGCGCCTCGCCGAATCGTTTAGCAGCCAAGCGCTTAGACCGCCTTGCGGCCAGAATTAATCCCTGGTTCATACTAATTCTTAATGAATTGAAGGCATAACCGACGTTGCTATGACGTCGGAACAGCACAAATTCTCAAACGGTAACTGCGTCAACCTCGACGGAAAATCCGTCCTGGTGACAGGCGGCACCGGTTCGTTCGGCAAGAAGTTCATCCAGACGGTCCTGGATCGCTACAAGCCGCGCCGCATCATCGTCTTCTCGCGCGACGAGCTGAAGCAGTATGAAATGGGGCTCAGCCTCTCCACCGAAAAATACCCGGCGCTGCGCTATTTCATCGGCGACGTGCGCGACGCGGAGCGCCTGGACATGGCGTTGCGCGGCGTCGATGTGGTGGTGCACGCCGCCGCCCTGAAGCAGGTGCCGGCCGCCGAATACAATCCCTTCGAATGCATTCAGACCAACGTCATCGGTGCCGAGAACGTGGTGCGCGCCGCCCTGCGCAACGGCGTCGAGAAGGTCATCGCGCTGTCGACCGACAAGGCGGCCAGCCCCATAAATCTCTATGGCGCCAGCAAGCTGGCCTCCGACAAGATCTTCGTCGCCGCCAACAACCTCAGTGGCCGCGACGGCACCTCCTTCTCGGTCGTGCGCTACGGCAACGTCATGGGCTCGCGCGGCAGCGTGATCCCCTTCTTCCGCAAGCTGATCGACGAAGGCGCCGACAGCCTGCCGATCACCGACCCGGAGATGACCCGTTTCTGGATCACCCTGCAGCAGGGTGTCGATTTCGTGCTGTCCAGCCTGGCCTTGACCCACGGCGGCGAGCTCTTCGTGCCAAAGATCCCCAGCATGAAGATCACCGAACTCGCGAAGTTCATGGCCCCGGACCTGCCGCAAAAGATCGTCGGCATCCGCCCGGGCGAAAAGATCCACGAGGCGCTGATCACCGAGGACGACGCCCGCAACACGCTGGACATCGGCGATCGCTACATCATCTTCCCGGAATACAGCCAGCACGGTAAGCTGACCCATCAGCATAGCGGGGCCAAGCCGGTCCCGGCCGGCTTTCGCTTTGCCAGCAATATCAACGACGACTGGCTCGGTGGTGAGCGCCTCGCCGCCATGATCTCAGAATGCGGAAAATAGCTCCCTCACAAGGGCCGTTCCTGCCTTACGGGCGGCAGCTTATTGAGGAAGACGATATTGCGGCGGTCGCGGAGGTGCTGCGCGGCGACTGGCTGACCACCGGCCCAGCCGTCGCGGCCTTCGAGAAATCCCTCTGCAAAGCCACAGAGGCGCGGCATGCGGTTGCCTGCGCCAACGGCACCGCGGCGCTGCACCTGGCGGCCCTCGCCCTCCAGCTCCAACCCGGCGAGCGGGTCATCGTCCCCAGCGTCACCTTTCTGGCCACCGCCAATGCGGTGCGCCTGGCCGGCGGCGAGGTGGTCTTCGCCGACTGCGATGCCGACAGCGGCCTGATGGAGGTCCCGCAGCTCAGCGAGGCGCTGGAGCGTGCGGCGGCCATGCCGGGCGGGCCGGTCAAGGCGGTTTTTCCCGTGCACCTGTCCGGCCAGTGCGCCGACCTGCCGGCGCTGGCGGCGCTGGCCGGAGAGCACGGCCTTGCGCTGGTCGACGACGCCGCCCATGCCATCGGCAGCCGCTATCGCGCCGCCGACGGCAGCACAAAGCCCATCGGCGACGGCCGCCTGAGCGCCATGACCACCTTCTCCTTCCACCCGGTGAAGACCATCGCCATGGGAGAAGGCGGGGCGGTGACCACCAACGACGACAGCCTGGCCTTGCGCCTGCAGCGGCTGCGCTCCCACGGCATGCTGCGCGGGGCGGCGGAGATGCAGAACGTGGACCTGGCCTTCGATGCCGACGGCAGCGTCAATCCCTGGTACTACGAGATGGCGGAGGTCGGCCTCAACTACCGGGTCACCGACATTCAGTGCGCCCTGGGCCTCAACCAGATGAAGAAGCTCGCCCGCTTCACCGCGCAGCGGCGCCGTCTGGCCGACCGCTACGACCGGCAGCTGGCCGACCTGGCGCCCTTGGTGCGGCCCATCGCCCGTTCGGCGGCTTGCGAGGCGGCCTGGCACATCTATCCGCTGCTCATCGACTTCGCCGCCGCAGGCGTCAGCCGCGCGCAGGTCATGGCGCGGCTGAAAGCCACCGGCATCGGCAGCCAGGTACACTACATCCCGGTCCACCTGCAGCCTTACTACCGGCAACGCTACGGCGACCTCGATCTGCCAGGCGCGCGGGCCTACTACGAGCGCACCCTTTCCCTGCCACTCTTCGCCGGCATGCAGGAGACCGACGTCGACCGGGCCGTGGCCGCCCTTGCCCAGGCCCTGGGGCAGGACTGACTGCGCCGCCAAGACCGGCTGCTCCGGCGCCTTCCCCGAAAACCGCTCCCTCGAAAGCCTGCATGGCGCCCAAGGGGGCGATCGGCAACGAGCTCTTCGCGCGCGTCCCGGACCCTCCGCCGCGCTGCCTGGAGGGCGCCGATGCACCAAGGACACCTTCGGTTTTACCCGATTCTGCGCTAGCATCCGAGTCTCGCCGGCCTTCCGCCGCAAAGACAGAAGTCACCATGGACAGACCAGCCAATGTCGCGCTTTCACCCGGCCCAAAGCACAGAGGCAATCTAAGCGCCGAGACCCCGCTGGTTCCCGATTTCGGCGCAGTTGATCTGTCGGGTCGCCCGGCTGCCTGGACCTGGCCGGTCTACTGCCGCGCGGAGAAGCCGAACCTGCTGCACGCCCTGTGGTGCCTGCCTCCCCACGGAACCCGGGTCGTCCTCAAGCGGCCGGTTGTCTAGCCGTGGCCCGGGTGCTGGTGACAGGAGCCAACGGCTTTGCCGGAGCCGCGATCTGCCGCCACCTGCTGGCGCAGGGCTGGCAAGTGCGCGGCAGTGTGCGGAGTGATACCGCCGCGGTCCCCGAGGGTGTCGAAAAGGTGGTTGTGGGAGAGATCGACGAGACCACCGACTGGCGCGCCGCCCTGGACGGCGTCGATGCGGTGGTGCACTGCGCGGCCCGCGTCCATGTGCTGCGGGAAAGCGCGGCGGACCCGCTGGCCGCCTTCCGGCGGGTCAACGTCGACGGCAGCCGCGCGCTCGCCCTTCAGGCCGCCGCCGCGGGGATCCGCCGCTTCGTCTTCCTCAGCTCCATCGGTGCCGCCGTCGCCGAGCGCCAGCCGGCAAGCGCCAACCCCTATCAGCAAAGCAAGCTGGAGGCCGAGGCGGCGCTGCGCGAAGCCACCGCGCGAAGCGGCATGGTCCTGGTCATGCTGCGCCCGCCCCTGATCTACGGTCCCGGCGCGCCGGGCAATTTCCGGCGTCTTGCCCGCCTCGTCGCGGCCGGCCGGCCCTTGCCGCTCGCCGCCATCGCCAACAAGCGCAGCCTGCTCTTCGTCGGCAATCTGGCCGGCGCCGTCGAGGCGGCCCTGGGCTGTGCGGCCAGCCCCGAAAAACCCCTGGCACTCTGCGACGGCGAAGATCTCTCGACGCCGGAGCTGGCACGCCGCATCGGCCGGGCCTGCGGGCGGCCGGCGCGGTTGTTTCCACTGCCGGTGTTCTTCCTTAAGTCGGCTGGAGCCTTGCTGGGCCGCGGCGGCGCCGTGGCCGCGCTGACCGGCAGCCTCACCGTCGACAACGGACCTATCCGGAAGAGTCTTGGATGGTCGCCCGCCTTCGGTGTAGAGGAAGGTCTGGCCATGACTTTCCGTGACCCGCCACAGGACGCCGCCCGGTGAAACCAGCAGCGCAGGAACGCCCCCCCCAGGGCCCGCTGGGGCGCGCCCTGGCCTGCGGCGTCTTCGCCACCTACAGGGCGCTCGGCACCCTGGCGGGGCCGGTGATCCGCAATTACCTGAACCGCCGGCGCGAGCGGGGCCGCGAAGACCCCGAGCGCATGGAAGAGCGCTTCGGCCGGCCCAGCGTCGCCCGCCCCGCCGGCCCGCTGATCTGGATCCACGGCGCCAGCGTCGGCGAGGCCCAGTCCGCCCTGCCGCTGATCGAGCGACTGCGCCGCGACTGGCCGGGTTTCAGCATCCTGATCACCACCGGCACGGTGACCTCATCCCGGCTGATGGCCAAGCGGCTGCCGGAAGGGGTGATCCACCAGTTCGTGCCCGTCGACCTGCCCA
>JBNKHC010000115.1:0-22518 GCA_050290145.1 Kiloniellaceae bacterium | reverse complement strand
TAGACCCGCTCGTCGGCGTCGAAGCCGAGCTGCTCGTTGGCGTCCAGGGTGTCGGCGCCGCGGTCCTGCAGGGTGTAGGCGCGCAGCTTGTTGACCAGGCCGATGCCGCGGCCTTCCTGCATCAGGTAAAGCACGATGCCGGCGCCGGCCTCGGCCATGGCCTGGATGGCGCCGCGCAGCTGGTCGCCGCAGTCGCAGCGCAGCGAGCCCAGCAGGTCGCCGGTGAAGCACTCCGAATGCAGGCGCAGCAGCACCGGCTCGTCCGCCTTGGGTTCGCCGATGATGATCGCCAGGTGCTCCATGCCGCCGTCGTCGGGACGGAAGGCGACGATGCGGGCCTGCTCGGCCCCGGCCAGCGGCACCGAGGCGTTGGCCACCTGGGTCAGGCCGCGCGCGGCGGCGTAGCGGTATTCGGCGACGTTGGCCGCCGAGACCGCCATGAGGTCGCGGGCATCGGCCCAGGCGACCGGGCTCTGCACCGGCTGTTTCGGCAAGGGGGCCAGCAGCGCGGCCGGCAGCAGGCGGGCCAGCTTGGTCAGTTCCACCGCGGCGATGTCGAGGCCCGCAGGGGCGGTCACGATCTGGCGCGGCTGCAGGGCCCCGTCCTGCGGGCTGGTCGGGTCGGCCAGCGCGCGGATGCTCTCGGCCTGCTGCTCCGCCAGGGCCAGCGCCATGACGCCGCCGCTGGCGATCAGGCTCTCGGCTTCCGGCAGGCCCAGCGCCTGGGCGCGGCGCGCGGTCAGCAGCAGCATCGGCTCGGTGCCGGTCAGCTTGGCGAGCGCCGCCAGGCCCTCCGGCGTGGCCTCCTCGGCGGCCTGCACCAGGGCGCCCTGCCCGGACCAGTCGTGCAGCACCACGCTGGCGCCGCGGCGCAGCTCGGCGAGCGCGCGCTCCACCGTCTGGAGCACGGCGGCATCGGGGGTTTTCGGGCTCTTGGCGGGGTGCTGCATCGCTTGGCCAGGGTTTAAATAGTCACTTTACGGGCCGGGCGGCGCTGTGTCACGGTGGCGCCCGCCCGGACGTCCCCGAACCCTGATCAGGGGGGGGCGGGACGCCATTCCACGCAACACATAAGTGCCGTTGCCGGAAAACGCCAGCGTTTCGGTAGCGCAATGACCGTGCACCGCCCGGATGGGAGCCGAAGCCCCGAAAGGAGGAAGCCGGTGACCACAGGGGGAAGGCCTGGCCATGGCGAGTGATGAGAACGGCGGCGTCCCGGTATTCCGTGACTACGACCAGGCGGCGCTGGACCGCGAGCTGAACCTGCGCGCCCGCTGGCCGGAGCACCCGCAGTTCTTCGAGCGCTGGGCGCGCGACAGCGCCGCCGTACGCCAGCGCCTGCCGGGCCACCTGGACCTGCCCTACGGCGCGGACCCGGCCGAAACCCTCGACCTCTTCCCGGTCGCCGGAAGCGAAGCCACGCCGCTGCTGGCCTTCATCCACGGCGGTTATTGGCAGGCGCTGGACAAGGGCGACTACAGCTACATGGCACCGGCCTTCGTCGAGACCGGCGTCGCCTTCGCCAGCCTGAACTATGGCCTGGCGCCGGACACCAAGATCGGCGAGATGATCGTTCAGACGCGCCGCGCGCTGGCCTGGCTCTACCGCCACGCAGGGGACTACGGCATCGATCCGGCGCGCATCGTCGTGGCCGGGCATTCCGCCGGCGGCCACCTGGCCGCCATGGCGGCCTCCACCGACTGGCCGGCCTTTCAGGCCGGGCTGCCTGCCGGCCTGCTGGCGGGCGGCTGTTCGATCTCCGGCGTCTACGACCTGGAGCCCATCCGGCTCAGCTATCACAACAAGGTTCTGCACATCGCCCCGGAAGAAGCCTTACCCTGGAGCCCGCTGCACTGCCTGCCGGCCGCGGCGCCGCCGCTGCTGCTCGCCGTGGGCTCGGAGGAAACCAGCGAGTTCCTGCGCCAGCACGCCGAGTACGCCGCCGCCTGGCAGGCGCGCGGCCTGCCGCTGGGGGAAGTGGACATGACCGGGCTGCACCACTTCACCGCGGTCGACGCCTTGGCGGAGCGGGATCACGCGCTTCACGTTGCAGTGCAGCATTTGCTCCACCGGGGGTTGCCTTGAACCCCGGGGGTAGCGGTGCTATCTGAGGAAATCACAGGTTTCGGGTGGGTTAGGGAATCGGACGTCGCAGATGACCGGCGCAAGCGGCAAGAAAATCCTTCTGATCGACGATGACGAGGCGCTTCGCCAATCATTGAGCGAGCAGCTGCGGCTGCACGAAGAGTTCGACACGGCCGAGGCGGCGACCGCCGCCGAGGGCATGGAAAAGGCCAAGGCCGACTACTACGACCTGATCCTGCTGGACGTGGGCCTGCCCGACATGGACGGGCGCGAGGTCTGCCGCCTGATGCGGCGCGGCGGGGTGAAGTCGCCGATCATCATGTTGACCGCGGCGGAGTCCGACGCCGACACCATCCTGGCGCTGGACGCCGGCGCCAACGACTACGTGACCAAGCCCTTTCGCCTGGGCGTGCTGCTGGCGCGCATGCGCGCGCAGCTGCGCCAGCACGAGCAGAGCGAGGACGCGGTCTTCACCATCGGCCCCTACACCTTCCGCCCCAGCGCCAAGCTGCTGACCCACGGCGAATCGAAGAAGAAGGTGCGGCTGACGGAAAAGGAAACTTCGATCCTGAAGTACCTCTACCGCAGCGGCGACGCGGTCGTCGGCCGCGACAAGCTGCTGGGCGAGGTCTGGGGCTACAACGCCGGGGTTACCACCCACACGCTGGAGACCCACGTCTACCGGCTGCGCCAGAAGATCGAAGAGGACCCCTCGGCGGCCGAGATCCTGGTCACCGAGCCCGGCGGTTATCGACTGGTACCTTGAGGGCGCGGGGTATCCGGGCGTCCTTCGTCCTCGTTTGACGCGCTAGTCGGCGACGCCCGCCGCCGGGCGCAGCGTCTGCGCCTCGACGTGCGGCACGATGAACAGCAGCAGCACGCAGACCACCACCGCCAGGGTGGTAACGCCGGCGAAGAGCAGGCTGCCGGCCAGCCAGCCGCCGCTCAGCTCCACCGACAGGGCCAGCAGCAGCGGCCCGCCGAGCACTCCCAGGTTTCGTCCGGTCATGGTGACGCCGAAGGCGCGCGCGGCTTCGTTGGGCTTGGCCACCAGATGCGCCGAGAGCGCGAAGAGGCAGGTCGGCGCGATGCCGGAGGTGATGCCGTAGACGATCAGCGAGACGAGCCCGCCCAGCCCGCTTCCGGTCACCGGAAGCAGCCACCAGATCCCCGCCTGGATGACCACGGCGCCGAACAGCAGGCGCTGCGGTTTGTGCCCGCGCTGCATCAGGAAGCCGGTGGTGACGTTGAAGACGCCGACCAGCACCACGGGGATGAGATAGCCGTAGAGGGCGCTGTCGACGGCGAGGCCCTGCACCTCGACCAGGTAGGCCGGCAGCCAGGTCATGTAGGCGATGTACTGCCCGGACCAGAGCATGAAGGCGCTGGCGGTCAGCAGCAGGGCGATCCACTGTGCGCGGGTCCAGGCCGGCGCCGGCGCGCTGTCGTCGCCGGTGCGCCGCGTGGTGCCGCGTGGCCCGCTGCGCATCATGACGAAGGTCCAGACGACCAGCAGCGCGGCGAGCAGCAGGCAGACCCACCAGAGGCCCTGCCAACCGGTGGTGTGCAGCGCCAGCGGGCCGATCAGGGTGGCGAGCAGCTGCCCGCTGGGCATCCAGGCGGAGATCAGGCCGATCACCAGGGCGCGATGCTGCGGCGCAGCATTTGCGGTGGCCAGCGCCGGTCCCGCCACCGCCAGGGCGGCGAAGGCGGCGCCCTCCAGGCCGCGGCCGACCAGCATCACCGTGCCGGATTCCGGCGCCATCAGGCAGACGGCGGCGCCCAGGCCCATGACCGGCAGGGCCGCCATGACCAGCCGCAACGCGCCGTGCCGCGCCACCAGGCGGCCGATGGGCACCGACAGCAGGATGCCGAAGACGGCGAAGATCGACATGAAGCCGCCGGCCAGCACCCGCCCGTAACTGTAGGTGTCCAGCAAAACCGGCAGGACAACCGGAAGCTTGAACTGGCTGAAGGCGGCGTAGACGACCAGGGCGAGGCCCAGCACCACCAGGGCCAGCCGCGTGCGCTGCAGCTCGCTCACGTCAGGGCCCGCAGCGGCCTAAATTTCATTGGGGCGTTTTCGGTCAAGAGGTTAGAGTACATCAATTATTGCAAAGAATTTTGTCTGGTCGGCCGGGCATTTGGGCCTGGATTGTCAGGCCTTGTTATAGAGTGTCGGACCGAAGGGATACTGGCATTTTGCAGAACGGTTCAGATTTTTTCGTTCGCTTCTGGGGCACCCGCGGTTCGATCTCCTGTCCTGGCGACAGCTACTTGCGATACGGCGGGAATACCTCCTGCCTGGAAGTACGCTGCGGCGAAAAGCTGCTGATCTTCGACGCCGGTACGGGCCTGCGCCCGCTGGGCAAGCAGCTCTGTGAAAACGGCGCCCTGGAAGCCGATATCTTCCTCACCCATACCCATCACGACCACATCGTCGGCCTGCCCTTCTTCGCGCCGCTGTTCGACAAGCGTAACCGCATCCGCCTCTGGGCCGGCCACCTGGTGCCGGAGCTGACGCTGCACGACGTCCTGGTGCAGTTCATGAACGCGCCGCTGTTTCCGGTGCCGCCGAAGATCTTCGCGGCCAACGTCTCCTTCCACGACTTCACCGCCGGCGACGTGCTGGAGCCAAAGCCCGGGGTGCGCCTCATCACCGCGCCGCTCAACCACCCCAACGGCGCCACCGGCTACCGTGTCGACTTCGCCGGCAAGTCGATCTGCTACGTCACCGACACCGAGCACGTCGAGGGCAAGCCCGACCGCAACGTCCTGGAGCTGATCGAAGGCGCCGACCTGGTGATCTACGACTGCACCTACACCGATGACGAGTTCCCCAGGTATCGCAACTGGGGTCACTCCACCTGGCAGGAGGGGGTCCGCCTCTGCGACAAGGCGGGGGTCGGGCGGCTGGTGATCTTCCATCACGATCCCGGCCACGACGACGCCTTTATGGACCAGGTCGCCAAGCAGGCGGAGGCCGCGCGGCCGGGCACGGTGGTGGCGCAGGAAGGGTGCGTTCTGCGCCCGTGATTTTCCATGCCTGCGGCAGGGCGCTGCGGTGCCCGGCCCGGCGGCGTCCGCCGGTCACGCAGAAGTGACGTGCAGGTGAGCGGCCGCCGCCGCCATATCCGGTTTAGCGCGGCGGCCCGGCCACGGCTGCGGGCGCGCCGGTGGCGAGGGGCAAAGAGGACAGCGGCATGTTGAGCTGGTGGCGCAAGGATCCGGAGGCCGGCCTGCCGGAGCGGGTGCGCGCGGCGGTCCGCGACCAGGAAGACGCGACGGAGCGCCTTATCTCCTGGGTGCAGCTCGCCATCGTGCTGACCTTCGGCACGCTCTACTTCCTCTCCCCGAAACCCGAAGCGCTGGATTTCGCGCCGGTGCCCTGGGCGCTCGGCATCTACCTGGCGCTGACCCTGGTGCGCGTCGCCTGGGCGCACCTCGCCCGCCTGCCGGACTGGGCGCTGGCCGCTTCGGTCTTCTTCGACATCACGCTGCTGATGGTGCTGATCTGGTCGTTCCACATCCAGTACATGCAGCCTCCCTCCTTCTATCTGAAGGCGCCGACGCTGCTCTACGTCTTCATCTTCATCGCGCTCCGGGCGCTGCGCTTCGACGCCCGCTTCGTCGTACTCGCCGGCCTGCTCGCGGCGCTCGGCTGGGGCGCGCTTATCGTCTACGTGGTCTATGCCGACCCTGTCGACACCATGATCACGCGCGACTACGTCGCCTACCTCACCTCCAACACGGTGCTGCTGGGCGCGGAGTTCGACAAGATCATCTCGATCCTGGTGGTCACCGCCCTGATCGCCGTGGCGCTGTACCGCGCCAAGGGACTGCTGGTGCGCGCCACCGCCGAAGGCAGCGCTGCGCGCGAGCTGTCGCGCTTCTTCGCGCCGGAGATCGCCGAGCGCATCACCGGCGCCGAAGATCATATCCGCGCCGGCAGCGGCGAGATGCGCGAGGCGGCGATCCTCAATCTCGACATGCGCGGCTTCACGCGACTGGCCGCCGCCGCGCCGCCGGAAGAGGTGATGCAGCTGCTCAACGAATACCAGCAGCACATGGCGCCGGTGATCCGGCGCCACGGCGGCAGCATCGACAAGTTTCTCGGCGACGGGATTCTGGCGACCTTCGGCGCGGCGCAGCCCTCGGCCAGCTATGCCGCCGACGCGCTGCGCGCCCTGGAAGAGATCATCGCCGTGGCGGCCGACTGGCAGGCCGACTGCGAAGCGGCGGGGCGCTACTGTCCTCAGGTCAACGGTGCCGTGGCCACCGGTCCGATCCTCTTCGGCGCGGTCGGTGACGACACCCGCCTGGAATACACCGTCATCGGCGAGGCGGTGAACCTCTCGGCCAAGCTGGAAAAGCACAACAAGGAACTCGACGTGCGCGCGCTCTGCGACCGTGCCAGTTACGACAAGGCCATCGCCCAGGGCTACAGGCCCGCGGCGGAGAAGCAGTACGTCGAAGCAGTCGAAGTGGCCGGGGTCGACACGCCGCTAGACCTGGTGGTCATTGCGCCTTAGAGAGCGCTACTTGTAGGGATCGGCGGCGTCGCGCAGGCCGTCGCCCAGGAAGTTGAAGGCCAGCACCACCAGGAACAGCGGCACCACCGGCAGCATCAGCCAGGGAAAGACCGCGACCACGCTGATGTCCTGCGCTTCGTTCAGCACCACACCCCAGGAAGTGACCGGCGCACGCAGCCCGATACCGAGGAAGGACAGCGCCGTCTCGCCGAGGATCGCCGTGGGGATCGCCAGGGTGACCGAGGCGATCAGGTGGCTGGTGAAGCTGGGCAGCAGGTGGCGTCCGATGATGCGTGCCGGGGAGGCGCCCATGAGCTGCGCGGCGGTGGTGAAGTCCTCCTCGCGCAGGGAGAGGATCTTGGCGCGCACGGCGCGGGCGAGGCCCGGCCATTCCAGGAAGCCGATGATGACCGAGATGCCGGCGAAGACGCCGATGGGGCTCCAGGTCACCGGCAGCAGCGCCGACAGGGTCATGAACAGCGGGATCTCCGGGAAGGAACGGATGATCTCGATGGAGCGCAGAGTCAGCGCATCGATGAAGCCGCCGAAATAGCCCGCGGCGCCGCCGATGACGACGCCGAGGACGAAGGAGATGGCGACGGCGATGAGGCCGATGGTGAGCGAGATTCGCGCGCCATAGATGATGCGGCTCAGCATGTCACGGCCCAGGCGGTCGGTGCCGAAGAGGAAGGCGGTGCCGCGCTCGGCCGGACAGAAGAGGTGCAGGTCGGCCTCGAACTCGCCCCAGAAATCGTAGCTGTCGCCGCGGCAGAAGAAGCGCAGGGGCTGCACCTTCTCGAGGTTCGGCTTGTAGACGCGCTGCAGTCTCTCCATGTCCATCTCGGTATCGAAGCCGTAGACGAAGGGGCCGATGAACTGGCCCTCGTGGAAGAAGTGCAGCGCCTGGGGCGGCGCGTAGATGTGCTTGATGTCGCGGCTGTGCAGATTGTAGGGCGCGACGAACTCGCAGATCACGACGCTGGCGTAGACCAGCAACAGGAAGATGCCCGACCACAGGGCGACGCGGTGGCGGCAGAAGCGCCACCACATGATGCGCCACTCGCTGGCCTGGTAGTAACGCTCCTGCTGCGGTGTCAGCTTCTCGACTTGATAGGGGTCGAAGGGCGCTTCGTTGACGTAGTGGTCCAGGCGGTCGCCGGGCAGCAGGTTGCGGTCGCTCATTTCGTCGCTCCCTCGCCCAGGCGGATGCGCGGATCGAGCATCGCCAGCAGCACGTCGGAGACGAAGACGCCGATCACCACCAGCACCGCTTCGAACATCAGAAAGGCGCCGGCCAGGTACATGTCCTGGCTCTGCAGCGAACGCAGCAGCAGCGGCCCGTTGGTCGGCAGGTCCATGACCACGGAGACCAGCGCGGCGCCGGAGATCACCGCCGGCAGGATCTGGCCGATGTCGGCGATGAAGTGGTTCAAGGACATGCGCAGCGGATACTTCAGGACCGCCTTGACCGGCGAGAGACCCTTGGCGCGCGCCGTCACCACATATTGCTTCTGCAACTCGTCCAGCATGTTGGCGCGCAGCCGCCGGATCATCGCCGCGGTGCCGGAGGTCCCGATGACGATCATCGGGATCCACAGGTGGTTCATGACCGAGAGCGCCTTTTCCAGGGACCAGGGCGCGTCGAGGTACTTGGGGTCCATCAAGCCGCCGATCGACAGGTCGAACCAGACATTGGCGTAGTACAGCAGCACCAGCGCGAAGAGGAAGTTCGGCATGGCCAGTCCGAAGTAGCCGACGAAGGTCGCCGCGTAGTCGCCGAGCGAGTACTGCCGCACCGCCGAGTAGATGCCGATGGGGAAGGAGATGACATAGGTGAACAGCGTGGTGGAGAGGGCCAGCAGGGCGGTGAACCAGAAGCGGTCGCCGATCACGTCCACCACCGGCAGCTCGAACTCGAAGGAGTAGCCGAGATCGCCGTGCAGCAGGCCGATGAGCCAGACCCAGTATTGCTCGATTATCGGCCTGTCGAGGCCGTACTGCTGACGCAGGAATGCGATGCGTGCCGGGTCGATGTTCTCGCCCTGGGCCTGCATCTCGCTGATCAGAGTCTCCAGATAGTCGCCCGGGGGCAGCTGGATGATGACGAAAACCACCAGGCTGATCACCAGCAGGGTCGGGATCATCACCAGAAGGCGTCGGGCGAAATAGCTCAGCATGGGATCAGACTTCGGCTTTCTGCGAGGTTGCGCCGGCGGACACTAGCTGAGCGTAACACCGGACCAGTTCCTCGGCGGCATCCTCGTGGGCGCGCACGAAGTGGCCGTCGCCCAGTTCGATCATGGCCAGACGGCTTTCGCCGCTGATGCGGAAAGGCTCGGGCCAGGCCGCGGGCTCGGAGGCGCGGCCCTGCAACAGCGCGGTGAGGTCGAGGCGCTGGTCCAGGCTCGGCTCGGGCACCGCCGCCAGCAGGGCCTTGGTGTAGGGATGCAGCGGCGCGCGGAACAGCTGCGCGCGCGGTGCGACTTCCACCAGTCGGCCGCGGCACATCACGGCGATGCGGTCGGCGATGTAGTCGACCACCGCCAGGTTGTGGCTGATGAAGATGTAGGTGAGCCCCAGGTTGCGTTGCAGGTCCTTCAGCAGGTTCAGCACCTGGGCCTGGATCGAGACGTCCAGGGCGGAGACCGGCTCGTCGCAGATCACCAGCTGCGGATGCAGGGCCAGGGCGCGGGCGATGCCGATGCGCTGGCGCTGGCCGCCGGAGAAGCTGTGCGGATAGCGCCGGATGTGGTTCCGGTTGAGGCCGACCACCCCCATCAACTCCTCGACGATCTGACGCCGTTCGGCCGGCGTGCCGATGCCGTGGATCAGCAGCGGCTCGGCCAGGATGTCGCCGACGGTCATGCGCGGGTTCAGGGAAGAGAAGGGGTCCTGGAAGACGAACTGGATCTTGCGGCGGAACGCCATCAGGTCGTCGCCTGCCAGCTGCAGCACGTCGGTCTCGCCGGCTTCCCTGTCCATGAAGGTGATGCTGCCGCTGTCGGGCTTCAGCGCGCGCATGATCATCTTGGACAAGGTGGTCTTGCCGCAGCCGCTCTCGCCAACCAGGCCCAGGCATTCGCCGCGCCTGACCGTGAAGCTGACGTCGTCGACCGCCAGCAGGCTGGCTTCCTTGTCGTGGTTGAACAGGCCGGCCTTGCGGATGGTGAAGTTCTTGCTGACGTGCTCGACCTTCAGCAGGGCGCCGCCGCCGTGGTTGTCGTGCGCCTTGGCTTTGCCCAGGAAGGCGCTGTCGTCGCTTTGCCGGATCTCGCGGATCGGCACCAGGCGCTCGCCGGGCTTCATGTGGAAGCGCGGCACCGCGCGCAGCAGCGCCTTGAGGTAAGGGTGCTGCGGATCGTGGAAGATGTCTTCCAGCGTGCCGCTTTCCATGACCTCGCCGTGGTACATCACCACCACCTCGTCGGCGACGTTGGCCACCACGCCCAGGTCATGGGTGATGATCAGCACCGCCATGCCCAGCTCGGCCTGCAGGTCCTTGATCAGCTTCAGGATCTGCGCCTGGATGGTGACGTCCAGCGCGGTGGTCGGTTCGTCGGCGATCAGCAGCGCCGGGCGGCAGACCAGGGCCATGGCGATCATGGCCCGCTGGCGCAGGCCGCCGGACAGCTCGAAGGGATAGGTCTTCATCGCCTTGTCCGGGTCCGGGAAGCCGACCAGGCGCAGCATTTCCGTGGCCAGGACGTGGCCTTCGGCTTCGCTGACCCGGCGATGCAGGTGCAGCGCCTCGCAAATCTGGTTGCCGACGGTGTGCACCGGCGACAGCGAGGTCATGGGCTCCTGGAAGATGATGGAGATGCGCCCGCCGCGGATCGCCCGCATCTCGGCGCTTTCCGGGTGCAGCCCGGCGATATCGATCATGGTCTCGGCGCGGTCGGCGGCCAGCACCGGATCGTGGAACAGGATACGCCCGGCGTCGATCTGCGCCGTGCGGGGCAGGATGCCCATGATCGCCTGGCTGACCACGGACTTGCCGGAGCCCGACTCGCCCACCAGGGCCACCGTCTTGCCGGCGGGCACACGGAAACTAACGCCGCGGACCGCCTCGAGCCGGCCTTCCGGCAGATCGAAGCTGATCCGCAGATCCCTTATGCGTAACAGGTCCCGCACCCTTGTCCCCAGTCCCCTGTCAAATCCCGCCCGTTCTACTTGAACGCGCTTTTCTAAGCCCGCGTATTTATAAGACCGCGTTTCTATAAGCCCGCGTTGCGTTTATAGGACGTTTGGCGGCGAATCGCACCCGTCTGGTTATCCTCCGCCGCCGCTACCCCTTTTGGTCGGTCTCCCCGCCGCTTTCTCCCTCGTTTTCCTCGCCGGCCGGATCGATGCCCAGCTCGATGAGGTTGCTGCTTGTCGCCGGATCCAGCGCCAGGCCGCGCGCGTGCATGGCCATGGCGGCCCGCCCGGCCAGCCGGTCGAAACCCTCAAGGGAGGATTCGAAGGTCATGGCGGTGCCGCCGCCCTTCAGCGTCAGCTGCATGAATCCGCTGCCCAGCGGCCGCCATTTGCTGCGCCGTGAGCCAAAATAGCGCAGTTTCATGGCCTCGATCCGCCCCCAGGGCATGATCTTGGTGGTGGCGCCGCGGCAGGCGATCTCGTCGTCGGTGACGGCGACCCGCAGCTTGTGGCGGTGGGCGGTGCGCAGGCCGAAAACGGCGAAAAGCAAGGCGACGGAGCCGAAAATGATCACCACCACCGGCGACGGCGGCACCGCCAGCAGCACCCCGAGGCCGACGAAGAGGCCGGCGGCGCTGCGCAGATAGTCCCCCAAGAGGGCCCGCGGCGGGTAGCGGTACAGCTTCATCGGGCCGCCTCCCGCGTGAAAACGGCCGTCGCCGGCAGCAGCCGCACCGCACGGTGTGCGGTAAGACGGGCCAGCAACTCGCCCAGAAAGTCCCAGGCCGCGCCGTCATGCACCTCATGGTGGCTGAGGATGCCGCTGGGCTCGCCGGGGTCGGCCGTGCCCTGCCGCTTGGCCGCCAGGTGCCCGCTCAGCAGAGCCAGCGTGGCCTCGGCGCCCAGAAAGCGGCGTTCAGGGCGCCATTGCATGAGGTCCAGGTGGCAGTTCACTTGCAGCAGCCCCGGGGCCGCCTCGGCGGCGGTACGGGCCTTGTAGGTGGAAAGCCCGGCGAAGCCAAGGCCCGGCAGTTGCGGCAGCAGCGCCGCGGCGATGCGGTTCCACGGCGGCACCAGCACCGGCAGGAAACGCCGGCCGAAGCGTTCGGCCAGGCCCTCGCGCCCGCGGCGCAGCTCGTCCAGGACCGCCGGGCGGGCCTGCGGGTCGACCAGCTCGCACTTCTTGGCGCCCGGGCCTGCAAGGCTGCCGGCGTTGTTGACGTGGGCGAAGCCGTGCTGGAGCACCGCCGTCTGCGCGCTCCGACTGTCCAGGAGGGCGGCCAGGGCGCCTTCCGCCTTGGCCGGGATCACCGCCAGGGCCAGGGGTGCGGCCTGGCCGGCGGCCAGCTCGAGCAGCCGCTCCAGCGCCGGCGAGGGGGCGGCGGCGTCGTCGTCGCGCCACCAGATCTGCGCCTCGCGCCCGGCCGCCGCCCAGGCATCCAGCTCCGCCTCCAGGGCCGTCCAGGCCCCCGGCGTCCAGGTCCCTGACGGCCCGCCCCCCAAGGCCCCGCCGTCTGTTGTCGCCGGCGTCGTCATTCGGCGGCCTCCTTCATGCGGGCGATGAGGTGGCGGGCGGTCTCCTCGGCGCCGTCCAGCCGGAACGGCGCCCTGCCCCCGATCGTCTTAGCGGCGGCGCCGCCCTGGGCCAGCGCCCCGGCGATGCCGGCGGCCAGGCTTTCGGGGGAGAGCCCGTCCTCGGCAACGACGGTGATCAGGTCGTTCTCCGCCAGCATCTGGGCGCGCTGGGTCTGCTCGGTCTCGGAGCCGCCGGCAAAGGGCACGATCACCGCCGGCACGCCGGTCGCCAGAACTTCCATCAGGGTGTTGTAGCCGCCCTGGCTGATCGACAGCCTGGCGCGGCTCAGCAGGGCAACGAAGTCGGGACGCGCCCGCTCCACCACCACGCCCTCCGGCGCCGCTTCGACCATGGCCTCGAAATCCGCCTCAGGCAGGTTGGGGCCGACCAGCAGCCGCCAGGGTGTCTCGGCCAGGGGCGACAGCGGCCGCGCCGCCAGGGCGGTGCGCAGCAGGGCCGCGCCCACAGCGCCGCCGCCGGCGGAGACGATGACCTCGCCGCGGCCTGTCGTGTCGTCCGACTGCCGCGCGGCGGCGACGGCCCGCCCGGCCTCGGTCACGTAGCCGGTGTAGTGCAGGCGCTGGGCCACCGCTTCGCTTTCCGGAAAGCTGTCCTCCAGGCGGAAGAAGCGCCGGTCGCCGTGCATGTAGACGACGTCGAACTGCCGGGTGAAGTGGTCGAGCATCCAGGCGATCTTCTCCGCCTGCTCCGGCCGGTTGATGATGTCGCGCAGGGAGCAGGCGATGAGCGCCGGCGGGCTGTCGGCGCGCGCCGCCTCGATCAGCGGATTGAGCTCGAAGCGCATCTTGCGGCGCCCGAAGGGATAGAGCTCGGTCATCACCACCCGCGGGCGGCAGCGCCGGTAGACCTCCAGCAGCAGCTCGCGGCGCCGCGTCTTCCAGGCCTCGTCGATCGGCCGGTCGTGTTCGTCCAGGATGACGGCGAAGCTTTCGTCCTGGGTTCGCGCTGGCGGCAGCTGCACCACCTCGATCTCGTCCAGGCCCAGGCCGGTCACCGGCAGGCCGCCGGTGACGAAGACCACTTTCAGCCCGGCACGGTGGAAGGCGCGGGCCAGCACCGCGGCGCGGCGGATGTGGCCGATGCCGAGCAGGTGCTGCACGTAGAGCAGGACGTCGGCGCGTTGGGAAGCGGACGCGGTCATGCGGGGGCCAGCGGCAGGTTGAGGGTGTCGATCTCGGGGCGGCCGCCGGGGGCCAGGATGAAGCCCTGGGCGCAGCCACTGCGCAGGTTCACCGGCGGCTTGTCGCGCATGTCCCAGCCTGAGGCCAGGGCGTAGACGGCGCGGATGACGCCCTTGTGGGTCACGGCGACGACGGTGCCGGCGCTACCGGGGGTCTCCTGGGCCAGCGCCGCCAGCAGGGGCAGCACCCGCTGCTGCACGTCGCGCGGGCTCTCGCCGCCGGGCGGGCGGAAATCCAGGCCGCGGGCTTCGTTGTCGGCCATCTCGGGGCCCAGCTCGTCGCGCAGCTCGGCCAGGGTGCGGCCCTCCCAGGCGCCCCAGTCGGTTTCGATCAGCAGCGGTTCGGTCTGCACCGGCGCGCCGTGCAGGATCTCGGCGGTATCGCGGGCGCGGGTCAGCGGGCTGCAGATCCAGCGGGCGCCTTCGGCCTCCGGCGGCAGCCGCCAGCTTTCCACGTCGGCGCGGCCGGCCGGCGAAAGCGGCGGGTCGCTGCGCCCCTGGATGCGCCCGGCCTCGTTCCAGGCGGTGGCGCCGTGACGGATCAGCAGCAGTCGGCTCAAGGGTTGCTCGCTTCGGCCAGGATGGCGCTCAGGCGCTTGGCGGCGGCGGTCAGGCTGTGCTGCTCGGCGATCACCTTGGGGGCGGCCTTGCCCATGGCGATGCGGCTCGCCTTCTGGGACAGCATCTCGCGCACGCTGGCGGCGAAGGTGGCCAGGCCCGGATCGGCGAGGTAGCCGGTGACGCCCTCGGCGACCACGTTCTCGACGCCCGGGCTGCGCCCGGCGACCACGGGAATGCCGGCGGCCTGCGCCTCCAGCAGGGCCATGCCGAAGGCCTCGTTCACCGCCGGCCAGACCAGCAGGTCACAGGCGGCATAGAGCGCCGGCATGACCTCCGGCTGCACCAGGCCGAGAAAGCGCACCCGCGCCGGCATCGCCCAGGTGAAGGCCTGGATCACCGCGTCGTAGGCCTGGCCTTCGCCGGCCACTACCAGCTGCCAGGGAATGTCGGGGATGGCGCGCAGCGCCTGGGCCAGGATCTGATAGGACTTCAGCTTGTCGCCCGGGCGCATCATGGCCGCGGCCAGCAGCCAGGGCAGTTCCGGGTCCAGGTGCTGCTCGCTGGCCAGCACCGCCCGGTAGTCGTCGCGCAGCGGCCGCACCGCGTCGAAGGGCGCGGTGTCGATGAAGGGTTTCAGCAGCTGCACCTTGGCCGGGTCGGGGATCAGCTTGGCGTCCAGGGGATTGAGGGTGATGACCGCCGCTGCCTGCTCCAGGGCCTCCAGAACCGCCTTGTGGCTCGCCGCCCAGGGACCGTCGGCCCGCTTGTAGGCCACCGAGGCCTCGGCCACCACGTAGGGGATCTTCAGCGCCTTGGCCACCTTGGGGCCGATCCAGTCCGGCGCCTTGTAGTAGAGGTGATAGGTGAACCAGAGCTGCGGGCGGCGCCGCGCCGGCAGCTTCTTGTAGCGGCGGATCAGGCGATCGGCGAGCCCCGCCCCCAGCGCCTGCAGGCGCGCCTGGCGCTTGCTGTCACCCTCGGCCTCGCGGCTGCGCAGGCGGCTGGCCAGTTCCACCTCGTGGCCGGCCTGCTCCAGCGCCTGGACGAACATGCGCGCCATCTGCCGGTCGCCCGAGGGGTTGGGATGGGTCGGCGGCTTCAAAGGGGCGTAGAACGCGATGCGCATAGTGGTCCGGGGCAAGCTTTCGTCGCTACGGGTCGGGCTACTCGGCGGCCTGGCGTCCGAGGGACGGCCGCAGCAGTCCTGCCAGGGTGTCGATGCCGCCCTTCATATCAAACTCCGCCCGGATGCGCTGCTGTCCCGCTTCCCCCAGCCGGCGCCGTTCGGCCGGCGCGGTGATCAGGCGGGCCAGCGCGGTGGCCAGCGCCGCCGGGTCGTCGGGCGGCACCAGGACGCCGCTGGTTGCGTCCTCGATCAGCTCGGGGATCGCCGCCACCTGCGTGGCCAGGCAGGCCAGTCCCTGACTCTGCGCCTCCATCAGCACGTTGGGCAGGCCGTCGCGGTCGCCGTCGCGGGCGATGCGGCTGGCCAGAATGAAGAGGTCGGCCGTGCGGTACTGCGCCAGGATTTCCACCTGGGCCTGGCTGCCCATCCAGGTGATGCGTCCGGCAAGGCCCAGGGCCGCGGCCTGGCGCTCCAGCGCCGCGCGCAGCGGGCCGCCGCCGATATGGGTCAGGCGCCAATGCAGGCCCTCGGGCAGCGCGGCCAGGGCCTGCAGCAGCACGTCGTAGCCCTTCTTCTCCACCGCCCGGCCCACCGAGAGCAGGCGCACGGGATCGGCCGGGTCGCTGCCGTCCCTCGTGGCCGCCGCACGCGGCGCGGCGGCGAAGCGGGTAAGGTCGAGGCCGTGGTAGAGCAGGCGTACGCGCGCGGGAGCGGGCGCCAGGGCGCGCAGGTGCTCGGCCCCGAAGCGGGTGCAGGTCACCAGCCACTGGGCCTCGGCCAGCTTCTCGCGTTTTTCCCACTCGGGAATGGTCCAGATGTCCTTGGCGTGGGCGGAGACGCTCCAGGGCAGGCCGGTCATCAGGGCGGTGTAGCGCGCCACCGAGGCGGGGGTGTGCAGGAAATGGGCGTAGAGCCAGGTGACCTCCGCCGGCAGCTCGGCGGCCAGTACGCAGGCCTGACCGAAGCGGCGCACGCGGTTCGGCGTCAGGTCGCGCCGCAGGTCGCGCAGGAAGGCGCGCCGCGCCGCCGCGTAGCCGGGCAGGCGCCGCGCCCGCCACCAGCCGCGCAGCACGCGCAGCGGCTCCTGATAGAGGTATTCCGGCAGGTAGCTGACCGGGGCGTTGACCTCGTCGTGCACCGGGTGGCGCTTGCTGTCGGTGGGGTGGCGCAAGGAAACGAGGCGCAGCGTGAAGCCGCGGCGCTCCAGGGCCAGGATCTCCTGGGCGATGAAGGTCTCCGAGAGGCGCGGGTAGCCCTTGAGGACCACCGCTACGGCGCCCGGGCATTGCGGATCCCGGCCTTTCGGCCTGTCGCGTTCCTCGGTCATGTCGGCGGGCAAGAAGGCTGCTGTCACAGCCGTCCCTTGTTCGCGCTCTCGGCGACGCTCAACTGGCTGGCGCCATGCTCCAGCCAGTACTCGGCCAGGCGCAGCACGTTCTTCGGGCCGTCCAGCAGCCCCGGCACCACCACTTCCGACGGCAGGCGCTGCTGCGGCAGGTTGCGCAGGGCCGTGGCCATGAGACGGGCGTCGCGCTTGCCGTCGTCGCGCAGCATGCGCACCAGTCCCAGGTCCTGGGCGCGCGAGGCGCGGATGTACTGTTCCATGCGTGGCACGGTGCGCGGGATCACCAGGGCGCGCTTGTCGAAAGACAGGACCTCGCAGAAGGTGTTGTAGCCGCCCATGCAGACCACGCCGACGGCGCGGTCCATCAGGCTTTCCAGATGGGTTTCGAAGGTCAGGGTCTCGACGTTGTCCAGCCGCGCAGCGCGCGCCTGGAAGTCGCCCTGCGCTTCGCTGTTCATGAAGGGGCCGAGCACCAGCAGCGCCGGGTGGGGCAGCTTGGAATCGCTCTCGTAGGCGCGCAGCACCCAGTCGATAATGGCCTCGCCGTCGCCGCCGCCGCCGACGGTGACCAGCAGGAAGGGATCGTCGATCTTCTCCAGCGTCACATGAGGGCAGATCTTCGGCAGGCTGCGCTTCAGGTAGCCGGTATAGGTCATCTTCTTGCGCACCGAATCCGGCAGATCGATGCCCTCCAGGGGATCGCAGATCTGTGGCAGGCCGTAGACCCAGATGTCGTCGAAATAGCGCTGCAGGGCCGGCACCACCTGTTTGCGCTCCCACTCCGGTGCCAGCAGGCCGGGCTCGTCCATGACGTCGCGCAGGCCCAGCACGCAGGGGGTGCCGCGCTCGCGCAGCATCGCCAGGGTGCCCTCCACTTCGCCGCGCAGGCCCAGCGGCTCCTTGTCGACGATGAAGAGGTCGGGATCGAAGACCTCGGCGGTGTGCTCGATGATCGAGGCGCGCAGGGCCATGGTGTGCTCGACGTCGATGTGCAGCGCCAGGGAGGTATAGTCGCCGTTGCGCAGCTTGATTACCCCCGGCACGCGCACGAAGTCGACGCGCGAGCGGAAGTCGAAGGACCCGATGATCGGCGAGCCCGAGAGGATCAGCACGGAAAGCGAGCGCTGGGCCTCCGTCAGGATATGGGCGATCTCGCGGCAGCGCCGCAGGTGGCCCAGACCGAAGCTGTCGTGGCTGTAAATAAGGACGCGCTTGCCCTTTCGGCCGTTCTGCATGCCGCATTCTCCCTCTTCGCGGTCTGCCGGGGCGACTATGGCACAGGGGGCCGCGGGCCGGAAGAGCGCTCTGGAGCGCTCCTTTCAGGGGGGCGGCGGCGGTTTTCTGCCTCCCATGCAAAATTCAGAATGTTTCATTTCCGGTGGATCATGCACTAAGTTGCGAAGATCGCAGGTCTGGCGGCACCCGCAAGGGCGGCTGCGCCGCCGCCCGGCAAAGAGGGTCCATGGAACCGAACATTTTCAAGTATGTGTGGCGCCACAGCCGGACCGAGCAGCTGGTGATTCTGGTGCTCGTGCTGGTTTCGCTGCCCTTCTACTACCTCTCCCTCAATCTGCCTAAACAGATCGTCAATGAGGGCATTCAGGGCCAGGGCTTTGAATCCCCCGGCTCGACCCAGACCATCTTCCGGTTCGACCTGCCCTACGGCGAAGCGATCTTCGGCACCCCGGTCACGCTTTTCGACGGCATCGACCTGGTGCAGCGGGACATGCTGCTGGCGCTCAGCTTCTCCTTCCTGACGCTGGTCATGGTCAACGGCATGTTCAAGCTGGTGATCAACACCCGCAAGGGCCGCATGGGCGAGCGCCTGCTGCGCCGCCTGCGCTTCGAGCTCGGCGACCGCATCCTGCGTTTTCCGCTGCTGCACCTGAAGCGCGTGAAGCCCTCGGAAATGGCGACCATGATCAAGGACGAGGTGGAGCCGCTGGGCGGCTTCATCGGCGATGCCTTCGCGACGCCGCTGTTCCTTGGAGGCCAGGCGGCCACCGCCATGCTGTTCATCATGGTGCAGTCGTTCTGGCTGGGCCTGGTGGCCGCGGGCGTGGTGGTGTTCCAGTCCTTCCTCATCCCGCGGCTGCGCCGGCGCATCCTGCTGCTTGGCCGCGAGCGCCAGCTCACGGCGCGCCAGCTCGCCGGGCGCATTGGCGAGTTCATCGACGGCGGCATCGAGGTGCAGGCCAACGACGCCACCAACTACGAGCGTGCCGACCTGGCCTCGCGCCTGGGGCATATCTTCAAGATCCGCTACGAGATCTATCAGCGGAAGTTCTTCGTCAAATTCCTCAACAACCTGCTAGCCCAGCTCACCCCCTTCGTTTTCTACGCCGGCGGCGGCCTGCTGGCCATCTCCGGCCACCTCGACATCGGCGCCCTGGTCGCCGTCATCGCCGCCTACAAGGATCTGCCCTCGCCGATCAAGGAACTCATCGACTGGGACCAGCAGCGCCTCGATGTGCAGATCAAGTACGAGCAGGTGATCGGCCAGTTCCAGCCGCCGCAGCTCATCGACGCGGCGCTGCAGTCACCGGATAACGACTCCGGCCAGCCGCTCACGGGGCAGATCAGCGCCTCGGCGCTGACGCTGCTGGACGAGGCCGACCAGCCACTGGTGCGCGCGGTGAACTTCACCATCGACGTCGCCCAGCACGTCGCCATCGTCGGCCCCAGCGGCAGCGGTACCGAACAGCTCAGCTACATGCTCTCCGGCCTGGTCTGGCCCAGCTCCGGCAGCCTGCGCATCGACGGCCGAGACGTCGAGCGCCTGCCCGCGGCGGTCACCGGCCGGCGCATGGCCTATGTCGGGCCCAGTGCCTATCACTTCGCGGGCTCGCTGCGCGACAACCTGCTCTACGGCCTGAAGCACCGGCCGCTGCGCCCGGCCGATCCCGACACGGCGGCCAGCCACGACTACCTGATGGAGGCCAGGCGCGCCGGCAATCCGGACTTCGACATCAACGCCGACTGGATCGACTACGCCGCGGCGGGTGCCGAGGGGCCGCAGGACATCAACCTGCGCCTGCTGGAGATACTCTCCGTGGTCGACCTGAAGGGCGATGCCTACCGCTTCGGGCTGACCGGCACCATCGACCCGGAGCGCAGCCCCGAGGTGGCCGAGGGCATCCTGCAGGCGCGCGCCGCGCTGATCGAACGCCTGAAGTCCGGCGGCAACGACGACCTGGTCGTGCGCTTCGAGGCCGACAGCTACAACGGCAACGCCAGTGTCGCCGAGAACCTGCTGTTCGGCACGCCGCGGGTGCCGGAGTTCGCCTCCAAGGCGCTGGCCCAGAACGCCACCGTCGCCGCCGTGCTGCGCGAGGCCGAGCTGACCGAGGACTTCGTCGGCATGGGCGTCACCATCGCCAAGACCATGGTCGAAATCTTCGCCGACCTGCCGCCGGGTCACCCCTTCTTCGAGCAGTTCAGCTTCATCAGCGATGACGACCTGCCGGAGTTCCGCACCATCATCACGCGGGTGGAAAGCGCCGGCGTCAACGCCCTCGACGGGGCCGCGCGCGAGCTGCTGCTCGGCCTGCCGTTCAACTATGTCGAGGCACGCCACCGCCTGGGGCTGGTGGATGACGAGATGGCCGAGCGCCTGGTCGCCGCGCGCCACCGCCTGGCCGAGCGCCTGGAGCAGGACCTGCCCGATGCGGTGGAGTTCTATCGCGGCGACGCCTACAACGCGGCCGCCTCGCTGCAGGACAACATTCTCTTCGGTCGTCTGGCCTTCGGACAGGCCGGCGCCGAGCAGATCATCGGCGACACCCTGTCCGAAGTGCTGGACGACCTCGGCCTGCGCGAAACGGTGATCGAGGTCGGCCTGGACTACAACGTCGGCATCGGCGGTGGCCGCCTCAGCACCATCCAGCGCCAGAAGCTGGCCCTGGGCCGGGCGCTGCTGAAGCGCCCCGACCTGCTGATCATCAACGAGGCGACGGCGGCCATGGACAGCGCCGGGCAGCAGCGTCTGGTCGAGCGCATTCTCGACCTGCGCGAGGGGCAGGGCGTCATCTGGGTGCTGCAGCGCCCCGAGCTGGCGTCGTTTTTTGACACCATCCTCGTCATGCGCGAGGGTCGCCTGGTCGAGCAGGGCAGCTACGGCGAGCTGACCGAGCGTGAGTCGGCCTTCAAGGATCTGGTCGCGGCGGAATAGGCGAGAGCACAGCAACAACAAGGCCGCCCCTTGCCTGCGGTGGCCGCAAGAGCAGGGCCCCAGGGTTCAAGAAAAAGGGTCCCGGACAGGGAAGGCACGAGGGAGCAGGGAATGAGCATCGACCAAGAAGTGGAAATCCTGCGGCGCATACCGATCTTCGCGAAGATCGACCCGGCGAAACTGAAGCTGATGGCCTTCGCCAGCGAGCGCGTGACCTACAAGCCGGGGCAGACACTGTTCAAGCAGGGCGAAAGGGGCGATGCCGCCTTCATCGTCCTGAACGGCACGGCCGACGTGCTGATCAACGCGGCCAACGGCCCGCTGCGTGTCGCCTCCCTCTCGGAAAACGAGATCGTCGGCGAGATCGCCATTCTCTGCGATATCCCGCGCACCGCGACGGTGCAGGCGGCGACCGAGCTGGTGACCTTGCGGATCACCGCGGACCTCTTCTTCCGCATGCTCATGGATTTTCCCGAAATGGGGGTTGAGGTGATGCGCGTGCTGGCGCACCGCCTGGAGCAGACCACCGCTCAATTGCGCGAAGTGCAGGCGGCCCGGTGAGCCGCCTGGACAGCTTTCTCCGCCGTCTCCAGGCGCAGCGGGACTGCCTCGACGTCGCCGTGGCCATGATCGCCAAGGTGCCCGGCGCGATTTTCGAGCTCGGCCTGGGCAACGGCCGGACTTACGACCATCTGCGCGAGGCCTGCCCGCAGCGGGAGATTTTCGTCTTCGAGCGCCAGGTCTCGGCCCACCCGGACTGCATACCCGACGCGGCGCACCTGCTGGAAGGCGATATCGCGGAGACCCTGGCCGCGGCGCAGCAGCGCTTTGCCGGGGCTGTGGCCCTGGCGCACGCCGACCTGGGCAGCGGCGATGCGGCGCGCGATGCCGAGACGGCGGCGATGATCTCCGATCGCCTGCCGCCCGTAATGGCGCCCGCGGGGGTGATCGTTTCGGATCAGGAACTAACCCTGCCCCAGGCCGAGAGCCTGCCGCTGCCGCCGGGCGTACAGGCCGGACGCTACTTCATGTACCTCTGGCCCAACAGCCCCGCCTAGTCGTACGTACGGCTGTCGGCCGGCAGATCATTTCAGGTCCAAAACGACCGGCACGTGGTCCGAGGGCTTCTCCCAGGTCCGCGTCTCCCGTACGATTTCCAGCGATTTCAGACGCTTTTTCAAGGGCGGGGTTACCAGCACGTGGTCCAGGCGCCAGCCGTAGTTTTTGGCCACGGACTGGGCGAAGCGGTAGCCCCACCAGGTGTAGAGTGGTTCCGGCTCCGGAACGAAATGGCGGGCGACGTCGATCAGCTCTCCGGCCGCCCAGAGCCGCGCCATGCGTTCGGCCTCCACCGGCGTATGCCCGACATTGCGGCGCAAGCGCTTGTGATTCCAGACGTCGTGCTCCAGCGGCGCGACGTTCAGATCGCCGACGAGCACCGCCTTGCGTGCGGCCAGGTTGTCCTTCTGCGCCCAGTCTGCCATCTCGCTGAGGAACTGGAGCTTGTGGGCGAACTTGTCATTCTGTTCCGGATCCGGAACGTCCCCGCCGGCCGGAACATAGAAGTTGTGCAGCTCGATGCCGCCGACGGTCACCGCGGCGTGGCGGCAGTCGTCGCGGTCGCACCAGATCTCCTTGCGCGGGGCGCTGATGCGCCGGCGCGACAGGATGGCCACGCCGTTGTAGCCCTTCTGGCCGTGGACCACGGCATGGGGGAAGCCGATCTCCTGCACCTTCTCCAGCGGGAAGTCCTCGGTCTGCACCTTGATCTCCTGCAGGCACAG
>JBNKHC010000114.1:0-8505 GCA_050290145.1 Kiloniellaceae bacterium | reverse complement strand
GCCGACCATCAAGCTGGCGACCAACACGCCGATGTACCAGCGCATGGCCGGCGACATGGACGTCAACTGCGGCGCCGTGATCGACGGGGACAAGAGCCTGGACGAGATGGGCGAGGTCATTTTCCAGAAGATGCTGGCCGTTGCCTCCGGCGAGAAGTCGAAGAGCGAGGCGCTGGGCGTGGGCGAGGACGAGTTCGTGCCCTGGCCCATCGGCGTGGTGGCGTGAAGCCCGGGATACACGATAAGCGTGCCTCGAGACGCGCCTCTCGGCGCTTCTCAGCATGAGGTATTGTCTTTCTGCCAGAAACGACGGTCCTCATCCTGAGGAGGCCGGCTTTGGCCGGTCGGGCGTCTCGAAGGACGCACAGTAGTGATGCAAGATTGAGAACACCGAGGAACCGATGAACCTTCCCGAAAACGACTTCAAGCGCGCCCTCCTTTCCGGCAAGCAGCAGATCGGCCTGTGGTGCATGCTGCCCGGCAGCTTTGTGACGGAAGCCCTGGCCGGGGCCGGCTTCGACTGGCTGCTGCTCGACACCGAGCACTCCCCCGCCGACCCGCTGACGGTGCTGCCCCAGCTGCAGGCGGCGGCGGCCTACGACGTCTCCACGGTGGTGCGCCCGGCCGCCAACGACCCGGTGCTGATCAAGCGGATGCTGGACAGCGGCGCCCAGAGCCTGCTGGTGCCCTATGTGCAGACGGTGGCAGAGGCCGAGGCGGCGGTGGCCGCCGTGCGCTATCCGCCGGCCGGGATCCGCGGCGTCGCCGGCCTGACCCGCGCCAGCCGTTTCGGTCGGGTACAGGGGTATGCGCAGAAGGCGGCGGAGGAAATCTGCCTGCTGGTCCAGGTCGAGACCGTGCAGTCCCTCGACGCCATCGAGGCCATCGCCGCGGTCGACGGCGTGGACGGCATCTTCATCGGCCCGGGCGACCTCTCGGCGAGCCTCGGCCACCCCGGCGAGCTGTTCCACCCGGAGGTGGTCGCCGCGGTGGAGGGCGCCATTTCCCGCGTGACCGCGGCCGGCAAGCCGGCGGGCGTGCTTACCTACGACCTCGACTTCGCGCGGCGCTGCATGGAACTCGGCTCCCTCTTCACCGCCGTCGGCGCTGATCTGGCCATCCTGATGCGCGGCGTCGACCGGCTGGCGGGCGAGTTCAAGAAGAGTTAGTCTTGCTCCCGTTGCCGGCGGCGGTCGCCGCGCGGTCAATCCCGATCGTTCGTTCTCTTTCGATCCCGAAAGGGCTGTGCGGCCAAGATATGTCTGAGTCTTCTCGCACCACTGCGGGGGCACCGGCGCAAGCTGACCGGAGCCGCCTGGCCGTTGCGGTCTGCCTGCTGGCGGTCATGGCGCTGGAGCTCGCCGCACGGCTGAGCGGCAGCGGCACGGTCCAGCTGGGCGCGGACGCCGCGGTTTTCCTCTGCGCCGTGGCCGCCGTGCGCGATTACGGCCTGCGGGAGAAATACCTGCTCTCGCTCTGCGCCGTGTTGACGTTGATGGCTGCCTGGCTGCACCCCGCCCCCGCGGCGGTGCTGCTGTCCGGGCTCGATCAGGCGAGTTTCCTCATGGCCTTCCTGCTGCTCCTGAACCTGCTGCACGAGGCGGCCTCGACCTCGCCCGCGGTGGCGCGCTGCGGCGACTATCTGACCAAGCAGCCGCCGCGGCGGCGCTACTACGCCCTCAACGCCGGCAGTGCGGTCATGGCCGTGCTCTTCAATGTCGGGGTGGTGAGCTTCCTGGTGCCGCTGATCCAGCGCGGCATCCAAAGCGCGACGCCGGGCGACGCCCTCAACCCCATCCGCGAGCGCCGCCAGGTCAGCGCCATGCTGCGCGGCTTCGCCTGGTGCGTGATCTGGTCGCCCACGGCCATCGCGCCCCTGGCGCTGATGGAGCTGATCCCCGGCACCAACCGCCAGCTCTGGATCCTCATCGGCGCCTGCATCTTTCTCGGCCTGCTGGTGCTGGGCGCCCTGGAGGACCAGATCACCTTCCACGCCTACAGGGCGCGGACTCCCCGCCAGGTGCCGGTCTTCCCGCGCGCCGCCTTCGTCCGTTTCCTGCTCGCCTGCGCCTGGCTGTTCGGCATGAGCGCGCTGGTGATGTGGTTCTCCGGCGAGACCGTGGTTTTCGGGCTGATGGTTTCCTGCCCGGTAATGCTGGTCGGCTGGCTGCTGGTGCAGAACCTCGGCGCGCCGCAGGGCGCCCTGGAGGCCACCGCCCGGCGGCTGGACGTCATCGCCTTTACCAAACTGGCCGGCGCAGCGCCGGTCGCCATCACCCTGGCCTGCTCCGGTTTCGTCGGACGGGTGGCGGCGGCGCTGATCCCGGCGCAGGCCTGGGCGCAGTTTCTCGGCCTCGACGCCATGCCCGACTTCGTCTTCCTGGGCCTGCTGCCCGTCGTCATCGCGCTGCTCAGCCTGCTGGCGCTCAGCCCCATCATGATGGCGGTCTTCTTCGGCAGCCTGATCGGCGGCCTGCCGGTGCTGCCCGCCGACCCGACGCTGATCGCGCTGTCGATTTCCTGCGGCTGGGCCTTGTCCATGACCTTCTCGCCCTTCGCCACGGTGGTGCTGCTGATCAACGGGGTCAGCGGCATCTCCTCGCGCGACCTCACCTGGGGCTGGAACCTGGTCTTCACCCTGCTGGCCGCCGCCGCCCTGCTGCCGGTTTTCGCCCTGCTGACCGGCGGACGCTGAGGCGGGGCGCCGCATCCGGCGGGGCTTGTTCGGCCGCCGGCCGTGAATCTAGAGTGTCGCTGTGGAGGCGCTATGACATTTCTGCCGTTTCAGACTCTCTACTTCGAAGACCTGAGTGTCGGGATGACCGAGGTCTATTCGAAAACCGTAAGTTCCTCGGACGTGGTCGGATTCGCCGAGATTACCGGCGACCGCAACCCGATCCACCTCTCCGAGCACTTCGCGGCACGGACCCCCTTCAAGGGCCGCATCGCGCACGGCCTCTACACCGCCGGGCTCATCTCGGCAGTGATCGGCACGCGCCTGCCCGGACCCGGCGCCATCTACATTTCCCAGACCCTGCGCTTCCTCGCCCCGGTGAAGATCGGCGACACGGTGGATGCCATCGTCGAAGTGACGAAACTGAACCCCGAGCGCCAGCGCGCCGAACTGCGCTGCGAATGCAAGGTCGGCGAGACCACGGTCCTGGAAGGCGAGGCCATGGTGAAGGTGCCGCGGCGGGAAGAGGAATGAAGCAAGGCCCGGGGGCGGTGACAGCCGCGCTGCGCGGGCGCGAAACTTCCTGTAGGCTGGCTGCACAAGGACCAACCCGGGGAAGAGGAAAGCCAAGGTGAAGGTACGCGCAGCGGTATTGGAGAACACGGAAGCGGCGGCGCCCTACAGCGACAGCAAGCCGCTTGTCGTCCAGGAGGTCGACCTGGAGGGGCCGGGCAAGGGCGAGGTCCTGGTGAAGATCGAGGCCGCCGGCATCTGCCACTCCGACCTTTCGGTCATCAACGGCGACCGGCCGCGCCCGACGCCCATGGTGCTGGGCCACGAGGCCGCCGGCGTGGTGGTTGAGACCGGCGCCGACGTCGAAGACCTGGAAGCCGGCGACCATGTGGTCTTCGTCTTCGTGCCGAGCTGCGGGCACTGCGGGCCCTGCTGCGAGGGTCGCCCCGCGCTCTGCGAGCCGGGCGCGCTGCACAATACCGCCGGCGAGCTGCTCTCGGGCGAGCGCCCCTTCTCCAAGAACGGACGGCCGATCAACCACCACGTCGGCGTCTCGGCCTTCGCCGAGTACACCACGGTTTCGCGCCGCTCGGTGGTGAAGATCGATCGCGAGATCCCGCTCGACATCGCCGCGGTCTTCGGCTGCGCGGTGCTGACCGGGGCCGGTGCGGTGATCAACACCGCCGCCGTGAAGCCGGGCCAGCGTGCCGCCGTGGTCGGCCTGGGCGGTGTCGGTCTGGCCGCGCTGCTGGCGGCCGTCGCCTCGGGTGCCGAGCAGATCGTCGCCGTCGACATGCAGCAGGACAAGCTGGACTTCGCCATGAAGCTGGGCGCGACCGACGCCTTCCGCGCCGACGACCCCGAGGTGGTGGCCAAGGTCAAGGAGGCGACCTCCGGCGGCGTCGACGTGGCCGCCGAGATGGCCGGCTCGGCCAAGGCGCTGGAACTGGCCTACGCCATCGCCCGGCGCGGCGGCACGGCGGTGACGGCGGGCCTGCCGCATCCCTCGGCCATGCTTTCCATTCCCGCGATCAGCCTGGTGGCCGAGGAGAAGACCCTGCGCGGCAGCTACATCGGCAGCTCCGTGCCCTCGCGCGACCTGCCCCGGCTGCTCGGGCTCTACCGGCGCGGCCGCCTGCCGGTCGACCGCCTGGTGACCCATCACCTGAAGCTGGACGAGATCAACGAGGGCATGGACCGCCTGGCCAGCGGCGCGGCGATCCGCCAGATCGTCGGCTTCGCCTGACCGCAAAAGGGCCCTAGAGCAGATCAGGGTCGGCTGGAATCGCCGAAGGCGATCCACCGGCCCTGTGAATCTGCTCTATACCTCTGAAATAGATCGGATTCACACGATGAGACGGGACCACATTGTGGTTTCGTCTAATCGTGATCCGATCTAGCGCGGGAAGCGGGCCTTTTCCTCGACCACGTTCAGGTCCATGTGGTTGCGCATGTAGCGCTCGGAGGCCGGGAGTTCCGGCTGGTGGTCCCAGGGCACGAAGCGGCCCTGGCGCAGCGCATCGTAGACCAGCCAGCGCCGCGCCTGGCTCTGCCGCACCTCGGCGTCGAAGCGCGCCATGTCCCAGCGTTCGCGGACCTGCGCCGTGTAGGCCTTGACCCGCCCGGCCTGGGCCGGGTCTGCGGCCAGGTTGGTCAGCTCCTGCGGGTCGGTCTCCAGGTCGAAGAGCTGCGGCGGGTCCAGTTCGCAATGATTGAACTTGAAGCGCGCGTCGCGGATCGAGACCAGCGGCGCGCAGGAGCCTTCGCCGGCGTATTCCATCAGCACCGGCGCGCGCCGCGGGTTGCCCGCGGCCAGCGGCAGCATCGATTCGCCGTCCAGCTCACCCGCATCGTTTTCCAGGGGAATGCCCGCCAGTTCTGCCAGGGTGGGCAGCAGGTCCAGGGTGGAGACCGGCGTGTCGATCCTGCCCTCGCCCAGGCCGGGGCCCTTCACCATCATCGGGATGCGGGCCGAGCCTTCGAAGAAGCTCATCTTGAACCACAGGCCGCGCTCGCCCAGCATGTCGCCATGGTCGCTGCAGAAGATCACCACGGTGTCCTCCTCCAGGCGGCAGCGCCGCAGAATGGCGAGCAGGCGGCCGATCTTCTCATCCAGATAGGAGATGTTGGCGAAGTAGGCGCGGCGCGCGCGGCGGACCTGCGCTTCGGTGATGTCGTAGCTGCGGAAGTCGACCGCCTCCATCAGGCGCTGGCTGTGCGGGTCCTGGCCCTCATAGGGGATCGCCGCCACCTCCGGCAGTAGTGCCGGGCAGTCTTCGTAGAGGTCCCAGAACTCCTGGCGCGCCACGTAGGGGTCGTGCGGATGGGTGAAGCTGACGGTCAGGCACCAGGGCTGCGCCTCCGTGCCGCGCGCCAGGCGGTAGAGCTCGGCCTCGGCGTGGAAGGCCACCTCGTCGTCGAACTCAAGCTGATTGGTGATCTCGGCGACGCCGGCGCCGCTGACCACGCCGAGATTGTGGTACCACCAGTCGATGCGCTCGCCGGGCTTGCGGTAGTCGGGGGTCCAGCCGAAGTCGGCGGGATAGATGTCGGTGGTCAGCCGCTCCTCGAAGCCGTGCAGCTGGTCCGGGCCGACGAAGTGCATCTTGCCGCTGAGGACGGTGCGGTAGCCGGTGCGGCGCAGGTAGTGCGCGAAGGTCGGCAGGGCGGCCGTCACCTCGGCGGCGTTGTCGTAGACGCCGCTGCGCGAGGGCAGCATGCCGCTCATGAAGGAGGCGCGCGAGGGCAGGCACAGCGGGCTTGGCGTGTAGCAGTTGGAAAAACGCAGCGCGCCCTCGGCCAGGGACTCCAGGTGCGGGGTCTTCAGGAAGCCGGCGGGGCCGTCGGGACAGAGCGTCCCCGTCATCTGATCGACCATCAAAATCAGGAAGTTGGGCCGCCGGGTCATGAGTTCAGGTCCCTCGTCGTTGTGTGTCGCCGGTCAGCGCAGAGGCAGCCAGGGGCGGCCCCAGACGGGCGGCCGAGCCTGCCGGGAATCCGCAAGATAGTCGATTAATTTATATCATGCGCCGTCCGGCAGTCTGTTCAAACCGCGCCGGAGGCCGTTTTCTGCAAGACTCTATGGGGAGTTTTGAACTAGTGTAAAGAGGCGGCATGCTGATAGCTGATATAAAGAATATTTATGTCACAGAATCCACTCGATATGGGCAGCCTGCGCCCCTTCGACGTCGTCGCCCGCCACGGCAACCTGTCGCGCGCCGCGGCGGCGCTGGGCACGACGCAACCGGCGCTGTCCTACCGCATCAAGCAGATGGAAGAACTGCTCGGCGTGCCGCTGTTCCGCCGCCGCCCGCGCGGCCTGGAGCTGACGCCCGAGGGTGAGGCCCTGCAGCTGGCCGTGCGCCAGGGGCTGGAGCGCATCGACGAGGCGGTGCAGTCGATCTGCCGGCGCGCGCGCACGCCGACGGTCCGCCTGGCCACCGACTTCGCCTTCGCCGCCTTCCGCCTCATGCCGCGGGTGTCCGATTTCCGGCGCGCCAACGCCGGTGTCGATGTCCACATTGTCGCCACCCAGTCGCTGGCCCCGGGAATCGAGGAGGATGTCGACCTGGCGGTCCTCTTCGGCGACCGCGGCGATTTCGCCGCCCAGTTCGACGGCGAGATGAGCCTGATCCTGCCTGAACGGGTCACGGCGGTCTGCGCCCCCGGCTTTCGCGATCGCTTCGGCCCCTTCGAGCGGCCCGAGCAGTTGCTCGACGTGCCCCTGGTCCATCTGGAGGGTGAAAGCGATCGGTGGTTCACCTGGGACAGCTGGCTGCGCCAGGCCGGCGTCGTTGGCCACCCCCGGGCCCACTCCCTGGGTTTCAACACCTTCACCCTGGTGATGCAGGCGGTGCTGGCCGAGCAGGGCGTGGCGCTGGGCTGGTACGGCCTGGTCGACGACCTGCTGGCGACGGGCGCCGTGGTCCAGGCCTGTGACTGCACCCAGGAGAGCGAGCGCGGCTACTGGCTGCTGCGCCGCCGCGGCAAGCTGTCGCCGGAAGCCGAACTGGTGGTGGACTGGCTGGGCACCACCGAGGAGCGCGCGGCATGAGAGCGCCGGCCGCCGCCGCTTTCCGCGCCCCGGCTGGCGCGGCTTGTCGGCTTCGCGCAAAAGTTGGCCGTTCTCGGGGTTCATTCCCGGTCGCTTTACATGCCATGATAGATGCAAGCACAAGAATGCGGGCCGCGAAGTCCGCAGCAGACCGGGAGGCGATCCTGGACATACAGGGCTCGGCAAAGCGAGCGTCAGGCACGCCAGCGGAAGCGTTTTTGCCCGCCGGCGCCGATCTTCAAAATCCGACCGCCGTCCCCCGAAGCAGAGGGAGGGACGCGGTCTGACTCGAGCCGCCGGACGACCGTCCGGCGAAGCAATAACCAATCGCAGGGAACAGAGAGGCAACAACAATGGACGACTATCTCAAATTTCTCGGCCGCGAGGCGGCCCTGGGCCGGCTCAGCCGGCGCGAGTTCATGGGCCGCGCCGCGGCCGTTGGTCTGACGGCGCCCTTGGCGGCCAGTCTGCTGTCCTCCAGCGTGAAGGCGGCGGGCCCGCAGCGCGGCGGCCACCTGAAATGCGGCCTGCAAGGCGGCGCCAGCACCGACGTGCTGGATCCGGCGAAGTCGGCCTCGCAGTTCACCTTCGCCAGCGGGCGCAACTGGGGCGATACCCTGATCGAATCCCATCCGACCAGCGGTGAAGCGGTTCCCTCGCTTGCCGAGTCCTGGGAAGCCTCGCCGGATGCGAAGGTGTGGACCTTCAAGATCCGCAAGGGCGTGCAGTTCCACAACGGCAAGGAAATGACCGTCGACGACGTGATCGCCACGCTGCGCCGCCACAACGATGAGAACTCGCAGTCCGGCGCGCTGGGCATCATGAAGACCATCACCGACATCAAGAAGGACGGTGATAGCCTGGTGGTCACGCTGGACAGCGGCAACGCGGACCTGCCGCTGCTGCTCTCCGACTACCACTTGGTGATCCAGCCGGGCGGCGGCGTCGACGATCCCAACGCGGGCATCGGCACCGGCCCCTACAAGGTGGCCAGCTTCGAGCCGGGCGTGCGCGCGACCTACGAGAAGAACGCCAACGACTGGCGCGACGACCGCGGATACGTCGACAGCATCGAGATGCTGGTGATCAACGACGCGACCGCGCGCAGCGCGGCGATCTCCTCCCAGCAGGTGCACTTCATCAACCGCGTCGACCCGAAGACGGTCGACCTGCTGAAGCGCGCCCCGCACATCGACATCCAGAGCACCTCGGGCCGCGGCCACTACGTGTTCATCATGCACTGCAACACGGAGCCCTTCGCGAA
>JBNKHC010000113.1:0-10885 GCA_050290145.1 Kiloniellaceae bacterium | reverse complement strand
CGCCAAAGCCAGCTTCGCCTGGCCCCGCGACCCGGCGGCAGAGCAGGCCCGGGTCACCATCAGCGGGCTCTCCTTCAGCGGCCCGGCCGAGGTGGAAGGCCTCGACCTCTCCCTAAGGCTGGACAGCCTGCTGCCGCCGACCGCCGAGCCGGGCCAGAGCCTGACCGTGAGTCGCCTGGAAGCCGGCGTGCCGGTGGAGAAGATCGCGGTGAACTTCTCCGTTGAGTCCCCGCCGCGCCTGCGCATTGCCGAGGGCGGCTTCGACCTGGGCGGCGCGCGCTGGTACATCGCCCCGGGAGTGCTAGATCCGGTGGCGGCGCAGAACCGCGTCGTGCTGGGCACCGACGCCCTGGACCTCGCGACCTTCTTCCGCCTTATCGAGGTCGACGGCCTGTCCGGCAGCGGCACCCTGACGGGCAGCGTACCCATCGTCTTTGCCGGCGACGACATCGTGGTAGAGGACGGCCGCTTCGAGGCCCAGGGGCCCGGCCGCCTCTCGATCCGCTTCGAGACCCTGCGCTCGGCGCTCGCCGGCGGCGGCGAAACCGTCGAACTGGCGATCCAGGCGCTGGAGGACTTCCACTACCAGAACCTCTCGGTGACCCTCTCCAAGACCGCGGCCAACGACGCCACGGTGCGCCTTTCTACGCTGGGGCAGAACCCGGCGGTGCTGGACGGCCAGCCCTTCCAGTTCAACATCAACCTGGAAAGCAACCTGACCAGCGTCCTGGAGGCGCTGCGCCAGGGCTACAGCCTGTCCGACGACGCTTTGCGGCGGGCCTGGAAACTGCGGGAGTGAGGCGCCTTGTATGCGGCGGGGATAAACGGCAGTCTTCTTGCGAATCACTCGTTAGGTCGCATGGCGGCAGCAAGGTCCGGCTGCTATGCTAGCTTTGAGTTTCGGCCCTTTCTCTGAGAGGGTTGCGATAACAAGGGGAGAGACGAATTGAGCAGCTTTGGCGGTCGTGACACCGCTTTGGGGGGAATTCTCCTCTGCTTCGCCCTCGCCGCCTGCACTCCGAAGGTCCAGGTCGAGGCGCCGAAGGAGCCGATCACGATAAACCTGAATGTGAAATTGGATGCGGAAGTCCGCGTAAAGATTGAAGAACAGGCCGAGAAGGATATCCAGCAGAACCCGGATATCTTCTAAGCAGGCGCTTCCTTCCCGATACGGCCACGGACAGACCCCAAAGGATCGAACATGACACGGCGTTGGTTCTCTCTCCTCTCTCTCCTCATGGCGGCGGCGCTGGCGCTGCCGCTGCTGGCCGGCCCCGCCTCGGCGCAGTCCCTGGACGACCTCAGGGCCGCCGGCAAGATCGGCGAACGCTTCGACGGCTTCGCGGTGGCGCGTGATTCCGGCCTCAAGGACATGGTTGTCGAGATCAACGCCAAGCGCCGCGAAATCTACGAGAAGGAAGCCGCCAAACTGGGCGTCTCCCAGGGTGAGGTCGGCAAGGTTTACGCCGCGAAGATCGTCAAGCAGGTGCCGGCCGGCACGTGGATTTTGACAGCCGACGGGGATTGGCTGCAAAAATAGGGGCCGTCCCACCGCGGTCCCACCTCAGATAAAGCGAGTTCTGTTCCTATGGCCGATCGGGCCCCCCTGCCCAGTTCCGTTGACGAAACCCTGTCCCTGCTGGCGCGCGGCCACTACGTCGGCGAGCGCAACCTGGCGACGGTCCTCTACCTGGCGCTGAAGCTCGGCCGGCCGCTGTTCCTGGAGGGCGAGGCCGGTGTCGGCAAGACCGAGATCGCCAAGGTTCTGGCCGAGACCCTGGGGCGCCGCCTGGTGCGCCTGCAGTGCTATGAGGGTCTGGACGTCGGCGCGGCGGTCTACGAATGGAACTATCCGCGCCAGATGGTGGAGATCCGCGTCGCCGAAGCCGCCGGCGAGCAGGACCGCGAGAAACTGAGCGGCGATATCTTCGACGAACGCTTCCTCATCGAGCGGCCTCTGCTGCAGGCGCTGCGCCCCGACGAACACGGCGCGCCGGTGCTGCTGATCGACGAGCTGGACCGCACCGACGAGCCCTTCGAGGCTTTCCTGCTGGAGGTGCTCTCCGACTTCCAGATCACCATCCCCGAGCTCGGCACCATCGCCGCCGCCGAGCCGCCGATCGTGATCATCACCTCCAACCGCACACGCGAGATTCACGACGCCCTGAAGCGGCGCTGCTTCTACCACTGGGTCGACTTCCCCAGCGCCGAGCGCGAGCTGGAGATCCTCAAGGTGAAGGCGCCGCAGGTGCCCGCCGAGCTGTCGCGCCAGATCGTCGCCTTCGTGCAGGCGCTGCGCGACGAGGACCTCTTCAAGGCGCCGGGCATCGCCGAGACCCTGGACTGGGCCGAGGCGCTGACCCAGCTCGACAAGGTGGCGCTCGACCCTCAGGCCGTGGACGACACCCTGGGCGTGCTGCTGAAGTACCAGGACGACATCGCCAAGATCCAGGGCAGCGAGGCCGCGCGCATCCTCAGTGACGTGAAGGACGAGCTCACGAAAGTGGTCATCGCATGATCTAGCGCAAAGACCAAACCGTTCATCAGGCGCAGTTTGCAACCACTTTCTTTCATTGAAGAGTTGCAAACACTTCGAAGTCCTATGGTCCGCCAAAGACAGGCAAGCAAACGCGACCGAGAACAACTTACAGCAAAGATGCGTTGGTGCCGACTCTGACGCATCGGGCTACGCACAAGGAGAGTCGAGATGAAGGTGAGATCAAGTAGGCTTTCAGTTCTCTTTGCGGTAGGCGGTCTTGCAGCGCTGATTGCCACACCGGGCCAGGCTTCAGCTGTTGAACCGCGCGATTTCTGGATTTCCAATACGCGCGACCTCTTGGATCTCTGCGTTACACCCAACGATGACCCCTTACGCCCTCAGGCAGCCAACTACTGCATGGCCTACCTGGACGGTGCCGTCGACTACCACGACGCCATCACCGATCACGAAGACCTGAAACGCCTCATCTGCTATCCCGACACAGCGACGCTGGAGCAGGGAGTGCTCCAATTCATCCAATGGGGGGAGGCGCACCGGGGAGACGAGAAGCTCATGACCGAGCCGCAGGTGATTGGTGTGGTCCGGGCCTTGGCCGCCAAATGGCCGTGCAGTCAATAGCACCGGCAATGGCGACCGGGTTCGCGCCAGCGACGGTACGCCACCAGCAAGGAGACCTATGAGATGAGAGCAACCTATCTGGTAGCAGCGCTATGCCTGGGCCTCACCGTCGCCGGTTGTGGCCAGACGACAACATCGCGCAGCCTCAGTGGCGGCGCGCTGGGGGCCGGCGGCGGCGCAATCGTCGGCGCGATAGCCGGCAACGCCGGCATAGGCGCGGCCATCGGAGCCGGTGCGGGCCTGCTCGGCGGCTACCTCTACGACCAGCACAAGAAGGGCAACATCGACTGAGGCCTGCCGTTCCGCCGGCGGTCAACGCCAGCAACAGCAACAGCCACAAGCAACATCTCGTCATTCCGAGGCTTAGGATTTCTATCGACGAGACGCGGGCACCGCTGGGCGGCGCGGCCCGGCTGCGGTAGGATCGGGCCATGGCGGAAGCACAAGACAATCCTCCGGGCAAGGCAGACCCCGCCGGCGACAACGGGCGCATGGCGGAGAACATCCTCTACTTCGCCCGCACCCTGCGCGCCGCCGGGCTGCCCGTCGGCCCGGGCAAGGTGCTCGACGCCCTGAAGGCGATCGAGGCGGTGGGCCTGGGCCGGCGCGACGATTTCTACTGGACCCTGCACGCGGTCTTCGTGAACCGGCGCGACCAGCAGGAGCTCTTCGACCAGGCCTTCCACGTCTTCTGGCGCAACCCGGAGATACTGCAGCGCATGATGGCGCTGCTGCTGCCCGACATCACGCCCCTGGCCGGGCAGAAGCCCGACGCCGCCGAGGAGCTGAGCCGCCGCCTGGCCGACGCCATGCGCCCCAAAGAGGGCGAAGGCCAGGAGCCGGACGAGCACGAGGAGAAGCAGGAGATCGACGCTGCCCTCACCTTCTCCAGCAAGGAAGTGTTGCAGACCACCGACTTCGAGAAGATGTCCGCGGCCGAGCTGGCCGAGGCCAAGCAGGCGATCCAGAACATGCGCCTCCCGATCATGGAGGTGCCGACCCGTCGCTTCCGCCCCGGCAGCGGCCGGCGCGCCGACCTGCGCGCGACCATGCGCGCGGCGCTGCGCCAGGGCGGCGACATCATCCCCCTGCGCTTCAAGAAGCCGCAGCGCCGTCATCCGCCGCTGGTGGTGCTCTGCGACATCTCCGGCTCCATGAGCCGCTATTCGCGCATGCTGCTGCACTTCATGCACGCGGTGACCAACGACCGCGACCGGGTTCACACCTTCGTGTTCGGCACCCGCCTGACCAACATCACCCGCCACCTGCGCCAGAAGGACGTCGACGTGGCCATCGAGAAGGTCGCCGAGAGCGTGGTCGACTGGGCCGGCGGCACCCGCATCGGCGCCTGCCTGCACGATTTCAACGTCACCTGGGCACGGCGGGTGCTGGGCCAGGGCGCCGTGGTGCTGCTGATCTCCGACGGCCTCGACCGCGACAACGCCGCGGGCCTGGAGAGCGAGGTCGAGCGCCTGCACAAATCCTGCCGGCGACTGATTTGGCTGAACCCGCTCTTGCGCTACGATGGCTACCAACCAAAATCACTAGGGGCGAAAGCCTTGATCCCGCACGTGGACGACTTCAGGACGGTGCACAACCTGCAGAGCCTGAGCGACCTCTCGCAGGTGCTGAGCCGGCCCGCGATGCGGCGTGAGGAAGGAATGACGACATGGCGGACGGGAACGTGACGACAGGACAGGCAGAAGACCTGCTGGCCGAGGCCGCGCGCTGGCGCGACGAAGGGCACAAGGTGGCCCTGGCGACGGTGGTGACGACCTGGGGGTCCTCGCCGCGGCCGGTCGGCAGCCAGCTCATCGTCGACGACACCCTGCGGCTGCAGGGCTCGGTCTCCGGCGGCTGCATCGAGGGCGCGGTGGTGCACGAGGCCCAGGCCATCATGGAAGGCGCGCCGCCCAAGCTGCTGGAATTCGGCGTCACCGACGAACAGGCCTGGGACGTCGGCCTGGCCTGCGGCGGCATCATCAAGGTCTTCGTCGAGAACGTCGAATGAAACGCGAGATCCTCGACCGGCTGCAGCAAGCCCGCGCCGCCAAGCAGCCGACCGCGCTGGTCACCGACCTCACCGACGGCCGCCAGCTTCTGCAGGTGGACGGCGACAGCCTCGGTGAGCTGTCGCTCGAAGCCGGCCAGCAGGCTGCGGTGACGGCGGCCATCATCGCCGACCGCAGCGGACCGCTGCCGGACCACCCGAACCTCTTCGTCCACGTCTACAATCCGCCGCTGCGCCTGCTGGTGGTCGGCGCCGTGCACATCTCCCAGGCGCTGGTGCCCATGGCGCAGGTGGCGGGCTACGAGGTCATCATCGTCGACCCGCGTAAGGCCTGGGCCAACGAAGCGCGCTTCCCGAACGTGCGGCTCGTCGACGACTGGCCCGACGAAGCCATGGCCGCCCTGGCGCCGGACCACCGCAGCGCCGTGGTGGTGCTGACCCACGACCCCAAGCTGGACGATCCCGCGCTGGGCGTGGTGCTGCGTTCGCCCGCCTTCTATGTCGGCGCCCTGGGCAGCCGCAAGACCCACGCCAAGCGCATCGAGCGCCTGCGCGACCAGGGCCTGGGCGACGACGAGATCGCCCGCATCCACGCCCCCATCGGTCTCGCCATCGGCGCCAAGAGCCCGGCGGAGATCGCCATCTCCATCATGGCGCAGATCACCCAGGTGCTGCACGGCGTGCCGCCGCTGGTGAAAGCCGAGCAGCCCGAGGCTGCGGAATGATATTCGGCCCGACAGCCGTCGGCGACGCCGAGGATTGCATCCTCGCCCACTCGCTGCGCGGCACCGGCTTCAACTTCAAGAAGGGCCGCCGGCTCTCGGCGGAAGACGTCGCCAGCCTGCGGGACGCCGGCATCGCGGAGGTCATCGCCGCCCGCCTGGAGGCCACCGACGTGCACGAGGACGCGGCGGCCACCGAACTGGCCGAGGCCCTCACCGGCGAAGGTCTCAGCGCCACCGCCAGCTTCACCGGGCGCTGCAACCTGATGGTCGCAGAGCGCGGCGTGCTGGTGGCCGAGCGCGCGCGCATCGACGCCTTCAACCTGGTCGACGAGACCATCACCCTGGCGAGCCTCACACCCTACGACCTGGTGGAGCCGCGCCAGATGGCCGCGACCATCAAGATCATCCCCTTTGCGGTGACGCGTTACGCCCTCGACGCCTGCCTCGCCGTGGCGCGCAACGGGCCGCCGCTGCTCAGCGTCGCGCCGCTGGCCCCCCGCAAGGTCGGCCTGGTGCAGACGGAGCTTGCGGCGACCAAGGAGAGCGTGCTCGACAAAACCCGCGATGTCATGGACCAGCGCCTCGCCCGGCTCGACTGTCCTGCCGCGCTGGAGCGGCGCTGCGCTCACGACAGCGCCGCCGTGGCAAAGGAGCTGCGGAGCCTCGCCGACGAGGGCTGCGACATCCTGCTGATGTCCGGCGCCTCGGCCATCGTCGACCGCCGCGACGTGCTGCCCGGCGGACTGGAGGCCGCCGGCGGCAGCATCACCCATTTCGGCATGCCGGTCGATCCCGGCAACCTGATCCTGCTGGGCGAGTTGCAGGGACGCCCCGTCGTCGGCCTGCCGGGCTGCGCCCGCTCGCCCAAGGTCAACGGCTTCGACTGGGTGCTGCAGCGCCTCGTCGCCGGCCTCGCGGTGACGCCGCAAGACGTCACGCGCCTGGGCGCCGGCGGCCTGCTGAAAGAGACCGCCGCGCGCGGCCTGCCCCGCGCCGAGGCGGTGGAGATCCAAGAGGCTGCGCCGCGCGCCGCGAAGATCGCCGCCGTGTTGCTGGCCGCCGGGCAGTCGCGGCGCATGGGCAAGGTGAACAAGCTGCTGGTGCAGGTCGACGGCAAGCCGATGGTGACGCACGTCCTGGATGCCCTTGCCGCGTCGCAGGCGCAGCCGCTCGCGGTAGTCACCGGCCACGACTATGCGGCGGTGGAAGCGGCGCTGCCGCCAAGATCACGTGAGGGGCGCGGCTTCACCCTGGCCCACAATCCCGACTACGCCAGCGGCCTCTCCTCCTCGCTGCGCCGCGGCCTGGCGGCGCTGCCGGAAGACATCGACGGCGTGCTGGTCTGCCTGGGCGACATGCCGCGCGTCTCTCCGGCCGTCCTCAACCGTCTCATCGCCGCCTTCAATCCGCTGGAGGGCCGCGCCATCTGCGTGCCGACCTGGCAGGGCAAGCGCGGTAACCCGGTGCTCTTCGCCCGCCGCTTCTTCGCCGAGATGCAGGAGATCGCCGGCGACACCGGCGCCCGCGCGCTGATCGGCGAGCACGCCGACGTGGTCTGCGAAGTGCCGATGGACGACGACGCCGTACTGCTGGACGTCGACACACCGGAAGCGCTGGAAGCGCTCGGCGCCGACCGCTAGTCCCGGCAGGCGTCTTCCCTACCCTTCAGGTACGCAGCGGAAGCGCACCAGGATCGCGGCGATGTCGAACACCGGGTCCTTCGAGCAGTCCAGGCCGATCCATACCGTCTCGCCGGTTTCCTGCAGGCAGTCCGGATCCTCGCAGCGGAACTGGTCGCGCAGGAACTGGGCGACCTCGTTGGTCGCTTGCTGCAAGGCAATCAGCTGGCCGGCAAAGGTACAGCGCGCGGCCGGCAGGAAGACGCAGTTGTAGACCAGGTAGGTCGTGTCACAGTCCTTGTTCACCAAGGGACGCGGAGGCGGCGTGGTCGCGTTGGGAACCAGGTTGTAATCCGGATCCAGCCAGGTCCCGAACTCAACATCGAAATTGCCGGGATGCTTGGGCGCGAAGAAGCGGGTGAGGATGATCCTGAGCCGCTGGACCAGCAGGCCGACGAAGCCGAGGTTCCCGCGCAGGGGCGGATCGCGCTTCACCTGCAGTAAGGCATCGCTGTTCATGAGTCCGATCCTTTCTCGACAATCGGCGGCAGGAGCGCCGCCCGAAATCGGAGGGTCAGGAACTCAGTCTAGCGCGTTTTGATGAATTCGATAACCTGGCGCACAACCTGGGGGTCATCCAGGATATCGGTGTGCAGCGCGGTGGGGTGCCAGATCGCTTCCTTGGGTTCGATGGCCGCCTCGAAGAGCTTGCGCCCGAAGCGGATCGGCACCACCGGGTCGTTCTCGCCGTGCAGGATCAGCAGCGGGCAGCGGATGGTGTGGATGCGCGACCGCGAGTCCCAGGGATCGCGGAGCAAAGGACGCACCGGCAGGTACCAGTAGTGCGCCGCCGCCACGTCGGCGATGGAACTGGGCGGCGCTTCCAGGATCAGCGCCGAGGGCGGTCGCTCGCTGGCCATCTTCACGGCCACCGCAGTGCCGAGCGATTCCCCGAAGTAGACCAGGCGGTCGGCCTCGTAGCCCTGGTGGTGCGCCCAGTCGATGACCGAGCGCGCGTCGGCGGAGAGGCCCGCCTCGCTAGGCCTGCCCGGGTTGCCGCTGTAGCCGCGGTAGCCGGTGGCGAGCAAGCCGAAGCCAGCCGCGATGAAAGGCCGCATCTTGGCGACGGCGTTGTTCAGGTCGCTGGCGTTGCCGTGGAAATAAACGATGAGCGGCAGCTCGGGATCGCTGGGGGCATGGAACCAGTGGGTCAGGGTCAGGCCCGGGTGGGTGTCGGTCTCGACCGCCTCCAGCCCCGGCAGGTTATGGTCCTCGACACGTGGGTTCACGGCGGCGGCCGGATAGATGAGGTTGCGCTGGGCAAGGAACATCACCAGCACGATGAAGACGTAGCCGCCAATCGCTCCCCAGACCCAGACCATCAAGCGTTTCCTCATTTAGCTCCCATTCCCGCGGCCGGCCGGCGGGGCCCGGTCCTGCCCTCAGGCCCCACCCCCAGGTCTACGCCCAAAGGGTTGAAGGAGGGTAAGCGCCCCGTAACCGGGGCTTTTGGCACAAATCCGATACAGTTACGGCCAGGTATTGGCGCCCTTCGGGAAATCGGCCCGCTGCGGCCGCACCACGCAGAAACGGTGGCCGCTGGGCGCCTCCATCACCCACCAGGTGCGGATCTGGGCCACGCGCCTGGCGCCAAGAGCCTCCAGGCGCTTGACCTCGGCCTCGATGTCGTCGGTCTCGATATCGAGATGCACGCGGCTGGGATGCGTGACCTTCTGCAACAGGACAATGGGCTGACCCTCGACCTCCTTCAGGTCGCGATAGTTCTCCTCGCCCTCCTCCGCATTCTGCGGCAGAACAGCCATGCCGAGGGCCGCGCCCCAGAACTCGGCCTCTCTCTCCAGGTTATCCGTCCGGCAGTCGATCGCCAGGCAGGCAAGACGACTGTGATGCATTCCCAGTCCCCTTACCCTAGCTGGCGTAGCTGCGGTCTTCGGCGTCGAGCAGACGCTTCAGCGCGGTGAAATGCGCTTCGGCATAGTGCATCTCGGCGGCCGGGTCCTTGAAGGTTGCCCCGGCGATGTTGTCGCTGACCCGGCGCAGAGGCCGCCCCGTCGAATGAGCCAGCACCTGCAGCTGGCAGGCGCGCTCCAGGTAGTAGAGATCCTCGAAGGCCTTGGCGATGTTGGGGCCGACCACCACGACGCCGTGGTTGGCCAGGAACAGCACCCGCTTGTCGCCCAGGGCGCCGGCGATGCGCTCGCCTTCCTCCGCCTCGGTGGCGATGCCGTTGTAGGTGCCGTCGTAGGCGACATCGTTGTAGTAGCGCAGTGCGTTCTGGCTGATCGGCTCCAGCGGCGTGTCCTCCAGAGAGGTCAGTGTCGTCGCATAGGGCATGTGGGTGTGCAGCACGCAGGCGGCGCGCGGGTGCCCCCGGTGAATGCGCGAGTGGATGCAGAAGGCCGTGGTCTCCAGCTCGCCGTCGCCTTCCAGCACCGTGCCGTCGTAGTCGACCAGCAGCAGATCGCTGGCGGTCAGTTGCGACCAGTGCTTGCCGAAGGGATTGACCAGGAAGGCGTCCGGGCGCTCCGGCGGTGCGTAGCTGAAATGGTTGCAGATCCCCTCGTTGAGATCGAAGCGGGCGGCCAGGCGCAGCGCGGCGGCCAGATCGATCCTTGCCTGGGTCAAGGCGTCGTCCATCGGGTGTCACTCCTTCGCAGAATCTTGCCCTATCATAGCGGTTCTCCCCCGCGCCGGCCTAGTCTCAGCTAGCCAAAATTGTGTCGCGCCATGGGGTGGCAGCCAGCCGCCCAGGGGCCTAAACTTCCCCCTTCGATGTAATTCCAAACGACAACGTCTTCAGGGGGGATAGCGATGGACGTGCGCGCTGCGGTGGCATTCGAGGCGGGCAAACCGCTGGAAGTGACGACGGTACAGCTTGAGGGACCGAAGGAAGGGGAAGTCCTGATCGAGGTGAAGGCGACGGGGATCTGCCACACCGATGCCTTCACGCTGTCGGGGGACGACCCGGAGGGGCTGTTCCCGGCGATCCTGGGCCACGAGGGCGCGGGCGTTGTGGTGGAGGTGGGGCCGGGTGTGAAGTCGCTGAAGAAGGGCGACCACGTGATCCCGCTCTACACGCCGGAGTGCCGGCAGTGCGAGTACTGCCTCAACCCCAAGACCAACCTGTGCCAGGCGATCCGCTCGACCCAGGGCCAGGGTCTGATGCCGGACGGCACCAGCCGCTTCTCGATCGACGGCAAGCCGGTGCTGCACTACATGGGCTGCTCGACCTTCGCCAACTACACGGTCTTGCCGGAGATCGCGCTGGCCAAGGTGCGCGAGGACGCGCCCTTCGACAAGATCTGCTACATCGGCTGCGGCGTGACCACGGGCGTGGGCGCGGTGGTGAACACGGCCAAGGTGGAGCCGGGCTCCAACGTGGTGGTCTTCG
>JBNKHC010000112.1:0-6032 GCA_050290145.1 Kiloniellaceae bacterium | reverse complement strand
GTCGCCGACCAGCTCTCCAACATGGGCATGGAGGCGATCCACCCCAGCGCCGCCAAGGGCCTGCGCCAGGCGCGCATCCCGCTGCGCATCATGAACACCTTCGAGCCGGAGGACCCCGGCGCGGTGATCCGCGGCGACCTGGAGGCCACGGCCCCCGCCGTCGAAATGATCACCGGCCTGAAGAGCGTCTATGCCTTCGAGTTCTTCGAGCAGGACATGGTGGGCGTGAAGGGCTACGACGCCGCGATCCTGGAGACGCTGAAGCGCCACAAGGCGCGGATTGTCACCAAGACCTCCAACGCCAACACCATCACCCATTTCCTCAAGGGCTCGGCCAAGGCGGTCAAGCGGGTCGAGCAGGACCTGAACGAGCGCTTCCCCTCGGCCTCGATCTCTTCGCGCAACGTGGCCCTGATCTCCATCATCGGCCGCGACCTGCGCCTGCCGGGCCTCGCTGCCCGGGTACTGGGGGCCCTGGCCGAGGCCGGGATCGAGCCCCTGGGCTTCAACGACCTGCTTCGCAAGGTCGACATGCAGGTGATCGTCGAGGAGGGCGACCATGACGCCTGCATCCGTGCCTTGCACAAGGCGCTGATCGAGGAGGCCGGCGAGGACAGCCAAAAGGTCTCCTCGCTCAGCGCCGCCGCCTGAGGCCCGGGTCCCCGCCGTTTCCAGGGTTTGCCCAGCTACGGCCGGGTTCGTTAGAGTACGGCCCAGACGGATTCGCAGAACTGGAACGAGGCGCACTATGGCCGGCCGCTTGGATCGGGAAGAACTGATCTCCCTGCTGGAGACCCTGGGCAGCGACAACGACGAGGAAGCGCTGGCCGCGGCCCGGGTGCTCGACACCAAGGTGAAGGCCGCCGGCAGCGCCTGGGAGGATCTGCTGTCGCCCGGCCTCGGCGCCGAGGCTGCGGAGAGCGGCGCCGCCTATGACCTGGGCGACCTGGGCAATCTCGACGACCTGCCGGCCGACGCCGCGGCGAAGAATGCCGAAAGCCTGGCGCTCATCGAGAAACTGCTGGCCAAGCCCGACAATTCCGACGAGTTCCGCCAGGAACTGGAGGACTACAAGGCCGACATCGCCGCCGGGGAGTTCACCGACGGCGATCACCGCTATCTCCGGGCCCTCTGCAAGCGCCTCTCGGCCTGAGCCCCCGGCCCGGGTTTCTCGAACCATGGGCAAGCGCCTGCTCGTCGTCGCCCACGTTCCCTCCGACAATACCTTGCGCCTGCGTGACGCCGTCGTGGCGGGCGCGCGTTCCGACGAGGTCGAGGGCGTGGAGACCGTCGCCCTTACCCCCTTCGAGGCGGGCCCGGCGGACGTGCTGGCCGCCGACGGCATCATCCTGGGGACCACCGAGAACCTGGGCTACATGAGCGGCGCCCTGAAGGACTTCTTCGACCGCACCTATTACGGCGTCATCGAGCAGACCGGGGCCCTGCCCTACGCCCTCTACATCCGCGCCGGCCACGACGGCACCGGCACCCGGCGGGCGGTGGAGAGCATCGCCACGGGCCTCAAGTGGCGCCAGGTGCAGGCGCCGCTGGTGTGCCGCGGCGCCTGGCAGGAAAGCTTCGTGGAGGACTGCCGCAACCTGGGCCTGGCCATGGCCGCCGGCCTGGAAGCGGGGATTTTCTGAAAGGCATCGGGGCGCCCGGACGGCGCCCCGATCTCTCTGCCTAGCTGCCCGCCAGGTTGGTGGTGAGGAAGTCCTGGAAGGCGTCCCAGGACTGGGTGTCCGCGACCTCGCGGTAGCGGTCGGTGCCGAAGACCGTGAAGGCGTGCGGGGCGCCGGAATAGACCTGGATCTCGTAGGGAATGCCGCCGGCCTCCAGCTCCTTGGAGAGGGCGGCCACGTCGTCCATGGAGATGGCGCTGTCGGCGCCGCCGTGGGCGATGAGCAGCGGCGGGGTGTCGGCCGGATAGCTCTGGCCCGCCGGCGTGGAGAGGCCGCCGTGGAAGGTGGCGTAGCCGGCGATGTCCCTGGCCTTGCCGGAGCGCGCCAGCTCCAGCACCGCCGCGCCGCCGAAGCAGTAGCCCATGACCACCGCCGGGCCGCTGTTCAGCTTGCGGGCCTCGGCCAGGCCGCCGAGGATCAGGCCGCGCATGGTCTCGCGGTCGTTATAGAGCCTGGCGGTCTCGGCCTTCTTGGCGCCGGTTTCCACCGGGCGGTTGCCCTGGCCGTAGAGATCGACGGCGAAGGCGTCGTAGCCCATCTCCGCCAGCATGTCGGCGCGCCTTTCCTCGTATTCGGTCAGGCCGTCCCAGTCGTGGATCACCAGCACCAGGCCCTTGGAGGGACCCTTGGCGGGGGCGCTGTAGCCCTCGTAGTTGCCGCCCTCGACGGTGTAGATGACCTTCTCGCCGGCGGTCGCCGCGAAGGGCAGCAGCGCCGCCGCCATTGCCAGAACCGAAAGCCTCACTGCCTGCCTCATTTCCTCATCTCCCTTGTCCATGAGTGGAGGTTCAGGGCAAGAAGATAGGGCGCAGCTTGCACAAGTTAAGCCCCGGCGCGGGGGTCGGCCGCGCGGATAAAAAAGGGCCGTCCCGAGGGACGGCCCTTAAGGCAAGTTACAGGGTACTCTAGGTATAGGGTACTCTAGGTATAGGGTACTTTGGGGAGGAAATAGCTCCCGCGAAAAAGCTCGCTTACTTCTTCTTCGCGGTCTTCTTGATCTCGCTGGTGAACTCGCCGAAGCTCTCGCTCACGCGGGTCGACAGCAGATCAGCGGCTTCGCCGTTCGACTTGCTGGCCATCTCGGTCAGCTCGCGAAGGTTGGCGAGAGCGGCTTCGTAGGCTTCCTTGGCCAGCTCGGCCTGCTTGACGATCTTGTCCTGCGGCGTGCCGGCGGCGTTCAGCTCGGAGAACGCCTTGGAGGCCTCTTCAACACCCTCACGCAGGATCTCGGCCTGGCGGCGGATCACCGCCTGGGCGCCTTCCAGCGCGATCTTGTTGGCAGAGGCAAAGGCCTCGAGGTTGCGCTTCTGGTACTCGACCAGGGCCTGCGCGTCGAGACCCGGGAACTTGAACTGGTCGGCCGTCTTGGCGAAATCGAATTTCTCGAACTGCTCAGCAAACTTGCTGGGGTCCATGAGAGCGGCGAAGTCGAACTTGGCGAACTCACCACTCAGAAAGGGGTTACTGGAAACAGCCATGGTTCGGGCTCCTATCCCTGGCGGGGTGCCCCCCGCAAATTGTTGCACCGCACAAATCAGCGCGTGACCGTGATATAGGCCGACGTTCGTAGGCGGTCAAGGATTTTTTTTGCACTGCACAATAAAAATAATCCAGGGAATCCCTGGAGTCGCGCTCAAGCGCGCGTGCAGCTGCGAAATTCGTTAACCATAAGAGGCACTTGTCCCGGCCTCCAGCGGGCCGACCGGCTCAGGCGGCGGCCTGGCCGGCGTCGCGGCCGCCGGGCCGGTAGCTCTTGAGGCGGCCGATCAGGCTGTCGATCCGGCCGAGCTGCTTGTCCAGCTGGGCCATGGTCCTGGCCATGTCCTCGCTGTCGTCGCGCAGCCAGACCCGCACCGTCGAGAGGTAGAGCGCCGAAAGCCCCTTGATGCGCAGCACGCCCCGGCAGCCGGTGGTCGAGAAGCCGGCGGCCTCCAGGGTGGCGGCCATGGAGCGGCCCAGGCGGCCGAGTCCGCAGCAGGTCGCCAGGGGGTCGCGCAGCTGGTCCTGCAGGATCGCGCCCAGGCCCTCCTTGTAGGGCTGCAGGGCGTCGAAGCGGCGCATGATCATGTCGAAGAGGCGGTCGCGCGCCGGCAGGTCCAGGTCCTCGGCGCCCTCGGCCAGCATGGCGGCGTCCACCTGGCGCGCGAAGCCGTCGAGGATCGCCTGCTTTGACGAAAAGATCGGATAGACGGTGGAAAGCGGCAGCTTGGCGGCCTCGGCGATCTCGGCCAGGGAGAGGTCGCGCCAGCCGCGCTCGGCGGCCAGGGCAAAGGCGGCGTCGATGATCCGGCGCGACGGGTCGCTCTTGCCGCTCCCTGCCCCTTTCGCCGCCCCCTTCTTGGCGGAAGTCTTCTTGGAGGTGGCTTTCTTGACCATGTCAGACTCTCCTTCTCGCCGTTTAACTTAGTTTTCCGGCACCAAGCGGAAAGGCCGCGCCGGCCTAGCCGGCCTTCTTCAGCTCCGCGACCTGGCCGCCGGTCAGCGACACCAGCTCCAGCGGCGTCAGGCGGAAGACCGCGTTGGGCGTGCCGGCGGCCGCCCAGATCTCGCCCAGCTCCATCAGGTCGGCGTCGATGAAGGCGACCGGCGTTTCGCGGTGGCCGACCGGCGGCACCCCGCCGATGGCGAAGCCCGTGGCGGCGCGCACGAAGTCGGCATCGGCGCGGGCCAGTTTCTCGCCCAAGAGGCGCCCCACCGCCTTCTCGTCGACCCGGTTGGCGCCGCTGGCCATGACCAGCACCGGGCGGTTCGACTCCTTGGCGCGGAAGATCAGCGACTTGGCGATCTGCGCCACGTCGCAGCCGATCGCCGCTGCCGCCTCCTCCGAGGTGCGGGTGGAGGCGGGAAACTCGCGGACCTGGAAATCGAAGCCCGCCGCCTCGATCGCCTGCTGCACCCGCCGGGCGCTGTCCTTCATCGGAGCCTGGGAAGGCGCTTCACTCATTGACGTCTCATCCTGAAACGATTGCTTTGCCTGCAGCATAGCACGCTCACGGCCCAACGATCACCCTGGCCAACGATCACCCTGGCCAACGATCACCCTGGCCGGCGAGGGCTCCGAAGCGTGAGGATCAGGACCAGCGCGCCCAGCAGCGGCAGGGGCCAGGCCTCCGGCACCGCCAGCACCCAGCCCGTGACCCCGGCCAGGACGCACCACGCCAGCGGCACCACCATCAGCAGCCAGCGCCGCCGCCCCTCGGCGGGCAGCAGGAGGGCGAGGGTGAAGAGCACCGTCGGGCCGGGGGCGACGCCGACGATCTGCGCGCCGGCCCAGCCGGCCGCGCCGAAGAGGGAGAGCGCCGGCAGGCCGAAGAGCGCCCCGGCGGCAAGGGCTAGCGCGATCCAGGAGGTCGCCTCCGCACGGAAGCGAAAGGCAGGCCGGCGCCGGACCAGGGCCCAGGCCAGCAACACCGCCTGGAATACGAAGACCCAGCCGTAGACCGGCGCCATGAAGTCGAGCGGCGCCATGGTGCGCAGGAAGAACACCAGGCCGCACCACAGCCAGGCGGCCACCAGGATCGCGCCGACCGCGCGGTCGCTGCCGCGCCGCGGCCAGGCGCAGAGGCCCAGCGCCGCCAGCGCCAGCAGCAGGGCGATCGCCTGGGCCGGCCAGACGGCGGCGTTGTACTGCGCATAGGTGAGCGCCAGCACCTCGGCGTCATAGGGAAACATCCGGCCAGCCTAGAGGCTTTCCACGTAGTCGACCATGCGCCGGCGCAGCGCGGCATCGGGCAGCGGACCAGTAAGCGCGCCCATGTTCTGGGCCATGTGGTCGGCGCGTGAGGTGGCGGGGATGGCGCAGGTGACGGCGGGATGGGAGACGATGAACTTCAGAAGGAACTGCGGCCAGTTGGCGGCGTCGAATTCCGCCGCCCAGTCCGGCAAGGGGTGCTTAGCGAAGCGGCGGATCAGGTCCTTGCGGCGGAACGGCCGGTTCACCAGCACCGCCTGCCCTCTGTCCGCGGCCAGCGGCAGCAGCCGCGCCTCCGCCTCGCGGTCGAGGATGTTGTAGGTGAACTGCACGAAGTCGAGGTCCTGGCTCTTCATCACTTCTTCCAGCTCGTCATGGCGGCGGCCGTGCGAGGTGGTAACGCCGAGGTAGCGGATGCGCCCCGCTTCCTTGTCGGCCCTGAGGGTTTCCAGGTGGCCTTCCCAGTTCAGCAGGTTGTGCACCTGCATGAGATCGAAGCCCTCGATGCCCCAGGCGCCGCGCTGCTCGGCCATCTGGTCGGGGCCGTCGCCCTGCAGCCAGGTCCAGACCTTGCTGGCGGCAAAGAGCTGCGGCGGCCGGCCGAGCTTCTCCAGGCCGTAGCCGATGACTTCCGCCGAGGTGCCGTACATGGGCGAGCA
>JBNKHC010000111.1:0-4380 GCA_050290145.1 Kiloniellaceae bacterium | reverse complement strand
TCAAAAACGGTTGGATCAGCCGAGTTTTCCCTGGTCCCCAACCGGCGGGCCGTCCGGAAGCGAAGGGCTCCGGATAACCCGCGGGAATCCCCCGCGAATCGTTGCTTTGACTATAACAATCCCGCCCCGCCGCGACAACTTTCTCGATGCCGAGGATGGCTTATTTTTCTTTTTATTTTCAATGACTTGAAAAAGGGTTCGCGGCTTTCCGCAGGAAGCCTGGGAGGCGAACGCAGCGGGCCGGCAAGCTAGACCCGATTTGGCTGCTGCCAGGATGGCTCCGGTGGCCCCTGAGAGGCTCATCGATGCCCGCCTTTTCGGGCGCTGTCAGACCCTCTGCCGGGTCCTGCAGCGGCTAGCCTGTCAGGCGTCTCGCGCCCTCTGACGGCGTCGCCGCGGGGCGCGCCCGGCCGGGCAGCCGGACGGTCACCGTGGTCCCCTCGCCCAGTCGGCTCTCCAGTTCCAGGCTGCCGCCGTGCAACTCGACCAACATCTTCGCGAGAGGCAACCCAAGGCCGGTGCCGTCGTGATCGCGCACCAGCGCCTCGCGCGCCTGCCCGAAGGGCGCCATCACGTTGTCAATATCCTGAGGTGCGATGCCGACCCCATTGTCGGCGACACGGATGATCATGTCGTCCCCCTTGAGCTCGGCCGCTAAGTGGACGCAACCGCCGGGACGAGTGAACTTAATGGCATTCGACAGCAGGTTGACCACTACCTGCTTCAGCTTGCGGCTATCACACCATAGTGGCGGGAGATGGTCGACCCGGTCGATTGCGAGCCTGACCCCTTTGTGCTGCGCGGATTCCTCCACAAAGATGCGACAGCGCTCAAAGAGCTCCTGCATTTCCTTCAGTTCTTCGCAGAGCTCAAGCTTGCCCGCCTCGATCTTGGAGAGATCGAGCAGATCGTTGATGAGGGAAAGCAGGTGTGCACCCGAGGCGTGGATGTGCCGGGCGTATTCCAGATAGCGCGGGTTCTCCACCGGCCCCAGGGTCTGCTCGGCGACCATCTCAGAAAAGCCGATGATGGCATTCAACGGGGTACGCAGCTCATGGCTCATGTGCGCCAGGAAAAGCGACTTGGAGCGGCTGGCCGCTTCCGCTGCGTCCTTGGCGTAGCTAAGATCCTGCTGAGCGGCAATCTGGGCACTGATGTCGTGAATTACGACCACGGCACAGAGGCTGGACACGGGTTCGGCGATCGGGTTGACCGCCAGCTTCACCGGCAGGGCCTTCCCGTCGGCGCCGCGCACCTCGGTCTTCTCCACCAAGCGGGGCAAGCGATCCATGAGAGTCGCTGCGACCGGGGACCCTCCGTCCCCCTGGCGGGAAGGTGGCTGGAGGACCGCATCGGCCTTCACGCCGATCATGTCCACAACACTCCGGCCAAGCAGCCGTGCCCCGGCGGGATTGGCGAAAGTGATCCGCCCTTCGGCATCGATGCCGAAGATTCCGTCGGCCGCCGCACCAAGGATCAGTTCGTTGCGCTGTCGCATTTCTGCCAGAGCCTCTTCCGCCCGCCGTGCCTCGATGACGAAGGCGGCGAGCTGCGCCAAGGCTACGATGGCGCCCTCCGGGTCGGGCGGGCGCGACGGTACGCCAGCCGAAAACCTTAGGGTCATGCAGCCAAGCAGTCCGCCGGTTGTGGCCTGGAGCGGCGAGGACCACAGGGTCTCCTCATCGACTGCACCACGTAATGCTGGGCACTCACCCTTCAGGCAGGGGGCATTCTCCTTGGGCAAAGCCAGGACAGGCTGGTCCACAGCTTTCCCGTCGGCAGCGAGCGGCGATCGCACTATGCATCCGGGCGCCGCCTGGTCGGCAGAACCCAGCATGAAGACTGTGCAGCGGGCGCCCCGGCTGTTCACCTCGGCGAAGCGCTCGATCCGTCGCAGCACCCGCTCCAACTTGGCCCCCTGGGTCAAGGCCTCCAGGACCAGTCCGCGCTGGCGCTGCAAGCGCTCCGAGGTACGTCGCGCCAGGATGTTGCGGGCGACAAGCCATCCCGCGAGGCCGCAGAGAGGCAACATAAATGCAATCAGCGCCGAAAAAGCGCCGTTGCCAAGGCTGCGGTAGTATTCGGCCTGACTGGTGACATCGACGTCAACTTTCAGGGCCCCCTGCCTACCGCCGCCCGAAGCCAACGGCACATAGGCCTGGCCGATGACGGCAAGGTCGCCGTGATAGTCCTCGTCGGTGACCTTTGCCACCGTGCGGTTCTCTTTGAGAACCTGGCGCAGGATCTCAGAGTCCGTCGCGCCACGAAAGTCACCGGACCAGTTAGACAGCGCCACGACGCCGTCCGGGCGGATCACCTGGTAGTCTCGAACGTTACCTGCGGCTCCGGCGAATTCGAAGATGCGCTGGTCTTCTTCCGTGACGAGCCCCGCGGCAAGGATTTCATCGAGGCCGCGCAGGCGCGACTGCAGAAACTCCGCCCAGTGTACCGCGGCGCCGGCGGCGGCAGTGCGCAGGAGATGGCGCTCGACCTCGCGGATGGTCATATGGCACCCCGCGAGCGCTGCGGCGAGGATGAACATGATGGTCAGGAGCAGCCGAACGTCCCGATCCAGCAGAAGCCGCCGCTCGCGTCGCCGTTTGAGCAACAGTGGGAGACGCAGCCAACGCGGAGCGAGGCTGAAGCGGGGCGCAGCTGCGGTCATGAGTTCAGCCGGAAACCCTGAATCATTTCCGGTGTGATGTAGCCCAGGGTCCCGGACATCATGTATTCCAAGTGGACGCGGAACACGCGCCCCGCGTCGCGGTCGCGGTTGGCCCAGGCGAACCAACGCGGCACGGCGAGTCTGGTGAACGCGCGGACATCCTCCTCGCCCAAGCGAGACACCGTCACGCCGGCAGCGTCGAACTCCTTCCACGCCGCTTGATCGGCGACTTCGATGCTGGTGTGGTGGTGCTGCGAATAGACGCGAACTTCGTCCTCGAGAAAGGCCTGCATCCGCGGCGGCAGCGCCCGCCAGCTCTCCATCGCCACGGTGATGTCCATGAGGTCAACCGGCTGGTAGATCGACATGAAGCCGGGCGGGCCCATGGAAACGTATTTGGCGACCTGCTGAAAGCCGAGGGCGAGATTGACCGCTGGCCCGACATAGTCGGCCGCGTCGATGATGTCCTTGTTCAGGGCGTCTAGAATCTCCGAGCCCGGAAGCATCGTGGTCCTGGCGCCGGCGGCCTGGAACAACTCCGCCACCATGCCACCCGGCATGCGCAGCCGCAGACCGCGGAAGTCTTCGATGGAGCGAATCGGCTTCTTGGAATGGATGATGTTCGCGCCGTGGCGGATCGGCCCCAAATAGTACATGCCAAGGGGCTCATAGATCTCCCGCGCCATCTCCAGGCCGCCGAGCCCGTAGTAGAATACCTCCCACTCATGCGGCTGGCGCAGGCCGAGCGGATAGGCCGCCAGGAAGACCGACGCCGGAATACGGCCGGACCAATACTGGGTGAAGGAGTTCATGGCCTGGATCTCGCCGCGGCGCAGAGCGTCGAAGAGTTGGAACTCACCGACCAGTTCGTTGGCGCCGAAGGGCTTGAAAGCCAACTCGCCGGAGGTCTTCTCGACGATGCTGGCGCACCACGCCTTAAAGGTCTCCAAGCCGACGCCGCCGGGCCAGGAGGTCTGGATCTTCCAGGTCGTGCCCACCTCGCGGCCCGAGACCACCGCTGGCGCAGCGGCGGAGAATTGACGGCCGGCGACAAGACCGCCGCCCGCGCCGAGCGCAAGACCCGCGGCCGTACCGGCAAGAAAGGCCCGCCGACCCGACGCCGGTTGCGAGGCTTCTGCCATCTTGAAAGCTCCTAGGCGAAATTGTTTCGAGAGAGGTCGCGTAGCCCGAGATGCGCCGCTCTAGTGCACATCAACAATTGCTAACAATATGCGTAGAAACAATGGCCTAGGAGTTAATGGCTAAGGCAATTTTAGTATTAGTGCCTATACTTTAGTATTAATTTTTCCCTTTCAAGTTTACCGGCCAGGCACCAATCAACTTTCGACTTGCCCACGCGCCAGTAACGGCTCGTGACATCGTCGCACCGATCTTTGCAGGGCTGAGCATCGCCCGCCCTGTCGAGGGCGAGACCGCAGATCAGGGCTCGCGGATGAGAACACCTGGATCGGCGGACCGGGCCCGCCCAAGCGCCGGCCCGGTCCGTCAGCTAGAAGGGGATTTCGTCGTCCAGGTCGCCGCCACCGCCGCCGGAGCCGCCACCGAGGCCGCCGCCGCCGGAGCCACCGCCCCCGAAGCCGCCGCCGGCCTCGTCGCTGTAGCCGCCCCCGCCGCCGTCCTGGCGGCCGTCCAGCATGGTCAGCTCGCCGCGGAAGCGCTGCAGCACCACTTCGGTGGTGTAGCGATCCTGGCCG
>JBNKHC010000110.1:0-5912 GCA_050290145.1 Kiloniellaceae bacterium | reverse complement strand
GTCTCGACCCAGGTGATCCCGCGCGACCGCCACGCCGCCTTCTTCGCGGCCCTGGGCATCGTCGCCTCCTCCATCGAGAACCTGGCCACCGAGATCCGCCACCTGCAGCGCACCGAGGTGCGCGAGGCCGAGGAACACTTCGCGCCGGGCCAGAAGGGCTCCTCGGCCATGCCGCACAAGCGCAACCCGGTCCTGACCGAGGACCTGACGGGCCTGGCACGCGTGGTGCGCGCCGCCGCGGTGCCGGCGCTGGAGAACGTGACCCTGTGGCACGAGCGCGACATCTCCCACTCCTCGGTGGAGCGCATGTTCGGACCCGACGCCACGGTGACTCTCGACTTCGCCCTCAACCGCCTGGCCGGCGTCATCGAGAAGCTGCTGGTCTATCCGGAGAACATGCAGAAGAACCTCGATCAGCTGGGCGGCCTGGTGCATTCCCAGCGCGTGCTGCTGGCGCTGACGCAGGCCGGCATCAGCCGCGAGGACGCCTACCGCCTCGTCCAGCGCAACGCCATGAAGGTCTGGGGCGGCGAAGGCGACTTCCTGGAGCTGCTGAAGGCCGACCCGGAGATCGCCGGCAAGATCGACGAGGCCAGGCTCGCCGCCTGCTTCGACCCGAGCTATCACACCAAGCACGTGGACACGATCTTCGCCCGCGTCTTCGGCAAGGACGCGGCCGCTGCGGCGGCGGAGTAAGGGCTTCCGCCACCCGCAGCGGGCCATTGCACTGGCGGTGCTCTTCGTCGTAACCATGCCGACCGCTTGATTTCACGGGAGACGCAGCATGGACCGCTTCACCGGCGGCTGCCTCTGCGGCAAGGTCCGCATCGTGGCGACGGGACAGCCCTACCGGGTCGGCCTTTGTCACTGCCTCGACTGCCGCAAGCATCACGGCGCCCTCTTTCACGCCTCCGCGGTCTTCCCGCAGGATGCGGTGACGATCGAGGGCGAAACCCGCGACTACGCCGGGCGGTATTTCTGTCCGCACTGCGGCTCCACCGTTTTCGGACGCAGCGCCGACGAAATCGAAGTGAACCTGGGATCGCTGGATGCCCCCGACCAGCTGAAGCCGACCTACGAACTCTGGACCGTCCGCCGCGAGTCCTGGTTGCCCCCGTTTCCGCTCAAGAGACGATACGACCGCGATCGTGACGCGACGGGTCGCGTTGAGGAGTAGGTCGGACGCAGGCGGCGAAGTGACTGCGACTGCCATCCCGGACAAGTGAGCGTCAGCGAGCGCGTTCCGGGATCCATGGATGGGCCGGGCGCCAAGCCAAACCATGGACCCTCAGGTCAAGCCCGAGGGTGACCGATTGAGTTCAAGTGCGGTCTCCGCAGATCAGAGAACAGAAAAGGGCCGCCCCAAAGGGCGGCCCTTTCGCGTTGGCTCGGCGCTGCCGCAGCCTATTCGTTCATGATCTGCTGCTTGGCCTCGGCCAGCAGTTCGTCCATGCGGTGGCGCAGGCGGTGCTCGCTGAAGTCGACGCCCTTGGCCTCGATGTCGGCCATGACCTTGCGCACCACGTCATCAATGCCCGGCTCGTCCAGATCCGAGGCGACGACGTCCTTGGCGTAGCTTTCCACCGCTTCGCCATCCAGGCCGAAGAGCTCCCGCGCGACCCACTGGCCGAGCAGCTTGTTGCGCCGGACCTCGGTGCGGAACTGCAGGTCCTGGTCGTGCTTGTACTTGTCCTCGAAAGCCTTTTCGCGTTCGTTGAATGTCGGCATCGGTCGATAGGTCTCCTGAGGTGGCCCCCTTCACGCCCCTGGGAACGCCTCCCCGGGCAACGGCGTAGCCGACCCTTCACATAGCGGTTATGCTCGGCTGCCTGCGGCAGTAGCGGTTCATCAAAGGGTTTATAGCGTCCTTCGCGGCTGCGATAAACCTCTCCCTTGCGGTTTTCTGCGGGCTCTGCCGGCCCCGGCCCTCCGTCCATCCGACCTCAGAGCGATTTCCCCCCAAATATGTGCACCCTTGTCATTCTGCGCCGCCCCTGGCACCCCTGGCCTCTGGTGCTGGCGGCCAACCGCGACGAAATGATCGACCGGCCCTGGGCGCCCCCCGGGCGCCACTGGCCAGACCGCCCGGAGGTCGTCGCCGGGCTCGACCGCACCGCCGGCGGCTCCTGGCTGGGCCTCAACGACCACGGGGTGGTGGCCGCCATCCTCAACCGCCGCTCCTCCCTCGGACCCGCGCCCGGCAAGCGCAGCCGCGGCGAGCTGGTGCTGGAGGCCCTGGACCACGCCGACGCCGTTCAGGCCGCCGAGGCCCTGGCGGAGTTGAACCCGGCGGCCTACCGCAGCTTCAACATGGTGGTCGCCGACAACCGCGACGCCTACTGGCTGCGCAACCGGGGCACGCCGGAGGCCAAGGTCATCGAGATCAAGCCGGTGCCCGAGGGCCTTTCCATGCTCACCGCCGACGACCTCAACGACCGCGCGAGCCCGCGCATCGAGCGCCACCTGCCGGCCTTCCAGGCCGCCGCCGCCCCCGACCCGGATGCGCCGGGATCGCCGGGCGGCGACTGGACCGCCTGGCAGGAAATCCTGGCCCGCGGCGACGCCCACACGGAGGCCGCCATGACCGTCGAGCGCGGCGGATTCCAGACCGTCTCCTCCTCGCTGCTGGCCCTTCCGGCGGCGGCTGAGGCGCCCGGCGAGGCCCCCGCCCGGCCGGTCTGGCTCTTCGCGCCCGGGCGCCCCGACCGCCATGCCTACAGCCCCCTTGAAGACCTGGCGGCGGCGCCCGAAGATTCCTAAAGTATTATTTATTACAGCGTGTTACGACATAATCCGCGGAGCCAGCGGGCGTCATTGTTTTGCCCCCCTTCACCTGCTATATGACGTAGACCCAAAGCCTTCGGGGCCGCAATCCGCCCAAAGCTGCAGGGAAAAGAAAGCGCAGAGAGCGAGCCGAGCGCTGCGCGATGGGAAGAAAAACCCAATCCGGATGCACGCCGCCCGTCCGGGCGGCCTCACTTTCAGGTGCAAGAGATGCGACGCAGACAGATCTACGAAGGAAAGGCCAAGGTCCTCTTCGAGGGGCCGGAGCCGGGCACGCTCGTCCAGTACTTCAAGGACGACGCCACCGCCTTCAACAACCAGAAGAAGGGCGTGATCACCGGCAAGGGCGTGCTCAACAACCGCATCTCCGAATACCTGATGACGCGGCTGGAGAGCATCGGCGTGCCGACCCACTTCGTGCGCCGGCTCAACATGCGCGAGCAGCTGGTGCGCGAGGTCGAGATCATCCCGCTGGAGGTGGTGGTGCGCAACGTCGCCGCCGGCTCCCTGGTCAAGCGCCTGGGGCTGGAGGAAGGCGCGCCGCTGCCGCGCTCCATCGTCGAGTACTACTACAAGAACGACGAGCTGGGCGATCCCATGGTCTCTGAAGAGCACGTCACCGCCTTCGGCTGGGCCAACACCCAGGACCTCGACGAGATGCTGCAGTACGCCCTGCGCGTGAACGATTTCCTCTGCGGCCTCTTCCTGGGCGTCGGCCTGCGCCTGGTCGACTTCAAGCTGGAGTTCGGCCGCCTGTGGGAGGACGAGGAAATGCGCATCGTCCTGGCCGACGAGATCAGCCCGGACTCCTGCCGCCTGTGGGACGTCACCACCAACGAGAAGCTGGACAAGGACCGCTTCCGCCGCGACATGGGCGGCGTCGAGGAGGCCTATCAGGAGGTCGCCCGCCGCCTCGGCGTGCTGCCGGAGGCCGGCCCGGTCGACATGAAGGGCCCCCGACTCCTTCAGTAGAGGCTTTTTCGGAAGGCTGCGCTGCGGCAAGCAGCTAGGGCGGCGGCCGAAGCGGCTGCCCCCTTCTTCGCCCTACGCCCGCTTGATCAAGCCGCAGTAGAATAAGGTGACACTACGGTTGCCAATCTGACGAGGAGACTTCGATGCCCTTCCGCCTTCCGGTAGTTCGCGTTTCGGCGATTCTGGCTGTCCTGGCGGTCATCGCCGCCACCGCCTTCACAGCCGCCCCTGCGGGCGCCCAGGAAGAGCACAACGCGGCAACCATCGAACGGGACTCGCGCCAGGCCCTGGCGTTGCTCAGGAAGAAATCCATCCCCGCAGACAAGCTGGCCGACGACGCCGCCGGCATCCTGGTCTTCCCCAAGATCTTGAAAGGCGGCCTGATCATCGGCGGCCAATACGGCGAGGGCGCCCTTTTCCAGAACGACGCGGTCAAGCAGTACTACAGCACCGCCGCCGCGTCCTTCGGCCTGCAGGCCGGGCTGACGACCTTCGGCTATGCCGTCTTTTTCATGAACGAAGAGGCCCTCAGCTACCTCGACAACAGCGATGGCTGGGAGATCGGCACCGCCCCGAACGTGGTGGTCGTCGAAGCAGGCGCCGCAGCCTCGCTGACCACGACCTCGGCCCGCAAGAACATCTACGTCTTCTTCTTCGACCAGAAGGGCCTGATGGCCGGCCTGACCATCGAAGGCACCAAGATCACCGAGATCAACCCGGACTGAGCCGGGCGGCGGCGACGCTTTCTTTCTTCACAGCTCCTTCCACAGCACAGTAGAGTTGCAACTGCACTCGCGACAGGTGCCTGGGAGGAGTGATCGATGTTCAACCGCCTGCTGGCCGCCCTGGCCTTCTGTGCCGCTATCACCGCCATCAGCCCCACTACGCCGGCGAAGGCCGAAGACGCCGCGACCATCGAGATGAAATCGCGCGCGGCCCTGGAGTCCCTGCTGAAACAGTCGCCGGGGGCGGCCGCCATCGCCAAGGACGCCGTCGGCACCCTGGTGTTTTCGGAAATCGTCAAGGGCGGTCTGATCATCGGCGGCCTCTACGGCGAAGGGGCGCTCCTGGAGAGCGACCAGGTAACGGGCTACTACGAAACCGTCGCCGCCTCCATCGGGCTGCAGGCCGGCATCCAGAAGTTCGGCTACGCCATCTTCTTCCTGGACGAGAATGCCCTGGGCTACCTGGACCGCAGCGACGGCTGGGAGATCGGCTCGGCCCCCTCCCTGGTCGTGGTGGATGCAGGAGTCGCCGGCAAGCTGACCACGACATCGGCCCGCGAGAGCATCTACGTCTTCTTCTTCGACCAGAAGGGCCTGATGGCCGGCCTGGGTATCGAGGGCAACAAGATCTCGAAGATCGAACCCAAATAGACCGGATGGGGACTCATGACACGGCGGGCGTCATCGCGCCGCCCCCCCTTGTCTATCTCGCCGGCCTGGCCCTCGGTCTCGGCGCCGATTGGCTGCTGCACCTGCCATCCCTGCCGGAGCGCGACGCCAGCGGCGGGCTGTGGCTGGGCGTCGCCTTCGGCGGCTGCGGCCTGCTGCTGATCCTCTGGGCCGGCGGGCGCTTCATCGGCGCCCGCACGCCGCTGCCGCCGCACCGCCCGACCACCGCGCTGGTGACCGAGGGGCCCTACCGCCGCAGCCGCAACCCCATCTACCTGGGCATGGCGCTGATCTACCTCGGCGTGGTCTGCGCCACCGCGAGCCTGGGGATCCTGGTCTTCTTCCCGCTGGTCATTCTGATCATGGAGTTCGGCGTCATCCGCCGCGAGGAGCGCTACCTGGAGCGCAAGTTCGGCCGCGACTACCTGGACTACAAGGCCCGCGTCAGGCGCTGGCTCTAGACCGCTGCGGGGGCGCGCCGCGGCGCGCGAAGGCGACGATCAGTCCCGCCACCACGGCAACAAGGCCGGCCAGCGTCAGCCAGCCGAGCTGCTCGTCCAGGAAGAGGCTGCCCAGCACGGCCGCCGTCACCGGCCCCAGTGACAGGAAGACCGTCACCTGGGTCGGCGGCAGGCGGCCCAGCGCCCAGAGCCAGCAGAAGAAGGCGCCGCCGCTGGAAAGCCCGACGAAAATGACGGCGGCCCAGGCGCCGAGGCCGAGGCGCGGCACGCTGACCAGCGCGCCTTCGGGCAGCGCCAGGAA
>JBNKHC010000109.1:0-10383 GCA_050290145.1 Kiloniellaceae bacterium | reverse complement strand
CGCGGCGAGCGCAGCGTGGCCGGCACCCTCTTCGGCGGCACCAAGCCGCGCGTGGTGGACATCAAGGGCATCTCCATCGAGGCGGCGCTGACGCCGCACATGCTCTACATCACCAACGAGGACAAGCCGGGCTTCATCGGCGCGCTGGGCACCACGCTGGGCGACGCCGGGGTCAACATCGCCACCTTCCACCTGGGCCGCGCCGCCCAGGGGCAGGACGCCATCGCGCTTCTGGAACTGGACGAGCAGATTGATCCCCAGACGCTGGAGAAGGTGCGTGCCCTGCCGCACACCAAGCAGGCCGAGCCCCTGCGTTTCTAAAACTGTCCTTGCCGGCCTCGCGCTGCTCGGTGCCGCCCTTTGCTGGGTGGCGCCGGGGGGTGCGGCGGCCGCTCCGATCAAGAGCCTGGAGGCGCTCGGCTTCCGGCCCTTCTTCGCCGAGCCCTCCGCGCGCATGAAGATCGAGGTGCGCCGTACCGCCCGGCCGGAAAACGCACTGCCCGACGGCCAGCCGGCCCTGGCGGCAGGCGGCGCCTGGGGGCGCATCGCCGAGGCCTGGCTGATCGCGCCGACCGAGCGCTACGACCACGGCGTGCTGGGCGACGCGGTGGAGGCCGGCGGCCTGCTGCTGCGTCTCGCCGACGGCAGCGAACGCCAGCTGCTGCTCCCCGAGGACCAGGTCTTCGAAGACCTCAAGCCCCGTCTGGCCGACCTGGACCGGGACGGCGAGCCGGAGGTGCTGCTGGTGCGCTCCTCCCTCACGCACGGCGCGGTGCTGACCGCCTATGGCCTGGTCGGCGAGGAGCTGAAGCTGATTGCAGAGGGGCCGCAGAACCTCACGTCGCATCGCTGGCTGAACCCCATCGGCGCTGCCGACTTCGACGGCGACGGGGAGATCGAGGTGGCCTACGTGGAGACGCCGCACATCGGCGGTATCCTGCGCATCGTCTCACTCAAGGGCGACAAGCTGGTGGAGGAGGCTTCCTGGGCCGGATTCTCCAACCACCTCATCGGCTCGCGCGAACTGGGGCTCTCGGCGATCCTCGACTTCGACGAGGACGGCCTGCCGGAGATCTTCCTGCCCTCGGCGCGGCGCCGCTCCCTGCGCGTCATGCGCTACCAGGACGGCGAGCTGAAACTGCTGGGGCGCAGCTTCTACGACGCGCAGATCATCGGCGACTTCCGCCTGGAAGACCTGGACGGCAACGGCATGGACGAGGTGATCTTCCGGCTCGACGACGGCCTGGAAGTACGGCTCTACCGCTGACGGCGTTCCCTGGATCACATGCTTCGAGAGGCAGGCTTCGCCTGCTCCTCAGCATGAGGTCGTTCACCCGGTCCTCATCCCGAGAAGGGCCGCAGGCCCGTCTCGAAGGATGTGCAGCCGAGCGAAACTAGCCCGCCTCTTCCAGCTTCCTGTGCGCCAGCACGGCGATGCGGCGCACCGCGATCATGGAGAGCACCACCGCGGCGATGAAGACGTAGAGCCCGGAATGGATCTCCACGTCGCTGATCAGCGACAGCTTGATCACCACCACCAGGATGGCGATGACGAAGACGTCGAGCATCGACCAGCGCCCGACGGCCTCGACCCACTGCAGGGCGCGGCGCACCCGCGGGTCGTCGACCTTGAGGCGGCTCCAGGCGAGCCAGGCGAAGATCAGCTTGCCCACCGGCAGCACCACGGTGAACAGCACGATGAGCGCGAAGATGGCGTAGTCGCCGCTCTCCAGCAGGCGGAAGGCGCCGGTCAGGATGGAGACCTCGTCGTCGAAGATCACCAGGGTATGGACGGTCATCACCGGCAGCAGCCAGCCGGCCAACAGCGCCGCGGCCGAGGCCAGCAACAGCAGGCCCAGGAAACGGTCCGGCCCGCGGCTGTCGGCGGCCAGGGTGCCGGGGGCGGAGAGGCGGAAGGCTTTGAGGCTCATGGAGGCAGGATAAAGGGGCAGGGCGGTGGCGTCCGGTCTTGTTTGTTGACCGCCAGTCTACACCTGCCGGGGCGCGGCAGCCAGCCCCCAGGCTGCGTCAAGACGTTGATATTCCAGGCTTTCCCTTTGGGGCGTGAAGAGGGGCAGCGGTTTTCTGTTTGCCCGAGACGGCCTGGGCTGGTAACAGAGGGCGGAAGCGGGCCCCGTGACGGCGCAAGTGGCGCTGGGGGAGCGGGGCACGACCGCTTCCGTGCTTATCCCATGGAACCGGACCGCTTTTCTCCGCCGATCTGCTGACATGACCGATCACGCCGAAAAGGGCCTTCTACCGGCCGGCCTGGAGGACGTGCTGCCGCCGCTCGCCGCGCACGAGTCGGCGGTGGTGGAGCGCCTCATCGCCGCTTTCCAGGCGCAGGGCTACGACCGGGTGAAGCCGCCGCTGCTGGAATTCGAGGAGGCGCTGCTGGCCGGCGCCGGCGCCGCCGTGGCGGGCCAGACCTTCCGCCTGATGGACCCGGTCAGCCAGCGCATGATGGGCCTGCGCGCCGACATGACGCCGCAGGTCGCGCGCATCGCCACCACCCGCCTGAGGAACGCACCGCGCCCGCTGCGCCTCTGCTACGGCGGCCAGGTGCTGCAGGTGCGCGGCAGCCAGCTGCGCCCCGAGCGCCAGTTTGCCCAGGCCGGCGTCGAGCTGATCGGCGCCACCGACGCGACCGGCGATGCGGAGGTGGTGGCCCTGGCCATCGAGGCACTGACCAAGCTGGGTGTCGAGGACCTCTCCGTAGATCTCAACCTGCCGCCGCTGGTCGGCGCCCTGGCCAAGGACCTCGGCCTGGCTGCGGAGCAGGTCGCCGAGCTGCGCCTCGCCCTCGACCGCAAGGACGCCGCGGCGGTGACCGACCTGGCCGGCGACCATGCCGGCCTGTTCCAGGAACTGCTGCGCGCCGCCGGGCCGGCCGACAAGGCGCTGGCGGCGCTGGAGAAGCTTGCGCTGCCCGAGGCCGCGGCCGGCGAGGTGAAGCACCTGGTCGAGGTGGTGGCGCTGATCCGCGCGGCGGCGCCGCAGGCGCGCCTCACCGTCGATCCGGTGGAGCATCGCGGCTTCGAGTACCAGACCGGTATCAGCTTCATTCTCTTCGCCAAGGGCGTGCGCGGGGAGTTGGGCCGCGGCGGCCGCTACGAGGCCTCCGGCCCTAGCGGCGAGCGCGAGTCCTCGACCGGCTTCACGCTTTTCATGGACACCGTGCTGCGGGCCCTGCCGGCGCCGGCGCCGGCCCGGCGCGTCTACCTGCCGCTGGGCACGCCGGCGGAGGAGGGCAGACGCCTGCGCGCCGAAGGCTGGGTCACCCTGGCCGGCCTTGCGGCGGCGGCGGACGCCGCGGCCGAAGCACGGCGCCTGGGCTGCGGCCATGTGCTGCGCGACGGCGACATTTCGGAAATAAAGGACTGATCCATCATGGCTAACGTGGTCGTCGTCGGGTCCCAGTGGGGGGACGAGGGCAAGGGCAAGATCGTCGACTGGCTGTCGGAGCGCGCCGACGTGGTGGTGCGCTACCAGGGCGGTCACAACGCCGGCCACACGCTGGTCATCGGCGACGAGGTCTTCAAGCTGTCGCTGCTGCCCTCCGGTGTGGTGCGTCAGGACAAGCTCTCGGTCATCGGCAACGGCGTGGTGGTCGATCCCTGGGCGCTGATCGAGGAGATCGACCGCATCCGCGCGCAGGGCGTCGACGTGACGCCCGAGCGCCTGCGCATCGCCGAGAGCGTCGCGCTGATCCTGCCGATGCACGGTGCCGTGGACCGCGCCCGCGAGGCGGCCAAGGGCGACGGCAAGATCGGCACCACCGGGCGCGGCATCGGCCCGGCCTACGAGGACAAGGTCGGCCGCCGCGCGGTGCGGCTCTGCGACCTGGCGGATCCCGAACTGCTGCACCAGCGCGTCGAAGGCCTGCTGGTGCACAACAACGCGTTGCTGCGCGGCCTCGGACAGCCGGAGTTCACCGCCGACGAGATCGTGGGCAGCCTGCTGGAGCTGGCGCCGCGCATCCTGCCCTTCGCCGACCGCGTCTGGCAGAGCCTCGACCAGGCCCGGCACAGCCGGAAGCGCATTCTCTTCGAGGGCGCCCAGGGGGTCATGCTGGACGTCGACCACGGCACTTATCCCTTCGTCACCTCGTCCAACACCGTGGGCGGCAGCGCCGCCGCCGGCTCGGGCATGGGCCCCGCCGCGCTGGACTATGTGCTGGGCATCACCAAGGCCTACACCACCCGCGTCGGCAGCGGGCCCTTCCCGACCGAGCTGACCGACGCCATCGGCGAGCGCCTGGGCGAGCGCGGCCGCGAGTTCGGCGTGGTGACGGGCCGGAAACGGCGCTGCGGCTGGTTCGACGCGGTGATGGTGCGCCAGGCCGCCAAGGTGGCGGGCATCAACGGCATCGCGCTGACCAAGCTGGACGTGCTGGACGGCCTGGAGGAGATCAAGGTCTGCATCGGCTACGACGTCGAGGGCGAGCGGCTGGACTATCTGCCCGCGCAGCCTTCGCGCCAGGCCAAGGCGGTGCCGGTCTACGAGACCATCCCCGGCTGGCAGGAAAGCACCATGGGCGCGCGCTCCTGGGCCGAGCTGCCGGCCCCGGCGGTGAAGTACATCCGCCGCCTGGAGGAGCTGATCGAGGTGCCGGTGGCGCTGCTCTCCACCTCGCCCGAGCGCGACGACACCATCCTGGTGCGCGACCCCTTCGCCGATTGAGGCCCCGGCGCTCTTTGCGGGCTCCGAACCGCGCGAAAGGCGCGGAATTCTGCGCTTCCGGGCCCGCGGCCTTAACCATCTGTTTGCCTTATTGCGGCTAAGTTGAAGGCTGCGGGACGGCCCCTCCGGCCGCCCCGGGGGATTTCGGCTTCGTTTAATAGCGGCAATGAGCAGTCAAGCGCGGCAAGCGGATATTAAGGGGGCCGACCAGGCCGGCCTGGTCACGGTGGCGGACCGGTATCGGATCCACCCCGAGGAGCCGATTCCCGCGCTCGATGCGCCCGGCGGCGTCAAGGCGTACAACGCCACCGACGAACGCGGCGCGCCCAAGGCCCTCTTCGCCCTGGTCTGCCGCACCGACGTGGCCCCCCGGACCGAGGTGCTGACCCAGTTCTCCCGCTTCAACCGCCTGCCCATGACCTCGCCCCTGCGCTGGGGGGTGGTCTACTGGCCGCCGGAGCGGGCGCGGCGTTTCGTCATCATCCTGCACCAGCCCGGCGGCGAACGCATCCTCCCGAGCCCGGAGGCGACCATCGACCCCTGGCGCGAGGACCGCGTCGTCCGCGTCGTCATGCATCCCCTGCTGCCGATGTTCAAGGAGCTGGGCGACCGCCTGCTGACCCATCGCGGCATCCGGGCGGACAACCTGTTCTTCTCCGACGGGACGCGGGACTCAGTGTTGCTGGGGGAATGCTTCTCGGGCCCGCCGGCCATGGCTCAGCCGTCGATCTACGAGCCAATCGACAGCGCCATGTCGATGCCCGAGGGGCGCGGGCACGGCAGTCCCGCCGATGACTTCTATGCGCTGGGCGTCTTGATTCTGGTGCTGATCTGCGGCGGCAATCCCGTCGCCCACCTGAGTGAGCAGGAAATCGTCGAGGCCAAGATCAGCAAGGGGTCCTACGCCACCCTGGTGGGCGACACGCGCCTGTCGCTGCCCATGGTGGAGGTCCTGCGCGGCCTGCTCTGCGACGACCCGGAGGAGCGCTGGCGTCACGACGACCTTCAGCTCTGGCTGAACGGGCGCCACCTCAGCCCGAAGCAGGCCCTGCTGCCGCCCAAGGCGGCGCGCCTCTTTCCCTTCGAGGGGATCGACTACAACAACGCGCCGGCGCTTTCCAACGCCATGGGCCGCAACTGGTCGGCGGCTCTGCAGGTCATCCGGGAGAACGACCTGGAGCGCTGGATCCGCCGGTCGCTCTCCGACGACATCCGCGCCAATGCCGTGGGCACTGCGACCCAGTCCGTCATCGGCATCGGCGGCGGCAGCGCGAGCTCGCTTGAAGATCGCCTGCTGTCGCGCGTGCTCATCGCCTTGGATCACCAGGCGCCGCTGCGCTACAAGCAGGTCGCCGCGCGCATCCAGGGTCTGGCCACGGCCTTTGCCGTGAACTACCACGATGAAAAGCGGCGCCAGACCTTTGCCGAACTGATGATCAACAAACTGCCGCAGCACTGGATCGACTCGCAGCCGCATACGCGCGCCGACCTCGTGGCTTTCGCGCGCACCTACGACCTGATCATCCTGCATCTGACCAAGCCGCGCATCGGTTACGGCCTGGAGCGCGCGCTCTATTCGCTCAATTCGAGCTGGCCCTGCCAGAGCCCGCTGCTGCGCAACGACTATGTGGCCGAGCTGGATGACCTGCTGCCGGCCCTGGAGCGCCTTGCCCGCGAGGGCAAGACCGAGCGCCCGCCGATCGACTGGCACATTGCCGGCTTCGTCTCCGCGCACATGAAGTCGGCGCCCGACCGCGCCTTCACCGAGCTGACGCACGACGAGGACGCGAAGGTCTTCAATCTCGGCGTCGTGCGGCTGCTGGCCGAGGTGCAGACCGCGGCGGGACCGGCGCGCGTGCCGCACCTGGCTGCCTGGTGCGCAGCCCTGATGAAGCCCGTGGTCGACCAGTTCCGCAACCGCACCCGCCGTGAGCAGATGGCCGCAATGCTGCAGGAGCTGGCGGCGAAGGGCAATCTCACGGCCCTGGTGCAGATGGTCGACAACCCGCAGCGCCGCTCCGCCGACGAAGAGGGCTTCCGCCGCGCCAAGGTGGAATTCGCCTCGCTGGTCGAGCAGATGAACTGGCTGCGCAACGGCGGCCTCACCAAGCCGGCGGTGGTGCGGGGCAGCGCCCGCGAGGCCGCCAGCATCGTCTCCTCGGTCGTCGCCGCGGTGACGGTGCTGCTGATCACCCTGAACTCGGTATTCTAGGGCGGGGCGGGGAGCATGGCGAAAGCGGCGGCAAGAGCGAAGACAACAGGTAAGCGGAAGCGGGGCAAGGCGCGACGCGGGCCGATGAAACCCTGGGTCAAGGCGCTGGTCCTGATGCTGCTGTTCCCCTTTGCCGCGCTGCTGCTGCCGACGACCCTGGTCTTCGCGACCATGATGGGACCGACAGTGGTCGCCTACGTTACCGACCGGTCGCGCGAGAAGCACCTGGCGATCACCGTGGGGCTGCTGAACTTCGCCGGCACCCTGCCGGCCATCATCAGTCTCTGGACCCGCGGGCAGAGCCATCCGGCGGCCATGGACCTGATCGGCGACGTCTTCGTCTGGGTCGTGGCCTACGGGGCGGCGGGGGTCGGCTGGGCGATCTTCGGCCTCATGCCCACCATCGTCGGCAGCTATTACCGCATGACCACTCAGACCCGCATCAAGGGGCTGGTGCGCAAGCAGAAGGCGCTGATCGCCGAGTGGGGCCACGCCGTGGCCGAAGGCGTCGAGATCGCCATGCCCCACGAGGCCGAAGAAGCCGAGGACGACGAAGCGGCGAGCGAAGACGAGGAAGACCTGGAGGTCACCGAGGCGGAGCTGGTCGAGCCCCAGCCAGTCTCCTAGAGCCCTTTGGCTGACCGCCCCTTTAGCTCACCGCGAGGCGTTCCTCGATGGCGGCGTTGCGGATCGCCTTCTGCAGCTTCTCGAAAGCCCGCACCTCGATCTGGCGCACCCGCTCGCGGCTGATGCCGTATTCCTGGGACAGGTCCTCCAGCGTCGTCGGCTGGTCCTTCAGCCGGCGCTCCTGCAGGATGTGACGCTCACGCTCGTTGAGGTTCTCCATCGCCGCCTTCAGGAGCGCGCGGCGCTTGCCCAGTTCTTCGGACTCGGCCAGCAGGGTTTCCTGGTTCTCGCCCTCGTCGACCAGCCAGTCCTGCCATTCGCCGTCGCCGTCGATGCGCAGCGGCGCGTTGAGGGAGTGGTCCGGCGCCGAGAGGCGGCGGTTCATGGAAACCACGTCCTGCTCCGGCACGCCCAGGGTCTCGGCGATCTTGGAGACGTTCTCCGGGTGCAGGTCGCCTTCCTCCATGGCCTTCAGCTGGCCCTTCAGCTTGCGCAGGTTGAAGAACAGCTTCTTCTGCGAGGCCGTGGTGCCCATCTTCACCAGCGACCAGGAATGCAGGATGTATTCCTGGATCGAGGCGCGGATCCACCACATGGCGTAGGTCGCCAGGCGGAAGCCGCGCTCCGGGTCGAAGCGCTTGACCGCCTGCATCATGCCGACGTTGCCCTCGGAGATCAGCTCGGAGAGCGGCAGGCCGTAGCCGCGGTAGCCCATGGCGATCTTCGCCACCAGGCGCAGGTGGGAGGTCACCAGCTTGTGCGCCGCCTCGGTGTCGCCGCGCTCCCGCCAGGACTTGGCGAGCATGTACTCTTCGTCCTGCTCCAGCATCGGGAACTTGCGGATCTCCTGCAGATAGCTGCTGAGATTGCCTTCCGGGGCAAGGACGGGAACTTTAGGTGCGGCCATAGCGGTACTCCATGCTGGGCAGTCCCGGGCGGGTCGGCTGCCCCAGACTCCTCGATACACTCGCCAACTGAACGGAAACTGACGCGGACGGCCCTTCGCCAGGGTGGGGGCTCCGTGCTTTCGGGTGCCAGTTTAGCATGGATCCCCCCGTGGCCAGCGCCAAATCCGACTGTTTCAGTCGGGTTTATTTAAAATCATTCTAAGGAACGAATCAAGGCACCAATGTCAGATGGTAATTCGCAGGTAAACTGCAAGGTATCCCCACTCACAGGGTGTTGGAATCCCAAGGTTTTCGCATGCAGGGCCTGGCGGCCCAGGGCGGCCAGCGCCGCTTGCGCCCGGGCCGGCAGGGCCTTGGCCCGCCGGCCGTCGCCGCGGCCGTAGAGCGGGTCGCCCAAGAGGGGGTGCCCGGCCTCGGCCATGTGGACGCGGATCTGGTGGGTGCGCCCGGTCTTGAGGCGGCATTCGACCAGGCTGACCTTGCCGTTCTGGAGGCTTTTGAGCACCCGGTAGCCGGTCTCCGCCGGACGGCCGCCGCGGCGCAGAACCGCCATTTTCTTGCGATTTCGGGGGCTGCGGCCGATGTTGCCCGTGATCGTGCCCGCCGCCGGGCTGGGCAGGCCCCAGACCAGGGCCAGGTAGCTGCGCTCGATGGTGCGGGCGGCAAACTGCTCGACCAGGCCCTGGTGGGCCGCCTCGGTCTTGGCCGCCACCATCAGCCCGGAGGTGTCCTTGTCCAGGCGGTGGACGATGCCCGGGCGCTGCTCGCCGCCGATGCCTGTCAGCCCCCCCTCCAGCCCGGACCCGCAATGGGCGATCAGGGCGTTGACCAGGGTCCGGTCGGGGTTGCCCGCCGCCGGATGCACGACCAGGCCTGCCGGCTTGTTCAACACGATGAGGTCCTTGTCCTCGTAGAGGATTTCCAGGGGAATCGCCTGACCTTCCAGAGCGACGGGCCTAGCTTCGGGGATAATGATGGCGAAAGTTTGGCCGGCCTTGACCTTGGCCGCGGGGCTGGTGACGGGCTTGCCGTCCGCGCTCACCTGGCCTTCCTCGATCAGGGCTTTGAGGCGGCTGCGCGAGAGGGCGGGCAGGGCGCCGGCCAGCAGGCGGTCCAGCCGCTCCCCGGCGGCTTCCGGCCCGGCTCTCACCTCATGGCGCTCCTCCTGGCGCTCCTGGCCCTCATCTGGTTCTTGACCCTGGGGGGCGGCCATGCTTCCTCGCTCCCTGACCACGCGTACAGCTTCTGATAAGGGGTTCTACCCGATGCAAGCGTTGAAAGCCCTCGTCATTTTCATGGGCATCCTCATCATGGCTGGCATGGCCCTGCTGGTGTACGGCCTGGTGACCCGCACCGGCGGGGACGGCGAGACAGCGGCCGGCGGTGCCCAGGGCGTCGGGGGCGGAGGAGCCATGACCGCGCCCTTCGGCGTGCTGGACCTGGCCATTCCGGACGGTTGTGCTATCGCCGGCAGCGAGCTGGCCGGCGACCGCCTGGTGGTGCGCTTCACCGGTCAGGTGGGGCGCGGCTGCCAGCAGCTCGTGATCGTCGACCTGGCCAAAGGGCAGGAACTCGGCCGGGTGAAGGCCGTCATACCCAGCATGCAGACCGCCCCATGACCAACTTCGCTTCCGACAACGTCAGCGGCGCCAGCCCGGAGATCCTGGAGGCCGTCGCCCGCGCCAACGCCGGGCCGGCCATGCCCTACGGCGAGGACGAGATCACCCGCCGCCTGGAGGCGCTGGTGGCGGAGGTCTTCGAGCACGAGGTGGCGGTCTTTCCGCTGGCCACCGGCAGCGCCGCCAACGCGCTGGCGCTCTCGGCCCTGGTGCCGCGCTACGGCGCCGTCTACTGCCACCGCGAGGCCCATGTGAACGTCGACGAGTGCGGCGCGCCGGAGTTCTTCACCGGCGGCGCCAAGCTGGTGGCCCTCGACGGCCCCTACGCCAGGAT